>JALSTG010000060.1 GCA_026983875.1 Campylobacteraceae bacterium
TTTCATTGGGAAACGGTGTACTTTTGCGGTTTTTGATACACTTTTCGTCTCTGCATCATTTGTCGCCTTTCTCCAGTTTGATCCGCATGGAGTTGCCCACGACGAAGAGGGAACTGAGGCTCATGGAGAGGGCCGCGACGAGGGGATTGACGAAGCCCAGGACCGCCAGGGGGACGGCGACGGTATTGTAGAGCACGGAGAAGCCGAGGTTTTGCTTGACGCTGCGGAAAGTGCGGCGGGCGATGACGAAGGCGTCGGCAAGGTGTTCGGGTCGGTCTTCGAGGAGGACGACGTCGCTGACTTCCACGGCGATGTCTGCTCCGCTGCCCATGGCGACGGCAATGTCGCTGCGGGCAAGGGCGACGGCATCATTGATCCCGTCGCCGGCCATGACGACGATATGGCCCTTTTGATGGAAGCGATCGATCATCTCCGCCTTATCCTGGGGGAGAAGTCGAGCGTGGACTTCGTCGATCCCCGCTTCGGTGGCAATGCGTCGAGCCGCGGCTTCGTGGTCGCCGGTAAGCATGACGACCCTGATGCCCCGGGCTTTGATCCGTCCGATCGCCTCGGCAGCGCCGTCTCGAAGCCGATCCCGAAGCTCGAAACGGGCGACGATCCGGTCGCCGACGGCAAAGAGAAAGAGGGTCTCTTCGCTATCGATGTCGCAGGGGATCTCCAAAGCCTCCATCAGGGCACGGTTGCCTCCGGCGAGGCGCCGAGAGCCGACGAGGGCGGTGATCCCCTGGGCCTGTATCTCTTTGACCGAGTCGAGAGTGACGGGCTCGATGCCTTCGTAGCGTTCCCTCAAAAAGCGGCCGACACCTTTGCTCACCGGGTGGTTGGAACTCTCCACCAGCGCCAGGAGCAGAGCGGGTTCGAAGCCCTCTTCGCTGTGGAAAGCGATGACGCTGGGGCGTCCTTCGGTGACGGTACCGGTCTTGTCCAGGGCCAGGAGATCGGCTTTGGCCAGGGTCTCGAGCATCGAGGCTTCTTTGAAGAGAATCCCCCGCTTGGCGGCCCGGGAGATTCCCACCAGGGTCGCCATGGGCGTTGCCAGACCCAGGGCGCAGGGACAGGCGATGACGATGACGCTGATGGCGACGATCAGGGCCCGTTCGAAGGAGCCGGCATACCAGAGCCACCCGGCGAAAGTCAGCAGGGCGATGGAGAGGATGACGAGGGAGAAATAGCCGCTGATTACATTGGCCAGCTGTTCGATTTTGGGTTTTTTGGTCACGGCGTCGCTTAGGAGCTCGGTGATCTGGTGCAGCAGCGACTCCTCGGCTTTTTTGGTCACCTCATAGCGGACCACCGAATCGAGGCAGATCGTGCCGCTGAGAATCTCATCCTCGGGCTCTTTGAGAATCGGTTCGCTCTCACCGGTGAGAGGGCTTTCGTCAAAAAGGGCGCTTCCCGTGCGAAGGATCCCGTCGAGGGCGACCTTTTCGCCGGGTTTGAGTTCGATAATATCACCGGGTTCTATATTTTCGATGCTCACCAGGGCCTTTTCTTCGTCTCGGACCACCGTGGCCTCGGTAGGCATGGAGCCGATGATCCGGTCGAGAGTGTCGACGGCCTGGCGCTTGCTGAGGACTTCAAGGTATTTGCCGACCAGAACGAAGGTGATAATCATCGTCACCGAATCGAAATAGACCTCTCCTTTGAGAGTGATCATGGCGTAGACGGAGTAGAGCCAGGCCAGCAGCGCACCGGAAGCGACAAGGAGGTCCATGTTGACGAAACGGTTTTTCAGCCCGTACCAGGCCCCCCGGAAAAAGATCCAGCCGCTGTAGAAGAGCGTTGGAGTCGCCAGAATAAATTCGGCGATGTTGAGGATATTTTTGTGGCCTTTCTCCATCCCGGTGAAGTAGCCGGCGTACTGGGCGATGGCGATCCACATGATGTTCATAGTGGCGAAGACGCCCACGAGGATACGGGAGTAGTAGTCGTTACGGGTTTTGCGGGCCCGTTCCTCCTGGAGGGCCGGGTCGTAGGGATAGGCGTTGTAGCCGATATTGCGGATAGTTTCGATGATTTGCGAGAGCTTGAGCCGCTCGGGGTCCCAGACTACTCGGGCTTTGTTATTAGAGTAGTTGATGCTTGCTTCGACGATACCGGGAGTTTGGTGGAGGACCTTTTCATTGAGCCAGACGCAGGCGGAGCAGTGGATCCCTTCGATGATGAGGTGGATTTCACTGAAGCCTTCGGGAGTCGTACGGACGTATTTCCGGTGGAAGCCTTCCAGGTCGAAACGCTCCAAATCCTCTCTTTTTTTCCGGGCTTTGTCGGCGGGCTCGAGGCGGGTACCCCCCAGTTTATCGTAGAAGCTCTCGAGCCCTTCGGACTTGAGGAGATGATAGACCCCCTGGCACCCTTTGCAGCAGAAGTGAAGGGTTTTGCCGTTCTCCTCCTCGGTGATCATCACCGATTCGTCGAACTCCAGATGGCAGTGGGTGCAGGGAACACGGGCCAAAGGGACTCCTCTTTTGCTCTAGCTTTTACAAGGCGATTCAGAAGGCGACGGTCGTATGAAAGGCGTGTCGCCTAAATTGAAAAGATTCTATCGAAAAAGGATAAATACACTTTCGTTTTTAAACCTTACGGGAGTATGATTTGCCTGAATTTAACACAAAGGTACGAGTGATGAGTGATAAAAAGAATGAGCGGCTTAAGGCGTTGGAGTATCATAAAGGGGGTAAGATCGGTATCGAAATTACCAAACCTTGCGATACTCAGGAAGAGTTGGCCCTGGCCTATACGCCGGGTGTGGCGATCCCTTGTCAGGAGATCGAAAAAGAGAAGGAGTTGGCCTATACCTATACCAACAAAGGCAACCTCGTCGCCGTCGTCAGCGACGGATCGGCGGTCCTGGGACTGGGGGATATCGGCCCCGAGGCCGGCAAGCCCGTGATGGAAGGCAAATCGGTGCTTTTCAAAAAATTTGCCGATGTGGATGCCTTTGACATTGAGTTGGCCGTGCACGATGCCGATGAGATCATCGCCGCGACGGCGGCCATCGCCCCGACCTTTGGGGGGATCAATCTGGAAGATATCGCCGCGCCCAAGTGTTTCGAGATCGAGCAGCGGCTTCAGGAGATGCTCGATATCCCCGTTTTTCACGACGATCAGCACGGCACGGCAATCATTACTACCGCGGGCCTGCTCAACGCCGCCGAACTGACGGGCAAGAAGATCGACGAGATGAAGATCGTCATCAACGGCGCCGGAGCGGCGGGAATCTCCTGCGCCCGAATGTATCGGGCGGCAGGAGCGAAAGAGATCATCATGTGTGACTCCAAGGGAGTGATCCACGAGGGCCGGGAGGATCTCAACGCCTATAAGCGGGAGTTTGCCGTCCGGACCGATGCTCGGACCCTGGCCGATGCGATCAAGGGGGCCGATATGTTTTTGGGTCTCAGCGTTGCCGGAGCTCTCAAGCCTGAGATGGTCGCTTCCATGGCGCCAAATCCTGTAATCTTCGCTCTAGCCAATCCGGTGCCGGAGATCTTGCCCGAGGAGGTCGCGAAGGTGCGTGACGACGTCATCATGGGCACCGGGCGCAGTGACTATCCCAATCAGGTCAACAACGTTCTGGGTTTTCCTTTCATCTTCCGGGGGGCGCTGGACGTCAGGGCCCGAAAAATCACGGAAAACATGAAGATGGCTGCCGCCAAGGCCCTGGCGGCCCTGGCCAAGGAGCCGGTCCCCTACTATGTCAAAGCCGCCTACCACAAGGAGGATATCTCCTACGGTCCTGAGCATATCATTCCGCTCCCCTTCAACAAGGAGGTACTGATATGGGTCGCTTCCGCCGTGGCCAAACAGGCAGTCGAAGACGGCGTCGCCCGGGTCGAAGATTTCGATTACGATACCTATCGTAAATCGCTTCGATCCCTTATCTACGGGACCGCCGGCAAGGAGTGATGACGCTGTGCGTTTTCCTCTCTTTCTTTGAATCTTTCGTCTATTTCCAGAATATTGCGATACCTTTGAAAATCAGTAGCGTGAGTGCTCCTGCGGCAAAGCCTGCCAGGAGATCGTCGAGCATGACTCCCAGGCCGCCTTTGAGATTGCGTCCGATCCAGCCGATGGTCGAGGGCCTCCAGCGTTCAAAAAGCACAAAAGCTGCCAGGCTCAGCAGGAAAGCCGCGGGGAGAGCGTAGGGAAAGTTCGGGGTGAGACTCGGAGCATGGGCGCCGATTAGCAGGGCGATCCAGAGACCCACCGCGTCATCGAGAAGGATTTCGGGAGCGTCATGGTTGCCGGTGCTTTGTTCGTAGCGGTTGACTTCGAAAACCCCGACGATAAAAAGAGCGAAGGCGAGAGTGAAAAGGCTCTCGGCACCGAGAGCCAGAAGGAGGAAGATGCCTAGAGGCAGAGCTGTCAGGAGGAGGCCGAGGGGCGCGGGGAGTTTGCCGGCGCCGCCAAGCGTAAGGAAGAGTCGGTTCAGGGACATTATGAACTCCTTGGGTAATAATGAGGTGGTCTATGAGCGGTGAGCCGGAATTGACTCTCGATAGTGAGACTCATGTCAGGGAGCTGGTCTGATAGAGTTCCATGAGCTTGAGGTAGAACTGCTCGTCGCTCTGATGTTCCAGAAGTCCGTTACTGGGCATCAGGGAGTAGTAGGTCTCCTGGAGGTTCTCGATCCGGTTGGGGAAAAGCGCCGCGAGTATATTGGCGGAGATCTCCTTGCGGACCAGAATGGGGGGAGGGAGGATGCCATGTTCGATCAGGGTCATGATCGACTCGGAGTGGTAGTGGATGTGGTGGTGCTGGCCGTGAGGACAGGTGTGGGTGCTTACCAGGGTTTTGCAGGTGTCGCAGTAGACATACTTGTCCACGGTACGGATCTCAATGTCGATATCGCTGAGGCTGTCAAAAATGGAGTTGAGGCGGTTCCGATCATAATAGAGGCCCAAACCGGCGTGGTTTTTGCCGATGACCAGCTCATGGCAGCCACAGTTTTTGGCCAATAGCGCGTCGAGAATCAGTTCATTGTAGCCGGCGAAGATGTAGGTGTTTTCAAAAGGCACCACCATGGCACGATTGCGAGGAAGAAAGTTTTCGATGAAGAGATTTAGAGCCCCGTGACGGATGTCGTAGCGCAGCCCCTCGTTGGTAAAGGGTTTTCGTAAAAAAAGCACCATCAGGTCGGTATCCCCAAGGGTCTGGCGGATGATGCGTTCGTGGGCACGGTTGAGGGGATTGGCCGCTAGCATCATCGCCGAGACTTTTTGGGCTCCGGTGTGCCGGATCATCCGTCGGACACGATTGATCGTATCGCGGATCAAAGGGTACTCCACCCGATAGGGGCCGCTGACGGCAATCGTCCCTAGGCGGGCCATCGTATTGCGAACTCCCGGGTGGGTCGGATCGGCGGAACCGTAGATGTGGATTAGCCGATCTTTGGGATCGATCGCAAAACGATCTTCTACCGTCAATTGGCCGACGCTTTTTCCTTCGCAGACGAGATCTAGGGTTTCACCACGCTGGGCCGACTCTAGGACCTCTTGGTTGCGCCGGCCTCGGGGAGCCAAAATGAAGGAGAATGGAAAGGGGATTCCTCGGTACTGCCGGGTCCGATCGACCTCCTTGGCTTCGCTCTCGCTCATGAGCCCCGTCACGGGAGCCAGGAGTCCCTCCTGAACCAAGGCCAGCGTGGAAAGTGCTTCGGTGTCGATATGGAGCTGTTTATTTCTTTTTGAAGAGCTCATATTTTTTCCTTTTTTCCCAGAGGCTTTTACGAGAGATACCCAGCTTTTTGCTCAACTCCGTATCGGGAAACTTGTACTGGAAAGTGCGAACAATATGCTGGACATATTCGTCGATGGTGAGAATCTCGTCCTGGTCGTAGAGTTTCTGGGAGGTTTTGAGGGTCAGGGAAGGGAAGGGAGTCTCGATCTCCCCCGAGCTGTCCGTGAGGATGAAACGTTTGCCTTCCAGTAGGGTATAGAGGGATTCGCGCTCCCCTTTTTTCAGCTTTTCTAGGTGGGTGATGTAACCGATGTGCTCTTCGTCCAGCTTTTCGATCTTCTCTTTCCATCCGGGCTCCTCCAGAGGGATAAGGGTCAGGATGTTTTTATGGATCCGATTGAGTTGTAGAGCCAGCTTGTCGGCAGCGCGTTGATAGTTGGTGTGGATCACGACGGGAAGCTCCAGATTCTCCGGTTCCAAGGGTAAAGCTACCTCTCGATAGAAGTGGTCGAGATACTCTTCGTAGAAGCGGTTGCGCTCCTGGAGCATCCGGTAGTCGTGGAAGTGCTCGATCTTCCGGATCAGCTCCTCGATCATAAAGGGCTTGACTATATAATCTTGAGCACCGGCTTTGAGGGGTTCTCCGACGGTATCGTTATTGATGTAGTTGACCATCAAGAGGACGTTTTTATCCCGGAACTTTTCGATCAGGGGCAGAAAGTTTTGGCCCGGGAGATTGGTGGAGAGGAGGTAGACGTCCGCAACACGTTCCATCGCCTCTTTGACGGAGCTGTAGATCTCGGTCTGAAAGTGGTGTTCGGCGAGTTTGGCGGCAATGCTTTGGGCGAGATAAAGTTCGTTTTCGATGATGACGATTTTCATAAAGCACTCCTCCAGTCGTAGATGCCGAGGGTGGCCACGGCATGGACCGCTACTCCCTCTTTGCGGCCCACAAATCCCATCTTCTCGGCGGTAGTGGCTTTGATGTTGACTCGGGCCGGGGGAAGACCCAGGGTTTTGGCGAGTCGACGGCGGATGGGCTCTTTGTAAGGGCCGAGGCGAGGCGTCTGAGCGAGGATCGTCAGGTCGGCGTGGCGAGGCTCCAGACCGCAGCCCCTGATGCGTCCGAGTACGGCATCGAGAAGCTCCATCGAGTCGGCATCTTTCCACTGGGGATCCGTGTCGGGGAAATGTTCACCGATATCGCCCATTCCTGCCGCTCCCAGCAAGGCGTCGATGAGGGCATGGATCGCCACGTCGCCGTCGCTGTGGGCTTTGAAGCCCATCGGAGCGTCGATAGTGATGCCTCCGAGCCTCATCTCTTTTCCCGCCTCAAAAGCGTGGATGTCGAGGCCGAAACCGGTGAAGTTCTCCCGGGACGGAGCTTCCAGGCAGTCGAGACGCCTGAGGTCTTCGAGGTGAGTGAGCTTATGGGCACGGGGCGAGCCCTTGATGAGGAGGACCTTCTCCCCCAAGGCATGGATGGCACTACTCTCGTCCGTAAAAGTTTCCGCCTCCGCCAGTGCTCTACGCAGGATCTCCGTTCGGCTGAGCTGGGGCGTCTGGATCAGCCGGATACGGCTACGATCGACGGGTGCTCCGTCTTCATAAACAGTATCAACGGCTTGGAGCGCAGGGGCGATACAGGCGGCCTCTCCTTTACGTTTCAGGACCCGCTTTACCAGCGCTTCATCGACGCAGCATCGGGCAATGTCACCGACCAGAGCCCAGGGGGTCTCTACCGCTTCCAGGGCCTTGGTCAGGGACTCCTGGCGGCTGCTGCCTCCGTCGACGAAGGTATAGTCGGCAAAACGGCTCATGTAGTTTCGCTCACCCCTTTCGGCACTGAGGATGATCCGGGCAAACTCGGCTGTCCTTTCGAAAGCCTCGGCGACCCGGACCCAGAGGGGACGGTCCCCGAGATAGAGCCACTGTTTTTTCACCGGCAGACCGAATCGACTGGAGCTGCCGGCTGCCAGGAGTATCAGGGTCGTATCCTTCACACTTCTCCTTCTTTATTCGACATGTCAGAGAGGGATTTTTATCCTTTCATCACTCTCTTAGTCCTTAATATGTAACGAAATTATACAGATACAAACTTATCTAAAACCAAAGAGATACTTTTTGAAACATATAACAGTTGAGGGTTCGATAAAAAATAAGACAATTTTTGTCAGGAATGGCCTATTTTTTATGTTTCCTTTAAGATTGCGCTGGTATAACTGCAATAGCTTCGAGATTAACATTAGAGGAAAACCCATGAGAGAAGAATGGCTCAAAAAGCGGGAGCACGATCCCGTCCGGACCCAAATGTACTATGCCCGACAAGGCATCGTCACCGAAGAGATGAAACATATCGCCGCTAAGGAGCGCATCGATCCCGAGTTCCTGCGCAGCGAAGTGGCCCGTGGCCGCTGCATCATCCCCGCCAACGTCAACCACAAGCAGCTCGATCCCATGGCAATCGGCATGGCGGTCAGTTGCAAGATCAACGCCAACATCGGCTCTTCAGCCCTGGCCAGCGACATCGCCGGAGAGATCGAGAAGGTGGATGTCTGTCTCAAATACGGGGCCGATACGATTATGGACCTCTCCACGGGAGGCGACCTCGATGCCATCCGTGAAGCGGTGATCGCCCACTCCACCGTCCCCATCGGGACCGTGCCGATCTATCAGATTCTGCACGATATCAACGACAAGGTCGAAGATCTGACTATCGACATCATGCTCAAGACTCTGGAGAAGCAGGCGCAGCAAGGGGTCAGCTATTTCACGATTCATGCGGGATTCCTCCTACGCTTCATGCCCCATGTCGCCAAGCGCAAGATGGGGATCGTCAGCCGGGGTGGATCCCTGATGGCGGCTTGGATGATGCATCACCACCGGGAGAATCCTTTCTACGAAGCTTTCGACGAGATCCTCGACATCTGCCGCCGCTACGACGTCTCTCTCTCCCTGGGGGACTCCCTGCGTCCGGGCTGCCTCTACGATGCCAGCGACGAGGCGCAGCTAAGCGAGCTTAAGGTTTTGGGAGAGTTGACGCTGAAGGCCTGGGAGAAGGATGTGCAGGTGATGATCGAAGGTCCCGGCCACGTGCCCCTCAATCAGATCGAGCGCAACATGAAACTCGAGCGGGAATATTGCCACGAAGCGCCCTTCTATATCCTGGGGCCGCTGGTGACCGACATCGCCGCGGGTTACGACCATATCAGCTCCGCCATCGGAGCGGCGGTAGGCGGCTGGCACGGAGCGAGCATGCTCTGCTACGTCACCCCCAAGGAGCATCTGGGCTTGCCCAATGCCGCGGACGTGCGTGAAGGGATCATTGCCTACAAGATCGCGGCCCATGCCGCGGACATCGCCCGGGGCCGCCCCGGTGCCAGAGATATCGACGACGCCATGAGCGACGCACGCTACGGCTTTGACTGGAACCGGCAGTTCGAGCTGGCCCTCGATCCCGATCGGGCCCGGGAGTATCACGACGAGACCCTGCCGCAGGATGTCTTCAAGGAAGCGGAGTTTTGCTCCATGTGCGGACCGAAATTCTGCTCCTACAAGATCACCCAGAGCATCGTCGAAGAGCACGGCGAAGCGATGACCGAGGGTGCAGGAGATTAAAGGGCGGCTTCGCCGCCCTCGTAACACGTAACACTTAGCACATAACACTAATTAGAAGGAGTTTTTATGACCGAAGAGAAGGTGCTTGAAGCACTGAGTAACGTAACTTATCCCGGATTTACCAAAGATATCGTCAGTTTCAATTTCGTCAAGGGCGTCGAGATCGACGACAACGACCGGGTCAAAGTGACCGTGGAGATCACCTCCAGCGCCGACGAGGTGAAGATGCAGCTGATCAAAGATATCGAGACGGAGCTGGCCAAGGCCGGTGCGGAGGATGTCTATGTCGATATCATCGCCCCCAAAAAGCCCGTAGAGCGCTCCAACTCCATGACCGGCAAGAACATCGCTCCCCAGGTCAAGCAGTTCCTGATGATCAGCTCCGGCAAAGGCGGGGTGGGCAAATCGACCACCGCCGTCAACTTGGCCATCGCCATGGCGATGCAGGGCAAGAAGGTCGGACTCCTCGACGCCGATATCTACGGTCCCAACATTCCCCGGATGATGGGGATCGAAGATGTCAAACCCGAAGTGGTCGGCAACAAGGTCAAGCCCATTGAAGCCTATGGGATCGAAGTGATGAGTATGGGCAGTCTCATGGAGCCGGGCCAGTCTCTGATCTGGCGAGGGGCGATGATCATGAAAGCGATCGAGCAGTTCCTGCGCGACATCCTCTGGAGCGATCTGGACGTGCTGGTCATCGACATGCCTCCCGGGACGGGCGATGCCCAGCTGACCCTGGCTCAGAGCGTTCCCGTTACTGCGGGAGTCACCGTCACCACGCCTCAGGAAGTCAGCCTTGACGACAGCCGCCGGAGTCTGGATATGTTCCAGAAACTCCATATCCCCATCGCGGGCGTCATCGAAAATATGAGCGGCTTTATCTGCCCCGGTGACGGGAAAGAGTACGATATCTTTGGTATGGGGACTTCTCAAGCCGTTGCCGAAGAGTACGGGACGGAACTCCTCGCTCGCATCCCTATCGAACCGGAGGTGCGTATCGGAGGTGACACTGGTAAGCCGGTGACCTTCCACAAGCCCGAGAGCGAAACGGCCAAGCGTTTCATGGAAGCGGCGAGCAAGACCATCGCCTTCATGGAGAAGGTCGAGGAGGAGGGCGGCGCCGACAATGCGGCCATTCAGCCCACGACTCCTCCGGGGGTGAGTGCGTGCAGTATGAAGTAATTGCCTTCCCGGCGAGCCAAGAGGAAGAAATATCTCTTGGTTGCTGTTGCTTCAGAGTGATTTAAGGGAGTCTTGGATACTATTCCACTCCCTCCAAAAGTCGGGGTGTGGCGCAGTCTGGCTAGCGCGCTACCTTGGGGTGGTAGAGGTCGCAGGTTCGAGTCCTGTCACTCCGACCATTATTTATATTTCTTCAGATAATTTCCCGATACTTTTTATACAGAGCTGTTTATATTCTTACCCAAGTGTAGGCAGGTTCCATTTTTGTTTCCAGGCCCACATTCTCAATAAAACTCCTGCCGTAAAAAGTGCAAGAACACTTAGATCGTTGAGGATACCGAAACGGTCAAAGAGGGCAATGGCTATTCCAAGAATGAGGGCGACGATACCGTAAAATCCGCCGCGAAGGAGATAGGGGACGCGATTGATGAGTATATCCCGAAGCAATCCTCCCCCCACGGCGGTAATGAAAGCCAGGAGGGTGATGCCTGCGCCGTTGAACCCTGCCTCTCGTCCCACCAGGGCTCCCGAGACGGCGAAGGAGGCAAGACCCAGGGCATCGATGAAGATAAACAGTGTCCGGGACTCGAGCTCATGGTGGAGGCGACGGTGAAAGAGGATCAGAAGCACAAGGATCAGGAGCACGCTCAGGGCCGGCCCTTCATGGGTTAGGGCATAGGGGGGACGGTCAGCCAGGAGATCGCGGATCAAGCCGCCTCCCAGAGCGGTAAGAAAGGCACTGACTCCCAGACCTAGCAGGTCAAGTCGGTGACGCAATCCTACGCTAAAACCGCTGTAGGCAAAGGCGAATATACCGAGGTATTCGGCAAAGGTCAGAAGCAAAATCTGCTCCTTTCAGTCACGAGTGAAAAGTGAAGAGTGAAGAGCGAAGAGTTTTGGTAAGTGTTTCAATGAAACGCTATTTTCTAAAACTCTTGCAACTTGCGACTTGCGACTTGCGACTTTTTCTGAGACTTGTGACATTAGCATATCCCCGCTCACCGTTAGCGAATGACCAAAGACCTGCACCAAGGGCACGTCAATGATTGAGGATCTGCTTGAGAAAGAGCTGGAGCCGTTCGCTTTCGGGGTGGTGGAAGAAGGTTTCGGGATCATTCTCCTCAACGATTTGCCCGGCATCCATGAAGATGACCCGGTCGGCAACCTTACGGGCGAAGCCCATCTCGTGGGTAACGGTGACCATGGTCTTGCCCTCTTCGGCCAGGGAGATCATCACATCGAGGACTTCCCCGATCATCTCAGGATCCAGGGCGCTGGTAGGCTCGTCAAAGAGCATGATGTCGGGACTTTTGCACAGTGCCCGGGCGATAGCGACGCGCTGCTGCTGCCCGCCGGAGAGCTGGTTGGGGTATTTGTGGGCCTGGTCGGCGATATTGACCCGCTCCAGATAGTGCATGGCGGTTTCGATCGCTTCCTTTTTGGGCTTTTTGTAGACCCAGACGGGTGCGAGAGTAAGATTTTCGAGGATTGTCAAATGGGGAAAAAGATTGAAGTGCTGGAAAACCATGGCGACATTGGCGCGGATCTCCTTGAGATTTTTGACGTCGTTATTGACTTCGACCCCTTTGACCTTGATACTCCCCTCCTGATACTCTTCCAGGCGGTTGATGCAGCGGATCAGTGTCGATTTTCCCGAACCGGAAGGACCGGCAATAACGACGATCTCCCCGCGTTTGACTTCCAGGTCGATCTCTTTGAGGACATGAAAGTCGTCATACCACTTGTTGACCTTTTCGATCTGGATGATCGGTTCGCCCAGTGCTTTCTTGTTGGTTTCGCTCATGGTTATTTCCCTTTATCGGTATTGAGTTTCTTTTCCAGCCGTTTGGAGTACATCGACATGCTGAAGGTGAAGATCCAGAAGATAAACGCCGCAAAGACATAGCCTTCGGTATCCATGCCCAGCCAGTCCCGGTCGTTGGCGGTGACGGTAACCATGCTGAGCAGATCGAAGAGCCCGATGATCATCACCAGCGAAGTGTCCTTGAAGAGGCTGATGAAGGTCCCGACCAGATTGGGGATCGTGACCTTGATCGCCTGAGGGAGGATCACCAGGGCCATCTTCTGCCAGTATCCCAGGCCCAGGGCATCGGCGGCTTCGTATTGGCCCTTGGGGATCGCCTGGAATCCCGAACGGATGTTCTCGGCGACATAGGCGGCTTCAAAGAGGGTGATGCCGATGAGAGCTCGGGCGAGTTTGTCGAAGTTGACCCCCTCGGGAAAGAAGAGGGGAAGGACCACCGAAGCCATAAAGAGGACGGTAATGAGGGGCACGCCGCGGACGAACTCGATATAGAAGACGCTGAGGCTTTTGATGATAGGAAGCTTCGACTGTCGCCCCAGTGCGAGGAGGATTCCGATGGGGAAGCTGAGGACGATGCCGACGGTGGCAATCACCAGAGTCAGGAGCAGACCGCCCCACTTGGCCGTCTCTACCAGGGGTAGTCCGAAGAGACCGCCGTGCAGCAGAATGAAAGCAAAGACGGGATAGAGAACGATCAGAGCAAGTTTGAGCCGATGAAGGCCCGGAACGAATTTGGCGAAAGCGCCCAGAGCCAGAATGGTACCGATGACTACTTTGGGCCGCCAGAGCTGATCGTGGGGGTAAAAGCCGTAAAGAAACATGTTGAGCTTGGCACGGATGAAGATCCAGCAGGCGCCGCCCCCGGCGCAGTCGGCTTTGGAGTTACCGACGAAGTGGGCGTCGAGGATTGCCCATTTGACGAACGGAGGGATGATCATATACAAAATGGCGATCCCCAAGAGGGTGAAAATAATGTTAAAAGGGCTCGAGAGGAGGTTGTGTCGGACCCATGCGATGGGTCCGCGCTCCAACAGAGGGGGCTCTTTAGCCTGTTTGGGAGGATAGACGGCCATTTCAGCGCTCCTTGATTTTCATTTTGGCGTTGAACCAGTTGAGGATCAGCGAGACGATCAGACTGATGAGCAGATAGGTCAGCATGGTAATGAGGAGGATCTCCAGGGCCTGGCCGGTCTGATTGAGACTGGTTCCGGCAAAAATCGTCACCAGCTCCGGATAGCCGATTGCCGCGGCGAGGGAGGAGTTTTTGATCAGGTTGAGGTATTGGTTGATGATGCTGGGAATGGCGATACGTACCGCTTGTGGCAGCACGACAAGCCGCAGCTGCTGCAAAGGCGAGAGCCCGAGGCTCGTGGCCGCTTCTTTCTGCCCTTTGGGCACTGCCTCGATCCCCGAACGGATTGCTTCGCCGATAAAGGTGGCGGTATAGATGCTCAGGGCGAAAAGCAGGGCGAGAAACTCGGGGGTATAGGTTTTACCGCCTTTGAAGTTGAAGCCGTGGAGTTCGGGATAGACCGCCGTAATGGGGCGTCCGGCCAGAAAATAGGCCAGCAGCGGCAAAAGAATCAAAAGGATCACTCCCGTGAGAAAGACCGGGAACTGCTCTCCCGTATCCTCCTGGCGTTTTTTGGCCCATCGGTTGACGAAGTAGATGGCGACCACGGCGAAAAAGAGGGCGGCACCGATGAGCCATGATCCCGGGCCGAAAACAAACTCGGGCATGAAAAAGCCTCGGTTGTTGATAAAGACGGTATCAAAGAGATTGATACTGTGTCGGGTGGCGGGGAGCGTAGCCAGGACGACGTTGTACCAGAAAAGGATCTGGAGCAGCACCGGAATATTGCGGAAGGTCTCGATGTAGCCAGCCGCAATACGGGAGATGAGCCAGTTTGGGCTCAGGCGCCAGACGCCGATCAGCAATCCGATCAGAGAGCTCAGCACGATCCCCCAGAAGGAGACGATCAGTGTGTTAAGCAGACCGACCTTGAAAACATCCCAATGGGTACTTTTTGGGGTGAAAGGAATCGGCGACTCGGTGATGTCAAAACCCGCCGTGGCATTGAGAAAGTCAAAGCCGGTCTTGATTCCCCGTTGTTCGATATTGTGAGCGGTATTTTGGGCGATGTAGAAGAGAAAGCCGACAAAGAGGACGATCGTAATGATCTGATAAAGAATACCGCGGACCTTTTCATCGCGAAGAAATGAAGGCAAAGGTGATCCTTTCGTTTTTTAGTGAAAAGTGAATAATTAATAATGAATAATTATGGTTTGCGTTGCAAAGCAACGCCTATTCCGATAGGAACTTTTGTAAACAAAAGCATCCTACGCTATCTCACTATTCACTATTCATTATTCACTATCTTCCGGAGCCTCGGCTCCGAAAAATCAGCGGAACGGGGGAGAGTACTGCAGACCGCCTTTGGTCCAGAGTGCGTTGAGGCCCCGCTCGATTTTCAGGGGAGTGTTGACGCCGACGTTGCGCTCGAAGATCTCTCCGTAGTTTCCGACCTGCTTAATCGCACGGTAGAAACACTCTTTGTCGAGACCGACGTTTTTGCACATATCGCCTTCGACACCCAGGAGACGACGGGTTTCGGGATCGGTGCTCTTAGCCTTGGCGTCGTCGACGTTGGCCATTGTGAGGCCCTTCTCTTCGGCAGTCAGCAGAGCGTTACGGGTCCACTTGGCGATGTCGAACCACTGGTCATCTCCGTGGCGCACGGCGGGAGCCAGGGGCTCCTTGGAGATGATTTCGGGAAGGACGACATATTTGTCGGGATTGGCCAGCTTGGTTCTGGTGGCGTAGAGCCCGGACGCATCGGTCGTTAGAACGTCACAGCGACCGGAGACGAAGGCTTTGGTCACCTGATCGTTGGTGTCGAAAGTGATCGCCTTGAACTTCATTCCGTTGGCGCGGAAGTAGTCGGCGAGGTTGAGCTCCGTCGTGGTACCGGCCTGGATACAGACGGTGGCTCCGTCGAGCTCTTTGGCGCTTTTGACACCTAGAGCTTTGGGGACCATAAAGCCCTGGCCGTCGTAGTACATGACGCCGGTGAAGTTGATCCCCAGAGAGGTGTCTCGAGTTTCGGTGTCGGTTGTATTGCGGGAGAGTACGTCGATCTCCCCGCTCTGGAGTGCGGTAAAGCGCTCTTTGGCGTTGAGGGGAACATACTTGACCTTGGAAGCGTCGCCCAGGACGACTGCGGCCAGTGCCCGGCAGTAGTCGACATCGAGGCCTCTCCACTGACCTTTGGAGTCGGCTTCGCTGAAGCCGGGGAGTCCGGTGTTGACCCCGCATTTGAGGACGCCGGCCTTTTTGACGTCGTCGAGGGTCCCGGCCGTGGCCAGAGTCGCGGTAGCCAGTGTGGCAATCGCCGAAAGTTTGAGCAGTTTCTTCATCATTGTTTCTCCTTTTGATTGATATCGAAACGCCCATAGTTTAGAATGAAAAGGATTAAGAGAAGATTAGAATGAGTAATGATTCTTGATTAGTAGCGGATCAGAGCCCTTACCAAGCGTAATGACTCGGCTTAGAGCGGATCGATTTCCCAGAAAAAGTCGATCCACGACGGTGCCTCTTTGACGGTAAAGTCGGGCCGGATCAGAGAACCGGGTTTGTAGAAAAGGGTTGCGACTTTGAACTTGATATCAGGGTAGAGCTCCCGGAGACGATTCAGGACTTCTACGAGGGTCTCTCCGCTGTCGGCGATATCGTCGAGGATTAGAACCTTGCGGGCGTCGGAGAGGTCGGGAATATTGAAGATCTGGAGAGTGTCCAGCTTACGGGAACCTTCATAATGAATGGAATTAAGGGCAAAGAGGCGGCGGGTATCCCGGG
>JALSTG010000061.1 GCA_026983875.1 Campylobacteraceae bacterium
CAGCGCCTGGAGCGCCTCGACTGGGAGGCTCCCGACGAAGCGATGCGCTTCTATCTGAAAAACTTCGGCATCTACAATATCAAACTCCGCCCCGAGATCTGGATGCTGCGTCTGCGCGTCGATGCGGGCCGCCCGTCACGGGAAATACTCACCCTCGCCGCACAAAGCGCCGAGGAGCTGGGGCTGAGGATCCTACTGACCGCCCGGGGGCAAATCGAACTCCACGACATTTCTGCCCAACAGATCTACCCCCTCTGGAGACGCTTCGATGCGATCGGATGCGGAAGCACTCAGACCCTGACGGACAATTTCCGGGCCGTCGTCACCGACTCCCTCGACGGCATCGCCCCCGACGCCCGAATCGACTGCGCTCCCCTGATTGAAGAAATAAGCAAAATATTTTGCCGCAATCCCCGCTGGATCGGAACGATCCCCCGCAAATTCAATACCGCCCTCGTCGGCCGAGAATTTCCCTCCTTCAACCCCTGGGGCAACGACCTGCTCTTCGCCCTCGCCCGCAAAGGGGGAGCCTGGGGATTCAACCTCTACCTGGGAGGCAAAAACAGCGAAACGGCACAAGACGCCGACATCTTCTGCCCGCTGGAGGAAGCCCCCGTTCTCTTCGCCGCCGTCGCCGGGGTTTACCGCCGCCACGGCCTCAGAGGCAGCCGCTCCAAAACCCGCCTCGTTCACCTCATCGAAGCCGTCGGTATGTCCCAACTGCGCCGCCTCATCGAAGAAGCATACGGCCGCCCACTCCCCAAAGCGGGAGAGCTCAAAATGCGCAGCAGCAGCGAAAACCGCGATCATCTCCTCCCCATCTCACGCTACGGAAAGCACGGAGAGATCGACGCCGCCGAGCTGCGCCGGGCTCTCGAAGAGGCCCAAAACCGCGAACTGCGCCTCACCCCGAATCAAGAGCTCTGGATCTTCAACCCCCAAAACATCCAATCGAAAGATCCCCTTCATTCAAGATCCAAAATCCAAAATCTAAAATCCGATCGGCATGCGCCGATCGTCGCCTGTGCCGGAGCCCGCTACTGTCCCCTCTCCCTCTGGGATGTCAAAAAGGATCTCAAAGCTCTACCCATCGATGCGTTGCAAATACGAGGTATCAGCCTGGGATTGAGCGGCTGTCTCAAGGGCTGCGGCCGCCACCACCACAGCGATCTGGGGCTTATCGGCTTGCGCACCAACCTCTATGGTCCTACCGAACGGGCAGTTCGCATCTATCTCGGCGCGCTCCAAGCCCCCGATCCCGCCCCGGGAAGGCTGCTTTACTATTCGGTGCCTTTGCGAAAACTGGGCGATCTCCTCGGCGTGATCCTGGAGGATTTCGATGCGGCGGGATACGCCTCCTTCGAAGCCTTCAGCCGTCATATCTTGAACCGTTATTCCATCGAGTTTCTTCAACTCTGGTATCTGCTGCGCCAACTCTCTCCTCTTGCCGAAGAGCTTCTCCATGGCTTTTACGAAGGCGAAGAGGAGGCGACGCTACTCAAGCGACTCGACATTCCCAAAGCCCCATCTCCACAAGGGGCGCTTTATGTAAAGATCAAAACGCTCTCTCATCGGCTCTGGGATGCCGCCTGAAGAAGTCGTCGCAATTGCGCACAGTCGTGGTATCCGCTCAGTGGAGACGACAGGAGAGATTCCTCTTTGGGGTCGATGAAAAAAAACGCCGGGAACTCCTGGGTGTAGAACAACTCGATAGGGTAACTGGCATCGCCCTCGAAGTCGACGATCACGGCGACGAAACTTCGGTTGACGGCTTCTACGCACCTTGGAGACTGAAGCGTCATCGCCAGCATCTTTCGGCAAGCTTCGCACCCGGGCCGGGTGATCAGAAGCAGAAGCTTTTTGTCAGCTTCTATTGCCTCTCGTCGCGCCCTTTCGTAGTCTCCGATCCAGTGAATATTCTCTGCCGCCAGCAGCATCGCCAAAAGAAGTATCCAACGCAGCGCTCGCATAAGACGATCTCAGTATCCGTAATCGACGATCTCGCTGCTTAGGCTCTTGAGAAAGGCGACGGTGTCGTTGATCTCGGCTGGGGTAAACTCCCGGCCCAGCTGGTATTTGCTCATGATCCGCACTGCTTCGTGCAGATCCTTGATGGCACCGTTGTGGAAATAGGGAGCGGTGCGCGCTACATTACGCAAAATAGGCACGCGAAAGAAGTAGCTGCCGCCTCTGCCGGTAAATCCGCCGACATTGTCGAAGGGAATCTCGTCTTTCTTGACTCTCCAACTCTTGGGATCGATCCCCAGATAGTCGAAAAAGTAGCGTCGCAGAGGAAAGCGCTTGACGAACTGCCCCCCGACGCTCATTCCGGTATGACACCCCTTGCAGCCTCGGCTCAGAAAAAGCGCCAATCCCCGTTTGGCCGCCGGAGAGAGCGCCGAGTCGTTGCCGTCGAGGAAATCGTCGAAAGGGGCGCGCGTCAGCAGAGTCCGTTCGTAGGCTCCGATGGCCTTTCGCACATTGGAAAAAGTTAGATTCCCCTCGCCAAAAACCCGCTCGAAGGCTGCGACTATCTGCGGATCCTTTTTGAGCCGTGCAACCACTTCCTCCGGCGTCATGTTCATCTCGAAAGGTGCCTGGATCGGCCCTCCCGCCTGTTCCTCCACCGTATGCACCCGGCCATCCCAAAATTGAAACTTCGCCAACGCGGCGTTGAGCACCGTGGGGGAGTTGAGATGTTTCGGATTGGCCTGACCGTGGTAACCGATGGCCGTGGGGCGGTTGTCGTCACCCCCTTCGCCCAAGATATGGCAGCTAGCACAGCTGATCGTTCGATCCCTCGAGAGCCGGGGATCGAAAAAGAGCGCCCGTCCCAACGCCACTTTCGCTTCGGTGACGGGATTCTCCCCGCTATCGGTCCACTTGAGCATTCCGCTTCGATCTTTCGGAACGGGAAGCAAGTTGTGACTCAATGCTTCATGCCGCAGCATCCGATCTGACGGAACATTCAGGGGGTTTTTTGGAAAGAGAAACGGCAACGCCAGGATCAGCGCCACCACCAGGAGCGTCACCGTCACAGGGTGAAAAATTCGTTTCATCGCTTCGAGCCCCCTCTTTTTTAGAGGATACCTAAGTACTCCGTCCGGAGCTTTGACATACGTCAATCAGCCGGAACAACAAGCTCCCTACTGCGGACTTTCAAGGGCGTGCTCCAGATCGCATCTCTAAGGGTGACGGACCGTGCGCAGGCAGCTTTGGCCGGACGTATGTAAAATGTGGCCCGGATCTTATCACCCGGACGCAGTCCGGGAATGTGATAATGCAGTGTAACCCGGCTTTTTCCAGGCAGGTTGTGAACCTTCGTTGCCGTCGCCGTTGCGGGGATCGTGATCTCTTTGCCCCCTTTGTAGAAATGTGCCGCAAAGTACCCCTGGTGATCTTCGGAAGGCTCTTTTTTGTAATTGCGCCAGATCCGTTTTCCGTCGCGAAAAACTTCGATCACCAGATATTTGGCCCGGGCGGGTTGGATGATGAGAGGATGGGGCATCTTGTTTTCCAACATGACGTCTAGATCCTTGCCCGTGAGCGAGAGGCCGATTTCTATCCCCTTCCGGCGGAAAGTGGCATCCCGGATCCCCGGAAAACGGTGGCTGAAATGCTCGCTTCGTCCCCGTTTGTTCATCTTCTCCACCCCGCCCGGGGCTTTGGGCATATGACAGCGGATGCACTCGCTACTCGTCTCTCCCGGCTTCATCGCCCGGAAGATCGTGACGTTGTTGTCGTTGAGTTTGTGGCTATGGCACCCTTTGCAAACATTGGCCCAGTAGATGGGGCTTTTGAGCGAAGAGTGCTTGTCGTTCTCGTCGGGATTCTCCAGCGAACCGAAGAGGGAGGGTTTGTAGCCTTCGGCCTGACGGGCGGGGAGATTGAGATTGAATCGATGCGCTTCTTTGACAAAGGCGATCGTATGGCAGAAGAAGCAGGAGACCCCGTCTTTTTGACGCCGATCCCTTGAATCGGGCCGGGCCTTTCCCTTGACCAGATCGGCCCGATCGGAGGCGGCGGGCATATGGCAGGGAGCGCAGTCATATTTTTTTCGGCTCACGGCATCGGCGACGGCCCGATGCAGCTCGTCGCTGAAGTAGCTGCGGGAGTGGGCCGAATGTTCATACTCCTCGTAGATCGCCTCGTGACACTCTTTGCAGGAATGATTGTCCAGATACTGCCCCTTGCCCAGCGCCGGAATAAGCATTATAAGAAGAAAGAAGATTTTCATCGCCCAATACCGTCCGACTCTTTTTTCAAAGAAAGGATCCTTTCTCTCAAAAAAGACGCCCCGCAGGGGCTCGGCACTTACGCCCCGGGAACTTCCTGGCGATGCTCAACCGAGTAGGTGAAGGTGGGGGTCGTCATGTTGTAGATGTACTTGACGAATTTCCCCGTCTCGGACTCGTAGACTCCAATACGACCGGTGGTCCATTCGGAGATGAAGGTCCACTTGCCATGGTTGGCGGGCTCGGCGTGGAGCAGCCGAGGCTGTACCGGCTTCTTGACTGCCGGACCGTGCTTCTCGGTGTAGGTGACCAGCTTCTCCTTGGAGATCTTGGAGTCGACCTCTTTGCCCTTGACGGTCTGATACTGGGTCGCATCCCAGGTCTGGAGGACCTTGCCGCTATGGGCGTCGATGAGGCGGCCCTCTTTTTTACCCACCTCGATGATTCGGTCGGTCTTGAGGGTCTGCTTGTTGATCAGGTAGACCTTATTGTAGTTGGCCGGTCCACCCAGGACACAGTCGGACCAGATGTAGGGAGTATCCTTGCTGGTTCCGACGAAGAGTCCGCCGCCCGCCGTGGGAACATTGGCGACCACTTCGTTGTTCATATCCCAGATGACAACGTTTCCGACGTTCATACTGTTGGTGGCGTTGAGCTGCCCGTAGCGCTTGTTGTACCAGGAGCTTCCCTGTCCGGGGTGGGGCTTGGTGCCTGGACCGGTATAGATCTTGGCCGCGAGCTTCTTGGTCTTGAGATCCACTACACCCATCAGGTCGCTTCCCTGAGAGGCGACGTAGACGAAGCGTCCCATCTGCTTACCCTCGTTTTCGAAGGCGTCGTGCAGAATCTTTCCTATATTGGGAATATCGCCCACGATAGGGAAGTCAGGTTTGCTGTAGTCCACGATATAGACATGGCCGCCGTCCTTGAGAGCGAAACTGAAATAGGGTGCGTAAGGCGTATCGGCGATGTAGGCGACGCGGCTGGGTCCGATGTTGCCGTCGGGATCGATAACGCTGGCGGTAGGATAGACCTTCAGGGGCTCCAGGGTTTTGGCATCACAGAGGACGGCTCCGCCGGGGTTGTAGTTCCCCGCCATGACGTATTTACCGTCGGGAGAGACCGCCAGCCCCCGAGACTCCTGGCCGACCTGGACGCTGGCGATAGCCGGCTGGCCGGGCGCATTGAGATCGAACATGGTCAGACGTCCGGAACGGCTGATGGAGTAGGCGTAGCGAGGCATCCGCTTATTGGTCACGGTGACGTGAACGGCAAATCCCGCTTTATGCCTAGAGAGAACTTTACCGGTAGTGCCGTCGATGAAGTCGACCAGCGAAGCGTCACGCTCGGTGGCGAAGACAATATCTTTGACACTCTTGACGTCGGTAGGCGTGGGATATTTCTTGAAGAGTGCGTCCCGATCGGCCAACTTTTTCCAGCTCTTTTTAATCTGATCCAGATCGAGTTTGAGCTCCACGGTGTTTTTCCAATTCATCAGCCAATCGACCATTCCCGCCGCATCGTCTTTGCTGAACATATGCTTCCAGGATGGCATCGCCGTACCGGGGCGACCGTTGAGGATCGTCTCGGCCAGCATGTCGGCGTTTTTCTTCTTCAGTACCTTGGGGCGCAGGTCGGAGCCGACGCCTCCCTGGTGGATGGGGCCGTGACACCCTTGACACTCTTTTTCGTAGACTTTGGCAAAGTCCATCTTGGACGTTCCGGCTTGGGCCATCGTGGCGGCAAGCGACACGGCTGCTACATAACTAAGTACGGTTCCGATTTTCATCTCTCCTCCTTTAATTTGAGTGATGCGGGTTTGACCGGCCGACCCGGCAGACTCTGAGCTCTTTGAATATATTTTAAAGCATTGACCTTTCAAAAAAAATGATTTCGGTCAATCCTCTTAATTTTTTTTCTCCAGTTTTTTCTTCTCGCTGAAGTAGATCCAGATCATCGGCAGGATGATCACCGTATGCAGAAAGATCGTCAAGGTCAAAGGACCCTGATTGAGCCAGGCGAAAATATTTCCGCAGGAAATGTCGGTACATTGTTCAAACATTACACCCATTTGCTACTCCTTTTATGTTTTATGCTTCTTCGGCAGCTTTGGCCGTCTTGCCGATGGTCAGAAGATCCCACACCAGATAGAGGAAGCCGACGAAGGTGACGACCCCCATAATCTCCCGCCAGATCTGAGCCTGGATATACCAGGGCAGATTCTGAGCGGTGAAGTAAGCCTGCCATCCGGCGCCCAGCTCGGCCCTCTCTACCAGCACCTGCTCGTAGCCGGCAATGGTCAGGGCCACCGTCATCCCGACGACGCCGAAGGTGATGAGGAACATCGCCATCTTGGACTTGAAGGTCGCTTTCATCCGGTGAATGCCGTAGGAGTCCTGGATCCCCAGATACATCATCCCGATCAGGATCGTCGCATAGGCACCGAAGAAGGCCAGGTGGCCGTGGGCCGCCGTGAATTGAGATCCGTGGGTATAGATATTCACCTGCGGCAGGGTATGGAAGAATCCCCAGATCCCCGCCCCCAGGAAGTTGCCGAAGGCGTTGATGGAGATCCAGGCCATCACCGGACCGTTGGCGATCGCCGTCCCTTTGCCGTGGGCATCGGCATGACCCTGCTCCTTGCCCCAATCGTAGAGGACATGGACGAACATAGCCACCAGAGGTACGGGCTCCAGGGCGCTAAAGAGCGCTCCGATCTCCCACCAGTACTCGGGCGTACCGATCCAGAAGTAGTGGTGACCCAGCCCCAGGATTCCGGAACCGAAGAGCATCAGCACTTCGATCCAGAGCCACATCTCGACGATTTCACGTTTGGCGTTGATCACGCGAATCAGTCCGTAGGCCGCCAACGCGCCGACGAAGACTTCCCAGGTCGCCTCGACCCAAAGGTGGATGACCCACCACCACCAGTACTGATCCATGGAGATATTGTCGGTGAAGAACATTCCCGCCAAATAGAGACCCGCCAGTGCCATCAGGTCGGCGACCATGACGGTCATGATGCCGGTCTTTTCCCCTTTGAGATAGGTGAAGAAGACATTGGCATAGAAGATCAAGACCACTACCACGATGCCGATGTCGGCCCAGCGAGGCGCTTCGAGATACTCCCGGCCTTCGTTGATGAACCAGATCGTCGACTCTTTCCCGGGTCCTACCTGGATGAAGATGTAAACCAGAACTACCACCGTCACGGCAGCAGTCAGGACCCAGAAGGCCAGCTTGCCCAGCCCGATCGCCACAGGCACTCGGACTCCGGTTTCGTCCGGGAGCATCAAATAGACCGCACCGATCATCGCATAGAGCATCCAGACGACCAGGGCATTGATATGCACCATCCGCGAGACACTAAAATCGAAGATCCCATAGAGGAAACTCGGATAGAGAAACTGTAGTCCTGCGATCAAACCCATGAGAAGCTGAGCGCCAAAGAGCACTAACGCTACCCGGAAATACATCATCGCCAGTTTTTTAGAAGGCGAATCCTGAATCACATTGGTCTTGATACTACTTAGCATAGGTGCCTCCTGTCTCGAATTCTTTCGCCGTCTTGGAGAAGCCTCTGGGGTAGCCGTTGGTGTCGATGGAAGACATGTGCTTCAGAAACGCCACCACTCCCCTGGCCTCCTTCTCGGTGATTCCCAGGTTGGGCATCATCCGGGCGTGGGTCGGATACTTTTCGGGATGCATGAGGAATTTGACCATCGCCTCCTCCTTGCTCTTGGCACCCGTCATGGCCGGCATGGTCTTCTCCCACATAGGATCGAGCCACGCCTTGGTCAGGTCGGGAGCGTAGTAGGCCCCGTTGCCCAGCAGCGTATGACAATCCATACAGTTCTTGGCCTGAACGGTCAGCTTGCCCAGGTGGAGCATCGCCGCCGCCTCTTTGGGGCTCAACTCCTTGCCAAAGAGCGGCTGCTTCTCGGGCCCGATGACGGGAGCCTCCAGACCCCGCTTCTCGTCATATTTGTAATCGATCTTGTAGTTGACGACCGTCGGCGCGGGGATGCGTCGCTTGATCCCCTTGGCCAGTTCTTCATCCGTCCCCATGCGAATTTGCTTCATCGTATCGAAGGTCAGAAAGATCAGCAAAATTACGGCAAAGCCAGTGACCCAGGCCGCCGAACGCCGCCAAAAGCTGATACTCGTCCAGACCGATGCTTTTTTCTCAGCCATTTCTCCTCCTTTATTAGTGTGAATCTGTGTGATCGTTCTCGTACCGTTTCTCCGACTCCGATACTAGATAGAAGTAGAGATGCGGCACAAAGAGATAAGCCACCATCGTCACCAGCAGCACCTTGGTGGTGTAGTGGTTACTGTGGATCAACACTGCAAGCTCATAGAGACTCAGCGTCTGCAATCCCCAAAACAGATAACCTACGGGCATCCATTTTTTGGAAAAAAATCCCATTTTGGCCAGGGTGATGATCGCCGCGTATCCAACGCCAAAAACCAGCACCAGCGTCGCCACGACAAAAATCGGGAGAAACTGATCCGGTGCGATCGTAGGCCAACCGACTACATTTTCCATCAAATGGACCTCCTTCAGCATTTTTGCTTATACAAGCACGACTATTATTCCACTATTTTTCTCCAGGGGGATTGACATCGGTCAACCGATAGATCTATCCACCCCCGGAGATTCAACTTGTCATTTCATCATGTAACAGTGCAGCGAAAATGCCCTTCTGCCGATCTCCGGTTAGCGATATTCTCCGATATCCCTTAATGAAAGAGGGCAAGAAATTCCCGACTGATCATTCTTTGGGTACGGGAGTAGGTACGGGCTCCTTGAGACGGAACCTGAAGACAACGAGATGATCTGACAGAAGGAGGAACGTATGCAAAAGATGCCGACAGGAAAATATTTCAACCTCGATACGGGGAAGATCTCTATAGATAGAATACTCTCTCACTATCGCTTCGATAGAGAAGAGGCTGTTCTACTTCGGAAAGTTCGACCTCAGATCGAGCAGAGAATCGAAGAGATTCTTGATGGATTTTATCAATTCATATTCAATTTTGAACACGCCAAGCGATTCATAGACACCGAAGAGAGACTCTCTACGCATCGTCAACTCTTGCGTTCGTGGCTCCTCTCACTCTTTAACGGACGTTATGACAATGCCTACTTCAACTATCTGAATCGCATTAGCGAAATTCACGTACATATCGGCTTGCCGACCCATTACGTCAATGCCGCATTTAGCTACCTCCGAGAATCCTTCAACAAGGTTTTGATTGAGGAGGATCTCTTAGAGCTGATTCATATTGTCAACAGAGTGATTGACATCAATCTTGATCTGTTGAGCCTATCCTACTACGAAGAGGAACAGAAACAGTTCATCGACGAAGTTTCGCTGATTAATCGTGTGATCGATACGACGGGAGTCGAACCTTATGTCCAACCCATCGTCAATGCCCAAAACGGAAAAGTGGAAAAATACGAATGCCTCATGCGATTTGTTGATACGAGAGAAAACAAAGTCTATTCAGCCCAGCCTTTTCTCCAGATTGCCAAAGAGATCCACCTCTATCATGAACTGGAGTATATGATGATAGAAAAATGTTTCAAAAAGTTTTCAAATTCCTCTTATCATTTCTGCCTAAATATTGGTTATGAGGACATAAGCGACGAGCAGTTCCGCCGTAATATCTGCCAACAGATTTCTGGATTCCCCGAGCCGGAACGGATCACCTTCGAAATTCTAGAAGGTGATTTCATCGAAGATTTCGGCATTATCAAGGAATTTATTACCAAAATTCGGCAGTATGGCTGCAAGATCGCCATCGACGACTTTGGGGCCGGATACTCCAACATGAAAAATATCCTGGAACTTCGGCCCGATTACATCAAAATCGACGGATCCATTATCCGCTCGATTCACCGATCTCAGGATTCGCTGACGATCTTGAAAAGTATTATTCAGCTGGCTCATGATCTCCAAATCCAAACCATCGCCGAACATGTACATGACCCAGCCGTTCTGGAGATCCTCAAAAATTTGGAAATCGATTACTATCAGGGGTTCTATTTCTCCAAACCTTTTTCGATAGAGAATCTCGATGAAAAAAGACCTCTAACCTATACGACAGATACCGTCAACCGATAACGGTTTGTTGGCATTTTGGATAACCGACGACTACTTTACGATACAGCGGGCGGTATGGAAAGGGCGGGTATATTGGGGCGAGATGAAGTCGTCTCCCTCGATTCTCCAGCCGGCGACTCCCTTGCGGATTTCGATGGACTGGGCCATCTTCCGAAGCATACGACTCTCACAGAGCACCGGCTTACCGGCGAGAAATGCCGCTTTGACCTCGGCGATACGGGAGGTAGTGATCCAAAAATGGACTCCGATGAAGAGTGCCAGGACCAGCCCCACCCCCAGGAGGCCCTTTTTCGGAGCCCCGGGAGACATGAAAGGGCGGGTCGTGACAAAAAGCGTCACCAGCAGAATGATGCCCGCCAAAATAAGATAGGCACCTTCGAGATAAAAAAACTTTTCAATCATATCAATACCCTCCCCTCTTTTGGGAAAGTCTACCAAGATCGATGCTCCACACTCCTTGATAGTTGTCAACAGCCTCTAAAGAAGGAGAGCCTATACTTAGCAAAATTTCTGTGGGAGGATCGGATATGTTCAGCAAAAAGCTCGGCTTCGCTCTGGGGGCGGTGATGCTCTTCCTCGCCGCCGTCGCCTTCATCATCGGCCGTCCTCCCCATCGGGATCCCCGGATCTATCCCCTTGTACGGGAGTACAGCCCCTATCGGATCGAAAAAGCTCTGGGAGGATTGCAAATCCTCAACAAAGAGGATCCAAAATTCAAGGAGGAGCCCGATGCCGTCGACTTCTACAGACGACTCCGGAGCCTCGAACGGCAATGGGCCCAAAAGCATCTCCGTCTCGATGGCAATACTTTGAAGATCTTTGGATCCAAAGGAGAGATGCTCAAAGCAATTCCCCTGCAATCCGACGACGAGAGGCGCTTCGTCCAGGAGTACTACGGAGTAGGCCGATGAGTTCCATGGATCTGGTCCTGACCCTGGTCTTCGCCATCGTCATGCTGCTTTTTATGAGTGTCCCGGCGATGAAGCTGACCTCCCTCATGGAGGAGAAGTGGGGCCTTCCCGAAAAGTGGCATACCCTTTCGGTCCTGGGTTTGACGATCTTCTTTGCCCTCCTCGTAGGGATCTATCTTCGTTTTGGATAAGTCATGATTCGTATCGGCACCGACTTGGTCAGCATCCACCGCATCAGCAAGGCGCGAGCACGCTTTTCGAAGCGTTTTCTCGATCGTTTTCTCCTTCCCCAAGAGCAGAAAGTCCTTCGTGACGATACCCGGATCGCCGGACGCTGGGCGGCCAAAGAGGCCATAGCCAAAGCCCTGGGCTGCGGCATCGGAAGCGAACTCTCCTTTCACGACATTCAGATCGTCAAAGATCCCAAAGGCGCTCCCTCCTTCCGCCTCTCTCCCAAAGCCGCCGAACGCTTCGAGGTTCGGGAAAGCTCCCTCTCTATCAGCCATGACGGTGGTTTCGCCATTGCCGTCGTCGTGATAGTGCTAGGATCATCACCCTTAAAATCTTTTCCAGAAGGAGACGCTTAGAAGCAGGTAGACGGTATAACACTCCAAACGCCCGATGATCATCCCAATCGAAAGGACCATCTTGTCCATGTCGCTGAAAAAGGCGAAGTTTTCCGCCGGCCCGACTTTGGCAAATCCCGGACCGATGTTTCCGACGATGGCCAGCGCCCCCGAAAGCGCCGTCATGGCGTCATAGCCCCGGGCATAGATATAAAAAGAGAGCGCCAGGTTGGTGAAAATAAAGAGCAGCAAAAAACCGAAAGTCGAAGCGATCACGTTTTCCGGCAACTTGTGCCCATCGACAAAGACCGAGATCACCGCCCGGGGATGGAGAATCCGCTTCATTTCGGAAAAAAGAGTCTTGAAAACGACAACATAGCGAATTACTTTGACTCCTCCGGCGGTCGACCCCGCATTGCCCCCCAGAAGCATCGCCAAAAAGATCAGCGTCACGGCCATATGACTCCACCCGCCGTAGTCGATCGAAGCGAAGCCCGTCGTCGTCATGACCGAAGCGACGGTGAAGAAGCTATGCGTCGCCGCATGGGCCAAAGTATCGTAGGCCAGATTCTCATGGGTAAGCGTCAGGGCCGCGGAAAGCAGGAAAAAGAGCCCCAGATACCAGCGAACCTCTTCCGTCCGATAGCCTCCCGGATCCCGGTGGAGCAGTCGCAGATGGGCCAAAAAGTTGATGCCCGACAGCAGCATAAACACCGTGGTGATCCAGAGGATGGCTCCATTGTCGGCCCAATAGCCCATGGAGGCGTTTTTGGTCGAAAACCCCCCCGTCGAAAGGGTCGAAAAGGCATGATTGATCGCATCAAACCATCCCATGCCCGCCCAATGGAGCAAAAAGAGATCCGCCAGGGTCAGCAGGAGATAGACCCCCCAGAGGCTCAAAGCCGTCTCGCGAATCTTGGGACGAAGCTTTTCCAGTTGAATCCCTGTCGATTCTGCTTTGAAAAGACTCAGGCTGCCCGAAGGGTTGATCATGGAGAGCAGTCCCACTCCCAGGACGATGATCCCCATTCCTCCGATCCAGTGCATCAGGCTTCGGTGAAAGAGGATCAAGTGGGGCAGAGACTCGATATCCCCGTAGACCGTCGCCCCCGTCGTCGTAAAGCCGCTGATCGCCTCGAAAAAGGCCGATGCGGGAGATATCTCGGTATAGAGCATCAGCGGAACGGCTCCGGCAACCCCCAAAAGAACCCACAGAAGATTGACCGAGAGGATGCTTTCTCGGATCCCCAGTTTGACGGGATGAGATCTCAGCGCCATGAAGAACAGGAAGTTCAAGAGGATGAATCCCACGATAAAGAGTGTCAAGGGAGCGTCATGCTCCCGATAGATCCACGCGACGACCAGATCCAAGAGCAAAAAAAGGCCCAAAACGATCCCGATCTGGGAAAGAAATCTTACAACGCTCTTATAGTCCATTCAACCACCGTTCCATCCGTTCGGCTTCGTCGCTGGGGACAAAAAGACAGACGAGATCTTCTCCGGCCAACGCGACCGACTCCCGGGCAAGATCCAGCAACTCCCCCTCCCGCACGACCAGAAGTCGGCTGCCGTCGACACGGGGAGGATGCAGCCGGGTGCCGACCAGAGGACTCCCGGGAGGTATCCTGCGGATCAGGACGCTCCCCTCCCCCCCGCAATACTTGCGCTCCAGCAGGACTCGGGTGGAGTGGATCGACTCCAGAATCCGGTGATAGGCAGCCATTTTGGGCCCCCGGACGACGACGATTCCCAGGGAGTGCATCAGCTTGTAGTACTCCATCTCGTTGTTGATCGCCAGGACTTTTCTCACCCCATGCTCCCTGGCTTCGAGGCATTTGATGATGTTGTACTCGTCGTTGTCCGTTGCCGCAATCATCAGATCCGCCTCCCCGAGATTCTCCTCTTCAAAAATCTCCCCCGTGCCGTATTTGCAGCTGATCGCCATCGCTTCGCCTTCGAGGGTCTCGTCGGCCAGGCGGCACGCTTCGGGGTTTTCGTCGAGGATCTTGACCTCCAACCCATGTTCCAGCAGGACCCGGGCGATGCCGACCCCGAGATCCCCGGCACCAAACACCACGCAGCGCCGGATCTTCCAAGGGGTCTCCTCTTCCAGCCGGGCACAGTGTCTGCGAATCTTTTCGGGATCGCCGAAGAGATAGATCAGATCTCCCGCCTCAAGCCTTTGAGAACTTTCGGGAATCAAAAACGCTTTTCCCCGCTCAATCCCCACCACGGCAACCCCATCCTCTTCGATCTCCTCCATCATAGCCTTCCGGGCAATCCGCAGGGAGATCAGCTTCAGATCGGTATAGGGGAAGCGTTTGACGTTGTTGGCACGGGGATACTCTAGCAGCGAAGCGACGGTCCGGGAGCTGAGCTCCAGGGGAAAGATCGTCTCGTCCACACCCAGTTTCTCCATGATGGAGCTTCCGGAGAAAAACTGATTGCGCAGTCGGATGATTTTGCGTTCCACCTCGATCCGGTCATCGACGATCAGCGTCGAGATGATGTTGGCTTCGTCCAGATCGGTCACGGCGATAAATAGGTCCGCCCTTTGATCGATTAGTTTGCGATAGGTCAGAGGATCTTCGATATTGCCGTGAACCGGCAAGATATCCATATGTTCCTGCATCCGTTTGAGCGCCGAAGCGTTTTTGTCGATCACCGTGACGCTGTGGGAGACCGAGAGGCTCCGGGCCAGGTTGAAGCCCACCTTCCCCGCTCCCGCGATAATGATCTCCATTCAGACTCCTTCTTCCTGCTATGGGGGCTATTATATCACTCGGAGTTTTAGCTTATCTCAGCGCCAAGCAGTAGTTGAAACGACGGCCAGGCCGCCGCAAGCTCCCGATAGCCCGCTTCGATCGCTTCGTCGACCATCTTGAAGTCAAAGAGGTGCATCTGCGCCACTCCCTCAATCTCCAGATGCGCATCGCTGAGCGCCCGGGAGGGGCGGATGTTGTTGTTGAGCATGATCATCAGGGAGCGCATCAGCAGGGAGCGAAAATTTTCGGGCACTCCGCCTTCGAGAGGATTGACGTTGAGGGAGAGGACCGGAAGTCCCAGTTCTTTGAGCGGACGCACGGGGAGATTGTCGCTGAAGCCCCCGTCGATATACCAGACGCCGTCGATCTGCCGGGGCGAAAAGAGGGGCGTCAAAGAGGAGGAGGCCAGGACATTGGTGACGGGATCTCCCCTGTCGAGATAACGGCTCTTGGCGCTTTCAAGCTCCGTCACGCAGGTGAAGCAGGGAATGCGCAGATCCTCGTAACCGAGCACCCCCAGCTCCCGACGCAGAATCCTCTCGACACCCCGGAGGCTGAAGATCCCGGGCTCGGAGCTTAGACGGAAAAGATCCCGCTTCCGCAAAGAGCGCAAAAAGGCCTCGACCCGGCGGCTCTCCCATCCCGCCGCGACGAAGAGCGCCATGATCGCCCCCGCGCTGCTGCCGGAGACTGCGGCGATCTGGACTCCCTCCTCTTCCAAAAAACGCAGCACTCCAATCTGAGCCGCCGCTCTGAGCGCCCCGCCGCTAAAACATAGCGCGATCTTCATCCCATCTCTCATGACGGCTTCTCCTGAAGTTGATCGAGCCTCTCGTGCCGGATCCGCTCCAGCTCCTCTCCCAGGGCCTTTCCTGCAAATCCCCGCTCCATCAGCTCCCGGGGCGTCACCCCGATCTCGAAGGGCCGATCCCAGACTCCCAGCTTCTGGGCCAGCGAACGGATCTTGGGATCGCATCCCAAAGGAGACTCCCGCAGCCCGGCCTTTTGCGCCTGCGCCGCTACCCAACGCGGCATCGGCTCCCGAGGAACGGCAGGCAGCCCCTCAAAAGCCCGCCGCCAGCTCCTGGGCGCGTCGATTGCTACGAGAATCTTCTCCATCGGCACGTGAGAATATCGTCGATAGGCTTCGAGAAAACACCAGGGGCGCAGAGACTCCTGGGCGCTGCGGCGAAAACGGATCAGGGCCTGGGCCGCGGCGATGAAGGCGGCGCGATCCATTGCCTCCCCCCAGAGCCGCTCGGCGATTTTCAGTCGCAGAAGCTCGTAGAGGCCGTAGTGAAGCGCTTCGGAGAGAAACATCCGCTCAAACTCCCCGAAGATCCGGCTGCCGGGCAGATCCTCCAGGGAGATCTCCCGGCAGAGACGGCAGGTAGCCTCCTCCACCCGGAAGCCCAGCTGTGCCGCGAAGCGCATCGCCCGCAGCACCCGCAGGGAATCCTCCGGGAAGGTTTCGCCATCGACACAGCGCAGCCGACGACGCTTTAGATCCTCCAGCCCTCCCCAATAGTTCCAGACCTCCCGGGACCGCAGATCGTAGATCAGCGCATT
>JALSTG010000062.1 GCA_026983875.1 Campylobacteraceae bacterium
GCTCCGATTCCACGACCGAATAGGCATCCTTGGCGCAGGGATCTTTCATGAAGTCTTGATTGCAGTCGACAGCGGCATGGAGCGTTCCGAAGGCCAGGAGCATCGCTCCTGCTCCCATGATCTTTTTGAAACTTTTCATCTTTTTTTCCTTTCTGATGAATTTGTGTTTTGTTATCATAACTCGTTTTTTCTTCATTTAATATTAATTAATTTACGATTTACTCTCATCTCTTTTCCCGCCGTTGTTTTCCCGGGAATCAATGCGCCTATAGTGCTTTTTGGAGCAGATCGGCCACCCGCTTGGCAAAGGCTGCCTTATCCGAAGGTTCCAGACCTTCAGCAAGTTTGGCACTATCGAGCAGAACCCAGGCGCTCTCTTCGAGCAGTTTCTCATCTTCGGTTTCGGCCAGCTTTCTTATCAATGAGTGCTCCGGGTTGATCTCCAGGATCAAGGGCAGTTCAGGCTCCTCCTGACCCATCTGACGGAAAATATGACGCATGGAGGCCATGGGGTCGGAGCTGTCGGGGACCACGCAGCTAGGGCTCTCGGTGAGCCGAGTAGTCACCTTCACCTCTTTGACCGCATCACCCAAAATCTTTTTGATCTTTTCGGTCAGATCCTTCCACTCTTGGGCCAGCTTCTCCAGATCCTCTTTGTTCTCGACCGCCGGCGCTTCGACCGTGCTGATATCGACAAGCTTCCACTCTTTGTATTCACCGATAGAAGGGGTGACAATCTCGTCGATCTCCTTGTCGTCCATGATCAGCACTTCGAGGTCAGCCTTTTTGTAGGCCTCAAGCAGGGGCGAGTTGCGCAGGATCTTCTCGTCGTCACCGATGAGGTAGTAGATCTCCTTCTTCCGCTCTCCTTCGTATTCGTTGGCCCGGAGGATATAGTCGTCAAGGCTGGTCAACCCTTCCACTTTGGAACTCTTGTAGCGGACGATCTCCAAGAGCGTCTCTTTGTTGAGATGATCGGTATAGATTCCTTCCTTGATCAGCTTGTTGTACTGGTCGATGAAGCGATCGAATTTCTTCTCGTCGAGTTTCTTGATCGCTGCAAGGATCTTTTTGACCGAAGCCTGCTTGATATTGGCCAAAATCCGGTTCTCCTGGAGCATCTCCCGGCTGACGTTGAGCGGCAGATCTTCGCTGTCGATAATCCCCCGCACGAAGCGCAGATAGAGCGGCAGAAGCTCCTTCTCCTGATCGGTAATGAAAACCCGCTTGACGTAGAGCTTGATGCCGGGCTGGAAATCGGCCCGGAAGATATCTGCCGGCGCGGTACGGGGAATATAAAAGAGTGTCGTATACTCCAGCGTTCCTTCAGCCTTGTTATGGATCCAGGTCAAGGGCTCTTCACTATCATGCCAGAGGGTGGAATAAAATTCGATATAGTCCTCCTCTTTCAACTCGCTTTTGGGAAGGGTCCAAAGAGCTTTGGCCTCGTTGACCTGCTCGGATTTTTTCACCTTCACCGTCTTGGCTTCATCTCCCTCACCCTCTATCTCTTCCGTCTCATAGTGCATGAATATAGGATAGGGAATGTGATCGGAGTATTTCTTGACGATTTCCCTGACCCGCCAATGATCCAAGAACTCTTTGGCATCCTCTTTGAGCTTGATATAGACGACGGTACCGTGTTCGTCCTTGATCACCGGATTGATCTCGAACTCTCCTGTGCCGTCGCTGCTGAATTTCCAGGCGGTATCTTCCCCCGCCTTTTTGGTGATCACATCTACTTTTTCCGCCACCATAAAGACGGAGTAGAAACCCACGCCGAACTGTCCGATGAGGTTGCTATCCTTCTTGGCATCGCCGGTCAGCTGTTCGATAAAGGCTTTGGTCCCCGACTTGGCGATGGTCCCTAGATTCTCGATCAGATCCTCTTCGTTCATGCCGATTCCGTTATCCGTCACGGCCAGGGAGCCATCCTCTTTGTCGATCTTGATATTGATCTTGGGCTCCCAGTTCTCCTCCTTGAACTTCTCATCGGTCAGACGCAGATAGTTGAACTTATCCAGCGCGTCATTGGCATTGGAGATCAACTCTCTCAGAAAGATCTCCCGGTTGGAATAAAGAGAGTGGGTCATCAGGTGCAAGAGCTGCCCGATTTCTGTCTGGTATTGATGCTTGGCCATACTTATCTCCTCGATTGTCATAATATTTTAGGAGAATTTTACTAAAAGTTTAGGAATTTTTCAAGAGACTATTGAGAAAGTTTTAGTCATATAGACTTAATATTTATTACAAGATGATCGGAGAGTTACTCTCCCATCTTGCCGACGGCACAGCTGACAAAGCTCTTGGCTTTGGCTGTGCCTGCTTCAAAGATCCCCAGATCCTCATCCGCCATGGGATACCCCAACTTCCGCAACTGAGTTCTGAGCTCCTCGATCTGCTCATCGTCGACTTGCACGGTAATCTTCCGGGGCATCGCCTCCAAATCCACCTCCACGGGACCAAAGATCGGCTCCAGCTTCGTCTTGAGTGTATTGGCACATCCGCCACATTTGACATTCATTACTTCAAAAACCCGTTTCATCGTTTATCCTTCTCATCATTTTTCATTGGTTTCAAGGAAAGATCTTACAAGCTCTTCCCGTATGCCAAGTTCATTGTCTCGATTCGACAATCGCCACGGGAGTATCCAGGCTTACCTTTCCGCCTCGGCGCACCCGTAGATAGACGCCCCGTAGGTCTTTGACCAGACGGGGTAGTCGTTCATCGTAGATCGAGAGATGTTCACAGATCGGACAGCGGCGGACCGCTTCCAGCTCCACCTCACCGAGACGGACGATCGATCCGGGTTCCAATTCTCGCGGATCAATATCGAGGAGAATATTCTCTCCCAGATCCCCCTCCTCCAGAGCAATTCCGTGTCCCGCCGCCAGCTCGTAGGCTGCCCGGCCGGTAATCAGTACGGAGCGATCGGGCTTCCTGCCGTAAAACTTGTCTCCCCGCACTCCACCTTCATCAAAATCAAGCTCATTGCACTCCGTGCGTCCCTTTTTTCCCTCTTCGGCGATAAAAAGTCTGATAATGCTGGCTATCACGTTGCATTCCTCAATCGTTTTTGCCATTATATCGCGTTGACTCTTCGAAGGGGAAAGACTCTTCCTCTCACGGATTCATCATCTTCTCCAACGTCATCATCCTTTCACGGTCCTTGCCGATCCACGTCACGGCGGCATTGACCGTTTTGTTATGAGAAAAGACAAAATCGTTACCCGATGCGGAACGATGACAAGAGATGCAACCGATCGGTTTGCCTTTGGCCACTCGGCCCGCAAGTTTCATCCCCTTTTTGTTTGCCATGACTGTGCCGTCGGGAGCATATTTGATCCAGAACCAATCCCGGTCCTCCGGATCATAGCCGGGACGCTTGACCATGACCGTCACCGCTTTGAGATACTTTCCAGGATTGTTCCGAACCTTCTCGAGCGAAACATTTTTGCCCCCATAGTTGTTTTTGACAATCACCAGACGTCCGTCGATTACCCCCTCATTGACCTCTCTCACTTTTCCGTGGGGAGGTCCTCCCAGATAGAGATTGCCGTGAGTGTCGGTAAAGCCCCTTTTCTGCAGCTTTTTCCACAGATCCTCGGCAAAGACCAAATCCTCGCTGCTTCCAAATGCGGTATGCATCGCTTTGGGATGACTCATATCCGGATGCGTCATTGAAGCTCCATAGAGCACCCCGAAACTTGCCCCGATTGCCAGGACCGCCGTGGCCCATCTGTCGAAATTTTTCATCATCTCCTCCTTATATCGTGAGATAACCCCATTAGATCCTAAAGCGTGTGTATCCCCCGTGGAAAGCTTGCTGTAAAAGGAGGCGTTTTTCTTCGTAAAGACTCCGGATCTCCACGACTACAGAGATCTGAAGTCAAAAGCTCAGCGCACACGATAGGCGGTATGGCAAGCCACACAAGTAGCCGTTATCTCCTCCAGAGCCCGATACGATCCGGGAAGATCTTCTTCCTGGGCTTTGAGGGCAAATCGTGTGGCGGCTTTGTGGAGCGCCAAGCCCGCACGGCGCATACCTTCCGGCATGTATCGGCCTGTACGCTTCGCCCCATGCAATCCCAAAGAGCTCATGCCGAGTTTGGACTCTGCCAGCCTGGCCGCTTCGTCAAACTTGCCGTCGTTGAGTGCTATGAGTATCACATTAATTGTCTCCAAGTGCTCCCTCATGTTGGCAAGCATATGCTCCCGAAGAGTCAAAGGCAGCGAAACGGTGATGCGCTTGTCCGTTACTGTCGACATTTCTGACATAGGTTCTCTGTGTTGGGCATGTGATACCATGTTCCCCATACTCGGAGTGTCGCCTCCGTGCATGGAGATCTGTCCCTGTTGAGCTGCGACCGGTATCGTTCCCATCCCTGCCAGAAGTAACCCCCCCCCTGAGACGTTCTGTAAGATTTTCCTCATTGTCGACTCCTTGTTTTTTTGAGAATTAACCTACAGCAATCTCTGTGGATTATCTGTGGAGTGAACCGAAATCAAGCCGAGCAACGGTTCCTTTACTTTTTTGGGATTCCAATATAAATCCGATACCGTATTCGTTACATATCTGAGTCACGATACTCAATCCGATTCCGAATCCGCCCCGCTCGCGGTTACCCCGTTCATAACGTTTGAGTACCCTCTGGAGAGTTTCAGGCTCCATACCGATCCCTTCGTCGGTGATTGTCAGCCGGCACCCTTGAAGGGCTACGGAGACTTCACCCCCTGGATCACTGTATTTGAGGGCGTTGGAGAGGAGGTTGTCCAAAAGTCGGCGTAGATCTTCACGATGGATCCGGATGCGGCAAGGCTCCAAAGTAGAGATGATCTGCAAACGGCGGCTATGTGCGATCGGCTCCATCTCGGCAATTCGCTCGGCGACGAAGATTTCCAGATCAATCGACTCCAGGCGTTTGTCACTCTCTCGTTCCAGGCCATAGGAGAGCGTGTCATACATCGTACTCAGACGTTTGGCGCTTGCCCGCAAACGCTCGAGCTTTTTCTCCTCGACCCCTTTGAGACGCTGAATCGTCATCAAAATCGCCGAAATCGGCGTATTGAGTTCATGGGTCGTCTCCTCGATGAAACGGTCCAGCGCCTCGATCTTCTCCCGGATCGGCCGCATGAAGAGCCGAGCCAGGATGATCCCTACCAGTGACATAAAGATAAACGAGAGAAGCAAATAACCGATAATGTTCAGGCGCAGAGCCCGGATCATCCCCTTCAGACGGCTCTCTTCCAGACCGATGTAGGCAACTCCCTCTTTTGTGAGGGGGCAGTTGATCATACTGTAACAGTTCCGGACTCCAAGGTAGAAAGGCTGCTCAAAGCCCGGCATTCCGTTGATCTCGCTATAGATCGGCCTTTTTTTTGCATCGAAAAACCCCACCTTGAAGCGGCTGCTTTTGATGGACCGAAGGAGCGAGACTAGATCGTCACGGTCGGCGGGAGGCTCCTGCATCAATGCCCGGGTCAGGCGTGATTCTATCCGGTGGGCCTCCGAGAGCATTTCGAATTTCATGGCGCTTTTCATCATCGAGGCATTGTGCTCGAAAAAGAGCCAGCCGATGATCGCCAGCAGCACAAAGACCGAACCAAGATAGAGCGCCAGGAAGCGCAACAGCGAGCGGCGCTCGTATCTACTCAGCTTCGGCAATGCGATATCCCTCTCCCTTGATATTTTCGATCGTCTCGTGTCCCAGAGCTTTGCGAAGGTTCTTAATGTAGGTCCGGATCGTGGCGTAGGTGGGCGGCTGTTCATTGTCCCAGAGATTCTCGATAAGCTCATCGGAGCTGACGACTCTTCCTTCACGACTCAAAAGGTAGGCGAGGATCTTCGACTCCTTCTGTTTGAGGGAGATCGTCTCCCCATCCGAAGCACGCAGGAGATGACGCTCCGGCAGAAACTCCATCGCCCCGATCCGATAGGTACTGCGCCCGGCACCTCGGAGATGATGGGCGATGCGGATCGCCAGCTCGTCCAGATCAAAAGGTTTTTTCAGATAATCCTCCGCCCCCAGTTCAAAGCCTTTGCGCAGATTTTTCAGGTCATTCAGCGAGGTGATGAAAATCGCCGGTGTATGATTGCGGATCTCCCGGAGATACTCCAGCAGTTCGAAGCCATTGACCTCTGGCACGTTGACATCCAGCAACAGCATATCGTAGGGGCGTCCCATCGCCGCATCCAAAGCCTGTTCTCCATCGTAAAAGCACTCTACCTCGTAACCCTGCTCCGTCAGAAACTCTTCGATGATCTCTTGCAGGATAATGTCGTCTTCGAGTAAAAGAATCTTTTTCATACTGCCTCCGCCTTCGGTATTATTGTATCGTGTCGCAAACGACGGGCTCCATTTGTCACCTTTTATGATTTATGGGGGCACAACCCGTCGAAAGGGATTTTTTTCAAGTATAGGCTTTCTATGTGTAGCCAAACTGCACATACTATCTACCCCAACTTCAAAAGAGAGGCATTGGGATCAAACCAATCCTCATCAACATCGCAAATAAGATTTTAAATATGTGGAAGAATTTCTGAGCCTGAGACATCCGATAGCGCATTGGAACTGAGAGTGATTCGACAACCGCGCCAAAGAATGAGAAGGTGTACACAAACTATTCGTGTGCGACAAAGCGGACTTCGACGTCATAGGCTCTCTTTCCCGGATGTGGGCCAAAGCCGAGGCCCTGAAGCTGTTTGAGATAACCGATGAGGGCGTGGTTGAAATCCGGATTGCCCGAAAGCTTCAAAATCTTATAGTCGAAACGTCCGTCGGGGTAGATCGTCAGGCGAATGTCGATCTCCTCCCCGGCGAAGTTGGCTTGGGCCGGCCAACCTTTAAGCAGGCGTTCGACCTTGGCCAGGTAGGCATTCTCGATACCCCGTTCTTTGCTCTGCTTCTTCAGAGAGTGTTGCGGCGACTGTTTCGTCCCGGAAGCGCCCCCTTTTTTTTGCGTCTGTTTCTGAGGCACTTTGACTTTACTGAAGAGTTTTTTTGTATCGGGACGCTTTGGAGTTTGTCGCGTCGTTTTCTTCCGTCTGGTCGGGACCGTGCGAGGAGCCTTCTTTTCCTGTGCAATGTTGCGCGGTTTGGGATGATGCTTCTTTTTCGCCGTCGTTTTCTTTTTCGGGCTCGGGGGATTGGGGGCTTTAGCCCCGGCAAGTGTCACGGCGATACCCCGCTCGTTTTTGACCACATAGTGGCGGGGAGGATTGCGATGATGATAGCCGAAGTAGTAGAACAATGCGGCCAAAACGGCAAAGTAGATGCCAAAGGCGACAAGGCCGGCGAAGAGCTTGCTCTTCATCATTCCGTCAGGAGCGAGACCCGGGCAAATCCCGCTTCTTTCACACTCTTGAGAAGATAGATAACATCTTTATAAGGCAGATTTTCATCGGCCCGGATGTAAACATCGCTCTTTTTGTTCATCGTCGCCGATTTAAGCATGAAGTTGTCGGCAAAATCCCGAAGCGTATAGGTGTCCTTACCCAGATAGATCCGACGGTTACGGTCCATACGGATGGTAATGCTAGGGATCTTCTCTACCTGCTTACTTCGGGTCCCCTTGGGCAGGGTAATCTGCTCCTGGAAGGTAATCGTCGGCGCCGTGACCATGAGGATCGCCATTAGAACCAGCATCACATCCACGAAGGGAGTGATATTCAGATCCGGGTCCTCGTCCCAGCGAAACACCGCTTAGCCTTTCCGGTCACTCTGGGCCAGAATGATCTCCGCTTCCGACTCCAACAGAGACTGGAGCTCGTAGGCTTTCCGCTTAAGCAGAAGATGAAAAGCATAGGCAAAGATTGCGACGAAGATCCCCGCGGCCGTAGCGACCAAAGCTTCACTGATAGCCGGAGCGACAACGGCCAAGGAAGCACTCTTCTGGGTTCCGAGGCGACCGAAGGCTTCCAGTATGCCGACGACGGTCCCGAAGAGCCCGACGAATGGGGCAGTAGACGCCATGATAGAGAGCTGAGTCAATCCCCGCGTAGCACTACGCACCGCGTCGTTGACGGCGGCCCTGAGGACTTCGGGACTGATCTTTCCGATCTGACGAAGGTATCCTGCCAGAAGAGACTCTTCTGAGACGCTATCCCTTCGGCCCATGTAGAGGCGACCTAAAGATTTCGTCTCCAGTGCCAAACGGCTGCGAATCAAACTGTATCGGTAGAGAAAGATCCAAAAGGTCGCAATAAAATAGGCGGAGAGAACCAGCAGTACCAACCAGGTGATGGCACCGCTGTTGGAGAGATAAGCTGAAAGTGATCCCACGGAATCAGTAGGATTTTTTGATCGACTCGACCTTACTGACGGCAGCAGCAATAGCCACATCAGAGGTCTGAGCGCTTTTGAGAAGCTCTTTGGCTTCCGCCATCCGTTGGCTGAGTCTTCCCTCCTCATCGTTGATGAGGACGGCCCCGTCAACGATGCAGCTGACCTTGTTTTCGTCCACTTTCACATAGCCTCGGTTGATAGCGACCATGATCTCTTTGCCTTCGGTGGTTTCAATCGTGATGACACCGGTCTCCAGAAGAGAGACGAGAGAGGCGTGCTCCGGCAAGACGCCAAACTCCCCCTCTTTTCCGGGAAGGGTCACCATCTTCACATCCCCTTCGTAGATGAGGCCGTTGGGGGTAACGATCTCAAGTTTCATGGTTTTCATGGAGATCCTTTGGGGCTTACGCCGCCTTCGCTTTCATTTTTTCGGCCTTTTCGATCGCTTCATCCATGCTTCCGACCATATAGAAGGCCGCTTCGGGAAGATGGTCGTATTCGCCGTTGAGCAGACCTTTGAAGCCTTTGATCGTCTCTTCCAGCGTAACGTAGCGTCCGGGGCTTCCGGTGAAGACTTCGGCGACGTGGAAGGGCTGGGAGAGGAACTTCTCGACCTTCCGGGCACGCTCGACGATCAGTTTGTCCTCTTCGCTCAGCTCATCCATACCGAGGATGGCGATGATGTCCTGGAGATCTTTATACTTCTGCAGGATCGCCTGCACGCCCCGGGCCACCTGATAGTGCTCCTCTCCGATAATGACGGGATCGAGCATCCGGCTCGTCGAGTCGAGGGGATCGACGGCGGGGTAAATTCCCTTCTCAGCGATGGAGCGGTTGAGGACGGTCGTCGCGTCCAAGTGGGCAAAGACCGAAGCGGGAGCCGGGTCGGTGAGGTCGTCTGCAGGGACGTAAACGGCCTGAACCGAAGTGATCGAACCTTTGGTCGTGGAGGTGATCCGCTCCTGGAGCTTGCCCATTTCGGAGGCAAGCGTAGGCTGATAACCGACCGCAGAGGGGATGCGTCCAAGGAGTGCGGACATCTCGGCACCCGACTGAGCGAAGCGGAAGATATTATCGATGAACATCAGAACGTCCAGTCCCATCTCATCCCGGAAATATTCAGCCATCGTCAGACCGGTCAGCGCGATACGGTTCCGTGCTCCCGGAGGCTCATTCATCTGACCGTAGCATAGGGCGACTTTGTCCAGTACGTTGGACTCTTTCATTTCGTTGTAGAGGTCGTTTCCTTCCCGGGTCCGCTCGCCGACACCGGCAAAGACGGAGTAACCGCTGTGTTTCATGGCGACGTTGTTGATCAACTCCATGATGATGACGGTCTTCCCGACTCCGGCCCCTCCGAAGAGTCCGACTTTTCCTCCCTTGGCATAGGGAGCAAGAAGGTCGACGACCTTAATTCCGGTTTCAAAGATCTCCGCTTTGGTACTCTGATCTTCAAAGGCGGGCGGCGTGCGGTGGATGGACCACAGGGTCTCTGCCTTGACCGGTTCACCCTCGTCGATCACGTTTCCTACGACGTCGAAAATCCGTCCCAAGACCACCTCGCCGACGGGAACCTTGATGGGAGCGCCGGTTGCTTTGACTTCCTGACCCCGGACCAGACCTTCGGACATGTCCATCGCGATAGTACGAACCCGATTGTCCCCAAGCTGCATCGCAACTTCTAGAACCAGACGCCGCCCTTGATTTTCTACTTCAAGCGCTTCGTTGATTTCGGGCAGATAGTCGCCGAACTCTACATCGACGACCGGGCCCATTACCTGAATAATTTTTCCAGTCATGTATCTCTCCTCGTTTTATTTCAGTGATTCGACACCGCTGATGATCTCGATCAATTCGGTGGTGATAGCCTCTTGGCGTGCCTTATTGTACTGGACGGTGAGGGTTTTGACCATCTCTTTGGCATTTGTCGTCGCCGCGTCCATTGCCTGCATCCGTGCTCCATGCTCCGCGGCCAGAGAGTCGATGAGCGCATAATACATCAGATACTCCAGATAACGGTGGATCAACGCTTCGAGCAGCGTATCATCGTCATCGGGCTCCAGCTCCAGCTCAGAGTTACTGGTCGACCCTTCGGGCAGCGTGGAAGGATCGACGGGGACGAGATTGTCGACGCGGATCTCCTGGGTGATCATGTTGACGTACCCGTTATGGACCAGGACCACTTTGTCGGTCTTTCCGGCAATATAGTCATCGACGCAGGCGCGAATAAATTTCGCCGCCTCTTCATAGGAAGGTGAGGCACTGAGCCCCTCAATCTCATCAAGCATCTCCCGCTTGTTAAAGCGGTAGTAGGCGATCCCTTTTTTCCCGATGGCACGGAGTCGTACCGTCGTACCTTTGGCCTCATACTCCGAGAGCATGGCATTGACCGACTTGATGGTCTGAGAGTTGAAACCGCCGCAAAGTCCCTTGTCTGCGGTAACAAAGACAATGTCGACCGTCTTGGGATTCTCTACGGTGCGAAAATATATGTTGTCGCTTACGTCGTTATACTTGGCGATCTGCAGAGCGATCTCGTCGATCATCTCCGTAATCTTCTGGGCGTACATCTTCGAACGCTTGGCAAGCTCTTCGGCGCGCTTGAGTTTTGCGGAAGAGACCAGTTTCATCGCATGGGTCGTCTTCTGCGTCCCTTTGACGCTTTTGATCTTGCGCTTGATATCTTTCAGGCTAGCCATTGTTTCAACCTTGGGTTATACGGCGAACTGGGACTTGAAATCCTCGATCGCTTTCTTAAGCTCCTCTTCGGTCTCGCTCTTGAGCTCTTTGCTTTCGCGAATACTCTCCAGAATACCGGGATATTTTGCATCGAGGAAGGTATAAAACTCCTGTTCGAAGCGCGTGACTTCCGAGACGGGGATGTCATCGAGATATCCCTTGGTTCCGGCATAGATGATGACCACCTGCTTCTCGACGGGGATTGGTGAATAGGGAGGCTGCTTCAGTAGCTCCGTCATCCGTGCACCTCGTTCGAGCTGATGGCGGCTATGCTCATCCAGATCGCTGGCAAACTGGGCAAAAGCCTGAAGCTCGCGATAAGAGGCCAGATCCAGACGCAGAGTACCGGAAACTTTCTTGATCGCTTTGATCTGTGCGGCTCCCCCAACTCGGGAGACGGAGAGACCGACGTTAATCGCGGGACGGATTCCCGAGTTGAAAAGGTCGGTCTCCAAGAAGATCTGACCATCGGTGATGGAGATGACGTTGGTGGGGATGTAGGCCGAAACGTCTCCCGCCTGAGTCTCGATAATAGGGAAGGCGGTAATCGATCCGGCTCCCAGCTCGTCGCTCAGCTTCGCGGCACGCTCCAGCAGACGGGAGTGGAGATAGAAGACATCCCCGGGATAGGCTTCGCGGCCCGGAGGACGGCGAAGAATCAGTGACATTTCCCGGTAGGCGACGGCATGCTTGGAGAGATCATCGTAGAAGATAACGGCATGGCGTCCGTTGTCCCGATAATACTCCGCCATCGTGACCCCGGCGTAGGGAGCCAGGAACTGAAAGGCTGAAGGATCGGAAGCTCCGGCATTGACGATGATGGTGTACTCCATCGCACCCGCCTCTTCGAGCTTTTTGACCAGAGAGGCCACCGTAGACTGCTTCTGACCGATAGCGACGTAGATACAGATGACATCCTGACCCTTCTGATTGATAATCGTATCGATCGCCAGAGTGGTCTTACCCGTCTGGCGGTCCCCGATGATCAGCTCCCTCTGGCCGCGGCCGACGGGGACCAGAGCGTCGATCGCCTTGATTCCCGTCTGCAGAGGCTCATGAACCGATTTACGGGCCATAATCCCCGGAGCCTTCTCTTCGACAAAGCGCTTCTCGGCCGCTTCGATGGGGCCTTTGCCGTCGATAGGCTCCCCCAGAGGGTTGACGACCCGTCCGACGAGGGCGTCGCCGACAGGGACTTCCAAAAGCGCACCGAGACGCTTGACGCTCATCCCCTCGTGAATATCGTTGTACTCACCGAGGACGACGATACCGACGCTAGCCTCTTCCAGGTTCAGAACCTGTCCTTTGGTACCGTTTTCGAATTCGACCATCTCGCCGGCCATGACGTTACTCAAGCCATAGACACGGGCAATTCCGTCTCCGATCCCGATGACCTTCCCTACTTCGTTAATGTCTACATTCAGTTCAAAATTTTCGATCCGCTCTTTGATGATCGAGCTGATCTCGTCCGCTTGCAATTTCGCTGCCACTGCTGCTCCTTTCTGTAAGTTTGCTACTGTTTAAAGTACTCGCTGGATAAAATCCAGAAGATCTGCCTTGACCCGGCTCTTGGAGTAGTTGACCTCCAGTCCCAGATCGTCGACGCTTACCCGCAGGCCGTCACCGTTCTTCTTCGTCTGCTTCAGTTTGATCTTCGCGCCGCTGAAGCGCTCCAGGACCTCTTCGAGGCGCTTGATCTCCTCATTGGGCAGATCCTCGTCCGCTTCAACGCTTCCTTCGAAGCGCTTGCTCGCTTTTTTGATCTCGAGATCGAGGATCTCCGCCAGATCCGAAACGAGATCGAGTCGTCCCTTTTCGCTCATCACCTTCAAAAGGCGAAAAAGGCGGGGATCGAGCTTGGACTCCAGCGGAGCGACCAGGAGTTCAAATTTCCGAACATTGCTCACCAGGGGCGAAGTGATCAGCTCCACTGCCTCGGGGGCAGAAAAAGCCTCTTGAAGCGACTGCAGCGACTTCAACAGTGCGGAGCGCTCCTTGGCCGGCACCAGCTCCATCAACGCCTTGGCATATCGTTTGGCAATCAGTTCATTCATTTAGGCCACCTTCTTCGCTAGAGTTTCAATCACCTGAGTGCCGCTGAGGGGAATATCGTCGGACTGGATATTCTCATCCAGGAGCGAAACGATCGTTTCACGCTGCATCTTCCGCTCCTCCACTTCCATACGCTCCCGATACTGACGCTCCAGAGCCTCAAGCTCCCGCTCCCCAAGCTCCTGGTAGCGCTCCGTAAGGAGCGATGCCTCCTTCTGTGCATCCTCCAGGATCTCCTTGGCCTTCTTTTCACTCTCGGCCAGAGCCTGCTCGGCTGCTTTGCGAGCTTCCTTAGCTTCCTGAAGGCGTCTCTCGATCTCTTTGAGCTGGGAGGCGATCTTTTCTTTACGAGCGCTGAAGAAGTTTCGCACCGGCTCGGCAATGAGATAATAGAGCAAACCCGCAAAAATCAGAAAGTTGAAGATTCGGGGAACGAAATCACTGGAACGCCCGGTAATAGCCTCGTAGTGACCCGAACCTTCGCCGTGGCCGGAGGCAAGCAGGAGTGCCGGTATGCCCAGAGCCAATAACGTGATGATGATCTTTTTCTTCATAGGCTTTTCCCTTCTCAGATTTGGCTGAATTTGGCTTTGAGGCTCTCTTTGATGAGCGGCAGCTGAGACAAGACGGAGGATCTGAGGCTCTCCCGTTCCTCCTCCAATCGGACACGGAACTGGGCATAGGCCTCTTCCAGACTTTTTTGCTTCGCTTCCATCGCCTCGGCGTTGGCCAGTTTGGCTTTTTCTATGGCCTCCTGACGCAGACGCGCGGCTTCGCTCCGTGCCGCTTCCAGGTTGGACTGGGCTTGGGCCTGCAGCTCTTCACTGTCGCTGCTGAGATTTTGGGCCGCTTCAAGATCTTTGGCAATGGTCTGCTCCCGATTGTCCATAAAGCGAAGCAGCGGTTCATAGAGTTTGCCGTTGAGCTGGAAGATCAGGAAAAAAAAGATGATCAATACGACCACCATCAGAGCGGGGATGAGATCAAGCATTGGCACTCCTCGGCGTAGAAATTAGGCGCATTCTATCATTTTGCGTTTTAAATCAGGGTTAAGCAGAGCTTATTGCTCTCTTTTGCGGAGAAAATCGAGCAGAGCCTGCAGTTCCGATTCATCGGAGATCTCCAGCTCTACTTTGTTTCTTTTGATCTTACGAACAAAGGGAAGTCTTCGGAAAATCTCTTCCCGAAGAGGGTCGGGAATACGATAACCAGCAGCCTTCTTGGCTTTGGAAGCAGAGGCCGAAGATCCCTTCTCTTGTTGAGCCAAAGTTTCAGCCTCCCGCACGCTGAGGCGGCGTCCGATAATCGTATCGACCAGCACCTTCTGGCGTTCTTCCGGTAGTCCCAGAAGTATCTTGGCGTGCCCCTGACTTATCTTTCCTCTCATCAGATTCTCACTGGCATAGTCGCCCAGAGAGAGAAGGCGCAGGGTGTTGGTAATCTGGGAGCGGCTCTTGTGGACCAGTGCGGCCAGCTCTTCGTGGGTGATGCCGTGGACCTCCAAAAGCTCTTTGTAAGCTTGAGCCAACTCAATGGGGTTGAGATCTTGGCGCTGGATATTTTCTATCAGGGCCAGTTCTCGCATCCGCAGGCGGTCCAGATCCACATCGGCAACAATCGCCCGGATCGTCTCGGCGCCCATGAGCTTGTGGGCTCGAAGGCGCCGCTCGCCCGCTACAAGAAGCCAACGGTCTCCGTGGGGAATAACGACGACGGGCTGGAGCAGACCGTGACGCCGGATCGAAGCCGCCAACTCCTCGAGACGCTCGGGATCAAAATCCTTACGGGGCTGATAGGGATTGGGGTCGATCGAGGCCACGGGAAGCTCCCGGATCTCTTCGCCCAGATCGCTGTCTCGGCTCTCCGCCTTCTGAGCCAGCTCAGTTTCGTAGGCCTGCCCTACTTCTTCCAGGATCGCTCCCAGCCCTTTGCCCAATGCCATCTCAACTCCTCAAGATAGCTTCAGCCAAAGCTTTATAGGCTTTGGAACCTTTGGAGCCGGAGGCGTAGTGAGTCACGGGCTTACCGAAGCTGGGACTCTCTGCCACCTTGACGTTGCGGGGAACGACGATAAATTCACTATTTTTCTTCCAGGTAAAGAGCTTATCCCTGAAATGGTGTTCCAGATCTGCCAAAACCTGTTTGGAGAGGTTGTTCTGTCCCGAGTACATCGTCGGCAAAAAGCCTTTGATGCGAAGTTTGGGGTTGATGGTTTTGCGCAATAGGGAGACCGTATTGAGAAGCTGAGCCAACCCCTCCAGGGCAAAAAATTCGCACTGAATCGGAATGATGACCGAATCGGAGGCGCTCAGGGCGTTGATGGTAATGGGGCCCAGCGCCGGAGGGGAATCGATAATGATGTAGTCGTATTTTTTTCTCACCTCTTCGATAGCCCGGCGCAAAATCAGCTCTCGATTACGCTTTCGGCTGCCGTAAAACTCTTTTTCTATACCCACGAGGCCGATATTGGACGGAGCAAGATCTAGACCTTTGATCGAAGTTTTTAGAAGGATGTCATTGATACGTTTGCTTCCAATCAGGACATGGTAGATATTAAACTCATAGTCGTTACGGCTATAACCGAGGTTGGTCGTGGCATTGGACTGGGGATCGACGTCGATCAGCAGTACCTTCTTTCCCTCGTCCGCCAAGGAGGCTGCGAGATTGACCGCCGTCGTGGTCTTACCGACACCACCTTTTTGGTTGGCAATACTGATCACTTCACTCATCGCAGACTTACCATCCTTTCTCCGTCGACGACGATGGTTCCGTCGTCCATAATTCGGGCATTTTCCAAAGAAATGCTTTTCTGGCCGATGTGGGCGGAAAAGGCCCGAGTTTTTTCAAATTCTAACTGATATTCTCTAAAGAGATCCTTCCACTTCGGAGGTCTCCGAAGCCGATGGAGATACATATCAAGTAATATCATCGCGGAAAGTTCCGTTTCAAGGGCGACAAAGTTTTTTTCACTTTTTTTCAGATTGATTCCGATTCCTACCACATAAAAACCCTTCAATCGTGCGGTCAGCACGCCCCCGACCTTTTTTTCTCCCAGGTAGAGGTCGTTGGGCCATTTGACC
>JALSTG010000063.1 GCA_026983875.1 Campylobacteraceae bacterium
GTTACGGATCAACGATCGGGGCCCCTTTGTCAGGGGGCGGGTCATCGACTGCTCCTACGCTGCGGGGAAAAAGCTGGGACTGGACAAGAGCGGGATCGCCCGGGTCAAACTCACAGTCCTGGGCTTCGCCGGCAAGGTCTATCGTCCTACGTCGGCTCAGAAGGCCGTCCACGCTCCGGTACCTGAGGTGCAACTCAGCGACTTCGGCGTACAGGTGGGTGCCTTCCGCCGCTATGAAGGGGCGCAGATCACCCGGCGGCGGTATGAAACCCTGGCGGGTGAAGGCAAGCGGGTCGTCATCCGAAAATTTGTCGTCGACGGTGCCCCCCTCTATCGGGTGTGGGTCATGGGCTTCGGTTCGGCAGAAGAGGCGAGGGACTTCATCCGGGATCACGGGATTGCCGGAGGGTTCCTGGTGCGTAATTAGAAGACGAAGGATAGGTATGATGATTGAAAAAGAGCGGACGACCAAAGAGACCGAAATCCGTCTCAGGCTGGAGCTTTACGGAAGCGGAAAAACGCAGATCGATACGGGCGTGGGATTTTTCGACCATATGCTCGATGCCTTTGCCCGCCACGCACTGCTGGATCTGGAGCTCTCCTGCAAAGGGGATCTGCACATCGACGATCACCACACCGTCGAGGATGTGGGGATCGTTCTGGGGCAGGCCCTGGGGGAGGCGATCTATCCGGTGCGGGGGATGGAGCGTTTCGGCAACGCCGTGGTCGTCATGGACGAGGCGGCGGTGGAGTGCGATATCGATCTGAGCAATCGGGCCTATCTGGTCTACGATCTTCCGGTCGCCGGTAAAGTCGGAAGCTTCGATACGGAATTGGCCGAGGAGTTTTTCCGGGCCTTGGTCTTCAATCTTCCGATCACTTGTCATATCGTGGCACAGAGGGGGCGTAACCGCCACCATATGCTCGAAGCTGCCTTCAAGGCTCTGGCCGTGGCCCTGCGACGGGCGACGGCTCCCAACGAACGTATCGGAATTCCCAGTACCAAGGGAGTGCTCTGAGATGGGGATAGAGCTGGTCGTATTGGATGTCGACGGCTGTCTGACCGACGGGCAGATCGTTTATAGTGCCCAGGGAGACGAGATCAAAGCCTTCGACGTCAAAGACGGTCTGGCGATCGCCAGCTGGATCCGGCTTGGGAAAAAGGCGGCGATCATCACCGGTCGTCGCTCCAAGATCGTCGAACGCCGAGCGGAAGAACTGGGGATCCGACATCTCTATCAGGGGGTTCGCGACAAAGGGGCGAAGCTGGATGAATTGATGGAGTCGCTGGGGCTGAGAGCCTATCAGGTAGCGGCGATCGGCGATGACCTGAACGACTGGCCCATGCTCGATCGTGCCGGGCGGGCTTATGCCCCGGCAGATGCCGTCTCGCCGGTGCGTCAAAGGGCCGACTGGGTTCTGGAGGCACGGGGCGGTCGCGGTGCCGTCCGTGAGATGATCGAGGATCTGCTGGAGATCGAGGGGCTTCGAGAGGAGTTTATGGCATTATGGTCAGTCGGGTAGAATGGTTTCTGGGCCTGCTCTTGGGATTGGCGTTGGTCGTCGGTTTCGCCAATCAGAAAGAGATTCTTCAGGTGCAGCGAGAGAAAGCAGCGGCGAAGAAAGAGATCGAGCTGGGCGCTCATGAGGTGCGAGAGGTTAACGCGACCTCCGTGCTCAATACCTTTCGTGCCCGTCATGCCGTGATGATACGACGCACCTGGTATCTAGACGACTTTCATCTCGTTAATCCCGACATCCGCTCGCTGGAAGCTTCCAAGGCGGTGCGCAAACCGGATCTGATCCTTCTGGAAGGGAACGTTACGATGGTGCGGCGTGACAATGCCGTCTATCAGGCGCGGCTGATTCGCTACGACCAAAAACGTAAAATTTTGAGATCCTACGGCCCTTTCAGGGCCTTCCGGGGCGAAGACTACGCAACCGGCCAGGATTTTGTCTACGATGTGCCGGCCCGCAGGACCACGGCTAGGAAAGTATTTGCCCATTACATTTTGAGGGAGAATGATCGGGCACTGGGTAATACACAAAAGCGATAAAAGGTGTATAAAATGAAAAGAAGTTTTTTTCTCTATTTGCTGGCCGGTTTCTGCCTCTGGGGAGCGGAAAATCTCGAAGTGACAGCCGATAAATTCGAACATTTGGAAAAAGAGCAGAAAGCGATCTTCGAGGGTCATGCCCATGCAACCCAGGGAAAAAGCCGTATCGATGCAGACCGGTTTGTTCTTCTCTTTGACAAAGAGGGGCAGACGAGAGAGTATCGGGCGTTGGGCCATGTGCGATTTGAGATCATCAAACCCCAACGCCATATCAAAGGGCGATGTAATCGGCTGGTCTACAACGTACAACGAGATACGTACCTCTTGGCGGGAAAGGCTCTGGTGAATGATCTGATCAATCATCGTACGATGAGCGGCTCGGAGATATTCCTGGACAATAAAACGGGACGTGCCAGCGCCAAGAGCGGTCATAAAGCACCGGTGAAGTTTGTCTTTCCTATGAAGGATGCCACCGGCAAGAAGCAACAAGGAAAAAAATAGCGTGAAAGATTCTCTCAATCCCCGTCCCGTAAGGGCGGAATTTCTCAAATCGGCTCAATCGATCAATGATTCGGTAGAAGAGAGCCTGAGTGAAGTCGTCTTTCTCGGGCGTTCCAATGTAGGGAAAAGTTCGACGATCAACCTCTTGGCCGGCCGAAAAAATCTGGCCAAGAGTTCTGCGACTCCCGGCAAAACGCGTCTAATCAATTTCTTCGACATAGGGTACAAACTCGGAGAAGAGGACTATACCGTCCGTTTTGTGGATCTTCCGGGTTTCGGCTATGCCAAAGTCTCTAAATCTCTGAAGGAAATCTGGCAGAAAAATCTGGTGGAGTTTATCCAAAACCGTACGGCGATCCGCTTGTTTATTCATCTGCGGGATGCACGACATCCTCATGCCAAGATCGACGAAGAGGTGGAGCGTTATATCCGAAGCTTTTTACGGCCCGACCAGCGTTATCTGACCGTCTTTACCAAGGCGGACAAACTCAACCAGAAAGAGCGAGGCGCACTCTTGCGGGATTTCCCCGGAGCTATTTTGATCTCGAATCTCAAGAAGAGCGGCCAAGAGCGGATTCAGCAAGAGATTTTCCACACCATTTTCGGAGCGGAGTTTTGACACAGTATCGCAAAGCGACCCTGCATGACATTCCTGAGATGCAGCGGATGGTGGTCGATCAGGTCAAAGAGGGGGTAATTCTGCCCCGAAGTGACGATGAGGTAGCGACGAATATTCGTAGCTACATCCTGGCCGAGGAAGAGGGCGCTTTGGCAGGCTATGGAGCGCTGCATCTGCACTCTCCCCGTCTGGCGGAGATCCGCAGCCTCATCGTTGCCCCCGAGTATCGAGGCCGGTCCATTGGCAAAGGGATTGTCCAGACGGCACTGGAAGAGGCGAAAACCATGGGAGTGCAGGAGGTCCTGGTCCTGACCTATCTGCCGGAGTTTTTCACGAAAATGGGATTTCGAGAGATCGCCAAGGAGAGCATCCCCGAACACAAAATCTGGGCGGATTGCATCAAGTGCATTCATTTTCCTAATTGCAACGAAGTCTCCCTGATCTATCCGATCGAGCAGGAGAAATAGGGCGTGACTCGATTGGTGAAGCTTCTGGCCTGGATAGCGCTTATAGCCCTCATACTCTTCTATCCGATGCTGATTTCCATCTACGTGACTCTACCGCTCTTTATCGGTTACGCCGGCTATCAGTTTATCCGGGGACTCGAGGGGAAGGGGTGGCGCTATCTCTTATTGCCGATGCTTTATCTGGCCAATTTGGAGATCAACCTCTCTCTGCCCCTTTTTCTCACGCTTGCCGCAGCGCTTTTCGTCTATCTTTTCCTCTATCCCTCTTTTCTTTTTCTCAAGCGTTGTCCCCTGTGTGTGGCGATTCTCACCGTGTTCTCTGTCGATCTTGCCTACTTGGGGATGATTATGATCTACGACTTTATCTTCGCTTCCCAAAGTATCGAGATTAACACGTTGCTTCTGTACTCTTTGGGGATGGATATCCTAGCGGCGGTGATCCTGTGAGACTCAAAATTATTCTGTTGATTTTTGCACTCTTCTGGGGGGTTTTGATCGTTCGGCTCTATCACATCAGCATCAAGTCCAACTTCTATTATGAAAAGCTGGCCAAGGAGAACGTCGAGCGTAAAAGTTACCTCAAGCCGGTCCGGGGGGAGATTCTCGATGCCAAAGGAAATTATCTGGCGGTCAACAGGATCGGTTTTTCTCTTTCGCTTGCCCCCCACCTTAGTATCAAAAAGGGGCAACTCAAGCAGGCGATCGAGACCCTGAGGGAGTACTTCCCCGATATCAATGCCACGGTGATGGAGCGGGTCTATCGCCGTTACAGTTCTCCGTACAACCACCGTTTCATCAAGGTGATCGAATTCGTTCCTTACGATCAGATGATGCGCTACTATGCGCAGTTGAGTATGCTGCCGATGGTGAAAATCGAGGCCGAGACGAAGCGCTACTATCCCTACGGTCGCTATGCCGCTCACGTGGTGGGTTATGTGGGGCGATCCAACCGAAAAGAGAATGCCGCAGACCCGGTGACGGCCAAGGTGGGGCGTACGGGAAAAAGCGGGCTGGAGCTCTACTACAACCGTCTTCTCGAAGGAGAGCTGGGCTACGTGATCAGCAAAGTCGATGCCCGTAACCGGGAGCTGAGTGTCCTGGATCGCAAGGAGCCGATAAGCAATCGCTCGCTGAAGATTCATCTCGATATGGATTTGCAGAAATATATCTACGATCTATTGGAAAACAAGCCGGCGGTAGTCATCGTCATGCGCCCTAGCGGCGAAGTCCTGGCGGCGGTGAGCAATCCCAGCTTCGATCCCAACCTCTTTGTCGGTGGAATCAGCGTCAAGGACTGGAAAGCGTTGCAAAACAACCTGGGACACCCTTTCACCAACAAATTGATCAATGCGGTCTATCCGCCGGGCTCGGTGATCAAAATGGGAGTGGCGTTGGCGGCTTCCCGGGCGGGGAAAGGTATTCTTGACGAGCACGAATACTGCAAGGGATACATCACCATCGACAAAAGCAAGCACAAATTCCGCTGCTGGTCCAAATGGGGGCACGGAGACGTGGATCTGCGCAAATCCATCCGGGAGAGTTGTGACGTTTATTATTACGACAAAAGCCTCAAGATCGGTATCGACAAGATCGCCAAAACCCTCCGTCAAATCGGTTTGGGGGTCAAAACAGGTATCGACCTTCCCCGGGAGTATCGCGGGATCATCCCCGATAAAGCCTGGAAACGAAAACGCTACCATCAACCCTGGTACAAAGGAGAGACGGTCATCGCGGCCATCGGACAGGGATACGACAATATTACGCCGATGCAGATAGCGCGCTATACGGCCTTTTTGGCGACGGGCAAACTTCCGACACCGATTCTGGCTGCGGAAATCAACGGGAAAAAGGTCAAGCCCCGCCGGATAAAGATCCCTTTCAACCCCTATCATATGTCGCTAATCCGCCAGGGCATGATCGATGTCTGTAACGATCGGCGGGGGACGGCGTATAAAACGATGAACCAGAAGAAGACGGGTCTGCCTTTCCTCATTGCCGCCAAGACGGGAACGGCGCAGGTGGTCTCGATCCCCCAGGATGTGAAAAAGCGGGTGAAGGAGGAGGATCTGGCCTATTTCAAAAAATCCCATGCCTGGATCACCACCTATGCTCCGGCGAAGAAGCCCGAATATATCATCACGGTTCTGGTGGAACACGGAGGGCACGGGGGCAGTGCCGCCGGGCCTATCGCTGCGCAGATCTATCGTTGGCTTTATCTACACGGCTACATCCGGGCCTATCCGCCTCCCAAGCCCTCAGAAGAACAAAACGCCACAAGCGATAAAACCCAAGAAGAGACCCCGGCTCTGAGGATGGATCAGACAGGTTTGGCAAAGCAAAAAGTGCCATAGCCTCAGTAGGCTCTCTCTACTCTCTTGATGCGAACGATGCTCTCGGGACAAAGTACCCGATTTGCCGCTCCTTGACGATGCGCTCATAGGGAAGGATCAGGCCGTGCATGGCAATGTGGATTCCGGGGGTTCCGCCGCTCAGGAGCCATCCGAGGCCGGAGGCAAAATTGGCGGTAGCTTCTACCGGATCGATGGAGTAGGGGACCATCGCTCCGGTCAGAACGATTTGCCGGCTGAGCCCGAAGGTTTCGGCCAGGTAGGCGGCGCTTTGATCCATCGTGTCGGTTCCGTGGACCACGAGGATCTTGGTGTGGGGGGAACGTCTGATGGCCTCCGCCAACTCCCGACGGTCGGCGTCGTCCATTTCGAGGCTGTCCTTGTGGAGTAGAGTCTGAATCTCCATGGCGCAGTGCCAGCGGCGTGAAATCTCTCGGAGGGCCCGGGCCTCCGGATCGATCTCCAGCTGGCCACTGAGGGGATTGTAAATCTTGTTGAAGGTTCCGCCGGTGGAAAAGACCGTAATTTCTGGTAGGGGGTTCATGGGTTTGGCTCCTTTTCGATCAATACGAGGTAAAAGCCGTCCATCTCCCGGGTGGGCAGGATGCGTCGGCTGCGGGAGAGGGAGGGGGCGAAAGATTTTTTCTCCCATTGGAGCAATCCGGGCATCGTATTGTCCACGGGCAGATCTATCGGCAGTAGACGGGCTCCGGGATCTTTGCGCAGTAGGAAGTCCACCACTTCTTCGTTCTCTTCCGGAGCGAAGGAGCAGGTGGAATAGAGCAGACGTCCTCCGGGCTTGAGGCTCTCCCAGGCAGAGAGGATGAGGCGTCTTTGAAGTTTGCGGCTCTCTTTGATCTTTCGCCGGCTCCAAAAGGCGTAGCTTCGAGGATGTAGGGTGGAGAATTTTGCTTCGGAGGAGCAGGGAGCGTCGAGGAGGACGCGATCGAAGCTCCCGGGGAGAGCCCGGCCGACGCCGCGACCGTCTTTGAGGTAGGTATGGACGCAACTTGCTCCGGCACGATCGACATTGGCCCGAAGCTTGTAAAAGCGCTCCCGGACAGGCTCGACCGCCGAGATCCATCCCCGGTTTTCCATCATTCCCGCCATCATCAGCGTCTTGCCTCCGGGAGCGGCAGCGAGGTCGAGGATCCGCTCCCCCGGCTCGGGAGCCAGCAAAAGCGGGGCGAGCATAGAGGAGAGATTTTGGATGTAGAGGCGTCCTTCATAGAAGGCGTCGCTTTCGGTCAGAGCGCGCCTTTCCGCGTCGGGCACCCGGAAAGCGCCCGGTAGCCAGTGGATCGCCTCGGGGTGCAGGTCCAGACTTTCAAGCTCTTTCTTCAGGGAATCGGCATCGCTTTTAAGAGGATTGACCCGAAAGGTCGTCTCCTTGGTCGCATGAAAGGTCTGGAGTATCTCCTCGAATGTTTCCGGCGTCAGAATCCTCTGCAGTCGCTCTATAAATTCGGGAGGAAGCCCCTGATCGTTTGGAGAAAGGGAAGGGGTGTGATCAGATCTTTGCATGATCGTCGCTTTCTATCGCTGCCTTACGGAGACGGCGTTCCGCCTCCCGGCGGTGCTTCTCCCTCTTGACCGAACGGACCCAGAGGCGGTTGACCAGGAGGTAGATGAGGTAGGAGACCACGATGGAGTAGAAGGCGGTCCCCACATAAAGGGGCACGACGATGTCGCTCCAGTGGGTCTTGAACCACTCCAGACTCATGGTGACATGCTCCAGTCCGGGCCTTCCGAGGAGAAGATTGCCGGTTTTGTATTCCATGTAATACATGGCGGGCATTGTCAGAGGATTGGAGAGCCAGACCATGGCAATGGCCACGGGGACGTTGAATCGCATCAAGGGGGTAGTCAAAATCACGCCGAGCATCTGCATCGGCATAGGGATGAAACCCCAAAAGAGTCCTACGAGGATTCCTCGGCTGACGGCCCGGCGGCTGACGCCGAAGTATTCGGGGGGAATTTTGTATTTGGCAAGAGCTTTGCCGATCTTGCTTTCGGGATCGTGGCGCTGCTTTTTGAAGAGTTTTCGGATCATCGCCGCGTCGTTTGCCTAGGCTTCCCGAAAGAGTGCCGAGCCGATGCGGACCATATTGGAGCCGCATTCGATGGCCAGCTCAAAATCTCCGCTCATACCCATGGAACAGATCTCGGCTCCATCGCTTCGGAGCCGGTCGAAAATCTCTCGGGTCGTCTCAAAGCTTTGGCGGATCCGATCCCGATCCTCCGTGTGGGCACCGATCGTCATAACACCGCGTAGATGAATCCGGGGGTAGGCTTCGGCGATTCGGCGATAGGTCTCTACCGCCTCTTCGGGGGCGACTCCGGCCTTGCTCTCCTCCCGGGCGCTGTTGATCTGCAGCAGGCATTCCATCGTCTTCTCTTTGGCAGCGAGGCGTTTGTCGAGGGCCTCGGCCAGATCGAGGGAATTGAGAGAGTGCATGAGAAAGGGATCGAGATCGATCAGTTTGTTGATCTTGTTTTTTTGGAGGCGACCGATCATGTGCCACTCCAGGGGCAGATCCTTCAGGGCCTCCATCCGCTCGCCCAGTTGCTGGACCTGATTCTCCCCGAAAGCCCGCTGTCCGAGATCGTAGAGTGTGGCGATGTTCTCTACGGCCGTATATTTGCTGACGACCACCAGTTTGACAATATGATGTTCGTCCACCTTGATCCGTGCTCTTTCGATCCGCTGGATCACTTCGTCAAGATTTCGTGCCAGGACTTCGCGACTCAAGATTCCGTTAGCCATGTATGCCTCCTCCCCAGATGCGATTGATGTCGTTGTAGAGCCCGAGGAACATCAGTCCTCCCAGTAGCGCCCAGCCGAAGAGCGTCAGACGGTAGAGTGCCGTCTCGCTAAGCTCCCGTCTCGTCACGATCTCGTAGAGATTGAAGAGGATGTGTCCTCCGTCAAGGGCAGGAATCGGCAGGAGATTGAGGATCCCGAGGTTGACGGAGATTAGCGCCATGATGAAGAGAAGGTAGGGAAGCCCCTCTTTGGCAAACTTCATCAAGATGTCGAAGATAGTGATAACGCCGCCGACGTTTTCCGCTCCGACCTCACCGGTACTCATTTTTTTGACGCTGCGGGCGATCAGGGACGTGGCCTTGAGCGTCTCTCTCCAGGCGTATTCGAGAGCTTCGGAGGGGGTGAAACGGATAATCTCCCCCCTTTTGACCTTGGGGGAGATGCCGATGATACGACGCTGAATCTTTTGTCGAAATTCGTTCTTACCTTCCACGATTTTTGTCCGCAGTTCCAGCTGGAGGATTCGATCTCCCCGTTTGACCGTCAAAAGAATGGGATCGGGATTTTTTCGGATCAGTTCGCTGATCTGATACCAGTAACGCACCGGGGTGCCCTCCACGGCCAGGATACGATCCTCCGGACGAAGCCCTACTTTCGCCGCGGGGGTGTCGGGAGCGACTTTTCCCACGACGGGAGGGAGATAATCCGCGGCCGCGATGAGGGGGGCTCCCTGAAGTGCGATCCAGAGATAGAGGAAAAAGGCGAGAAGAAGATTGGCTGCGGGCCCGGCCAGGAGAATGACGATACGCTGCCAGGGTTTTTTGCCTCCGTAGCTGTCGGGCGCGTGGTCCCGGGCGAGAGGATCGGCGTCGTCCTGGCCTTTCATCTTGACATAGCCGCCCAGTGGCATGGCGCTGAAGGCCCACTCGGTGCCGCAGCAGCGTTTGCGGGCCAACACCTTGCCGAAGCCGATGCTGAAGCGCTCGACGGTTACCCCGAAGATGCGGGCGGCAGTGAAGTGTCCCAACTCATGGAAAAAGACCATGATGGAGAGCGCTGCCAACGCGATAATCAGATAGAGAATCAGAGACATGAGGCTCCTCGTTTTTTCGAAAGATTATATCGAATAAATTCAACAGATTTTTCCCAGAGATCAGAGGGAATTTTCAGAGGCTTTAGTTACAATAGATGAAAGAGAATCGTTTCAATCATGAAAGGAGACAGCCATGGCAGATGAAGAGATCAAAGGGCAGAGGGCAGAGACGCAGAAGTCCTCTTCGACGGAAAGTACGCCGGCAGTTTCCCAGCAAGAGGAGATGGAGATCTCCCCAAGTCAGGAATCATCCAAAGCGGCGGAAACGGCCGTCTCCGGCCGGGGTGACCGACTGAGCCAGGCGCAGAGTCGGGTCGTCGCGGCGCGGGAAAAAGTTCTCAGCGCCGAGGAGGAGATCGAGGAGTGTCTGCGCAATATCCAGAACGACCTGGAAGCCTTCGAAGCCTACGAGCGGGCCTCATTGCTTCCCGTCGTGGAGGAGAGTCGTCGGCTTCTGGAGTCGATCGGAATGGAAGAGGCGAAAATCGAGGCGAAGCTGCCCGAGCTGGAGCTGGAGGAGCCCGAGGCACAGAAGCTGGAGATCGAGGATCTCTCCTCCGGCAAAGGGAGTGCCTTTTTCTGGGGCTTGATAGCAGCGGTGGCGACGGTGGGAGGATGGTACGCTTATGCTACCGAGAAGGCAGGGATCTCTCTACTGCCCCAGAAGTTGCCCGATCTGGCGTCACTCTCTACGTTGGCAGGCAAGGTCTCTCTGCTTCTGGGACCGGCGGAAAATCCCTCCGTCGGGGCGGCGGTGGTAATCGGTTCGACTCTTGTGGTCTGGTGGCTGGTCTACACGGTGCTTGTTGCATTGCGGTCGGCCAAGAACCAACGCCTCGCGGAAAAGATCGAGGAAGAGGCGGGATTCTACTGCCGCAAGAAAGAGGAGTGCAAGGCGATGATGGAGCGGGTGAGGGAGCATCTGGATACTCTGCGTCAGACGGTGCAGAAGTATGAAGTGCTCTTGCATGAGAAGAATGCGGGGCTTCGTCGTGCTCTCTACGTGGAGGAGGCCGAAAATTACGACGATCTGCACGAACGCTCTAAAGAGCTGGCCCGCCAGATGGATGAGATGCTCAAAGAGCTCGACCGCCTTCTGGCCACGCCGATGGCCCGGTCGGGCATGTTGACTTCCGAGAGCGAAGAGGCATTGCGCCGGGCCAAGCGGGTGGTCAACGATCAGATCCTGCGACTCTACAGTTGATCTTCTCTTAAGTGAAGGAGTTTTGGGAGACCGCCATCCTCGGGGCCGGCGCGTCGGGGATGATGGTCGCGGCATTGCTGCGTGAACAGGAAGGAACCGTCTTGCTGGAGGGCAATCCCCGTCCCGGTGCCAAGATCGCCGTCAGCGGAGGAGGACGCTGCAATCTGTGCAACCTGCATCTCGATTTGCCCTGTTATCGGGGTGATTCCGGTTTTGTCCGGGAGGTCTTCGCCCGTTATGATCAGAAGTGGCTGCGAGAGTGGTTCGAGAGGCGTGGAGTGGCGACACGGGTAGAGAAGGGGAGCCAGCTTTTTTGCCATGACGGTGCCTCCGCAGCGGTCGACGCTTTGCGGCGGGCCTCCCAAAAGAGCGTCCTGCACGCCGGATGGAGGGTTGAATCCTTTCGGCGGGAGGGAGAGGGGTTCGTTCTCAGTCGTCAAGGCGGCGGGACGGTACATTGCCGCCGACTGGTCGTTGCCAGCGGAGGGCTTAGCTTCCCCAAGCTGGGAGCCAGTGATATCGGCCTTCGCATCGCCGAGAGCGTAGGACATCGGATCGTCCGTCCCGCTCCGGCACTGGTCGGCTGGACTCTTCAGCCCTCCCAAGCCTTTTTCAAATCTCTCAGCGGCGTCGCCATCGAGGTCAAGATCCGGATAGGAAAGCGCCTCTGGCAAGATCGGCTCCTTTTTGCTCATCGGGGGATCAGCGGCCCGGCGGTACTCAACGCCTCCCTCTGGTGGGAACGGGGAGAGGTGGAGGTGGATTTTCTCCCCGATTTCGATCTGCAAACGCTTAGGGGAAGTCGCAAACAGCTCTCAACCCTTTTACCCCTTCCTCGACGGGTAGCCAAAGCTTTTCTGGCGGACCTGGGGATCGATGATCGTCCTGCGGCACAACTTCGCAGCGACGAGTGGAAAACTTTGGAGAAGCTTCGAGGCTACCGTTTCGCTCCCGCCGGAACTTTCGGATACTCCAAGGCGGAAGTGACCCGGGGCGGTGTGGCGACGGAGGAGATCGATCCCGAGACGATGGAGAGCCGTTTGGTTCCGGGACTCTATTTTACGGGTGAAGTCCTGGACGTGACGGGAGAATTGGGAGGCTACAATTTCCAGTGGGCCTTCTCTTCCGCGGCGGTCTGTGCCGATGCTCTTAACGGGAAATATCCCGGATAAATTTCATCAATGCCTTTCAATAGATCAAAAGGTAAACGAAAAGAAAACACGATAAAATAGTGGACTTTATATATTTAGCGAAGGTATCACATGAAAACAATCTTGAAATGGGTCGGAGTCGGCGGGATGCTGCTTTGGCTCGCCGGATGTAGTGGCGGCCCGCACTTCGGCGACTCCAACGGCTGGAGCCGCACGCAGAAGCAGGAGTTCGAGCGGATCCTGGCTACGGACAAATATGCCTCGCTTTGCGGTCTCGAACCTCTTTACCGGCAGTATCTTCAAAATCGCAATACTCAGATTCTTTCGAAACTTCTGGTCGGGTATACTCAGAATCTCGCCAACAGCTGTATCGATCTCAAAGCCTTCAATGCACGGCAACAAGAGCGGACCCAGCGTAAGATTCACACCAAATTCAAATACTATCTCCAGGATGCCTCCGCTTCCCGGACGCTTTCGGCTCTGCGGGCCGGTCAGAGCATTGCAGAGATTTTCCAGCCCTATATTCCTCCCATACCCCAGTTTCAGCGCCTCCTTTCGGCGTGGCATAGCGGCTACGGCGGAGCCCAGCGGCACAAGATCCGTATGAGTCTGGAGCGGGCCAAGCTCATGAAACCCGATCCAATGCTTTGGCGGACCTACTTCCTGGTCAATATCCCCGAATTTAAAGTCAGATTCTTTGAAAACGGCACAGAAGCTTTCGAGATGAAGGTGGTCGTCGGCAAGCCTAAATGGCAGACACCGGTCTTTAGCGCCATGATGCGCTATGTGACCCTCAATCCGACCTGGAACGTCCCCGACAATATCGCCCGGGCCGAGGAGATCCCTCACCTACTACGCAATAAAAACTATTTCAAGCGCAAGCGGATGATCGTCCTGAGAAGCTACGATCTCGATAGCAAACCCGTCGATCCCCGGACGGTCAACTGGGGTAAATACCTCCGTCCCGAATGGAAAAAGAAGGAGCTGCCTTACAAGTTGATCCAATTGCCGGCAAAAGGGAACGCCCTGGGGCGAGTCAAGTTTATGTTCCCCAATCCCTATTCGGTCTATATGCACGATACTCCGGCGAAATCACTCTTCAAGAGATCCTATCGGGCCTTCAGCCACGGTTGTATTCGCCTGAATAAGCCGATGAAGATGCTGGAGTATCTGGCACGCCGCGGCTATTTGAGCAAAAACTGGGAAGAGACCGTCGCTCTTCTGAAGAGCTGGAAGCTTAAAACCGTCAGCCTCAGCCGACCGATCCCCGTTCATGTGGGCTACTTCACCGCTTATCCGGGAAAGGGAGGCCTGGGCTTCTTCCCGGATATCTACGGTTTCGATAAACTGATGCACCTCAAGGGGGCAGAGTAGGCCATGGCGATTCGGAATATCCGCCATGCCAAGGGGGATTTTGAACTCGTCTACGAGATGCTCAACCCCACGGCAAATCGGACGATTCTCTGGCTTCACGGCTGGGGAAGCCACAAGGAGCTGATGAAACAGGCCTTCGGCGGGCTTCTTCCGGAGTGGAGGCAGATCTTTCTGGATCTTCCCGGTTTCGGCAAGAGTCCCAACGACCGTTTTTTAAGTACGGAGGATTATGCCGGGATCGTAGGGAATTTTCTCGAGGATCTGGGCATCGAGCCCCAGGCGATCGCCGGTCACTCCTTCGGCGGGAAAGTTGCTACGCTGCTGGATCCCCCCTGTCTAATACTCCTCTCTTCGGCAGGGATTTTGGTACCCAAGCCGCTCTCCGTCCGGGCCAAGATCGCTCTCTTCAAGCTTCTCAAGCCTCTGGGAGCGAGGAGAGTGCGTTCCTTTTTTGTCAGCGAAGATGCCAAGGGGATGAACCCGGGGATGTACGAGACCTTCAAGGCGACGGTCAATGAGGAGTTTGAGGAGCATTTTAGCGATACGACCGGTAAAGCGCTGCTCTTCTGGGGGCGGGCGGATACGGCGACGCCGCTTTGGACGGGAGAGCGGATTGCCGGACTGATGGGGGAACGTGCACGGCTGATTCCCATGCAGGGCGATCACTACTTTTTCCTCGACCCGTCTAATGCGAAGGAGATTGCCGAGACGATCCGGGAAGAGTGTGAAAATTGCAAGAAAGGGTAGAGGTGTATCGATCCAACGGGCTATCAGATTTTGACAAAGGGCATCTGAACGCGGGCCGAGGAGCCTTTTTATGATGTTGACGGTTTTGAACATCGCGGCCTATTTTGCCATGCTCGGAATGCTGGGCTATTACATTATTACGACGCTTCAATGGTACAGCTACCGGCTGGAACGGGTGGCCTTTCACCACACCAAACCCTGGTGGAACTATCTCTATTTTCTGCTGCCTTTTTTGAGTTACGATTTCGTCGCCGGCATTAGTCACGGACGCTACGGATTTGTCGTGACGCTCCTTTATGCACCGCTCTTTCTCCTCTGGCTGCGAAGTATTGACAAGAAGCTTGTCTTCACGGGTCGAGTCAAACGATTTTTTGCCGCTCTGGGGCTCTTTGGACTCTTTTCGGTCTTCGTCTTCGGGATCTATAGCGTCTTCGTCCCGCTGCTCTTGGCCTGGCTGGTCTCCGTGGCCATCGAAAAGATGCTCTTTGGTGCCTACTATCGTCGGGCGAAGAAGAAGATAGCTTCACGGCCCGATTTGAGGGTCGTCGGCGTGACGGCAAGCTACGGAAAAACCAGCATCAAAAATTTCCTTACGACTATTCTCGGGGTGAAGTATCATGTCTACGCCACTCCCCGCTCGGTCAACACCCTTGGCGGAGTGATGAAGGATATCAACGACGATTTGCCGGAAGATGCGGAGGTCTATGTGGTGGAGATGGGCGCCCGGGGCGAAGGGGACATCGAGGAGATCACCCGCTTCGTCGAGCCTCACTATGCCGTCGTCGGGACCATCGGGCCGGCACATATCGAGTACTTCAAAACCCTGGAGAGAATACGGGATACCAAGATGGAGATCCTCCAAAGCCCCCGCTTGAAAGAGGCCTGGGTCCATGAGAGTGCACGGATCGAGCCGACGAATCGGATTCACAGCTTCGGCCCCGAGATCGACAATGTAGAGGCGACTCTGGATGGAACCTGTTTCAGCCTGGAGGGGGAGCGCTACTGTGCGAAAATTCTGGGAGCCTTCAATGCCGTCAACCTTGCTGCGGCGATTCACGTAGCCCGGGCTCTGGGGCTGAGCCCTGACGAGATACGCGCCGGACTCGATAAGATCGAGCCGGTCCCCCATCGGCTCCAGCGTATCGACGCCGGAGGCAAAGTAATCCTCGACGATAGCTTCAACGGCAACATCGACGGCATGATGGCCTCCTTCGAACTGGCGGCGACCTGGCCGGGGCGCAAGGTGCTGATCACTCCGGGCCTGGTCGAAGCCGACGAAGAGCTCAACCGGCAAGTCGCCCAAAGGGCGGAGGAGGTCTTCGACCGGATTATCGTAACCGGGGATCTCAACTACGGGATATTCAAAGAGATTATCTCTTCAGAGAAGCTCCGTCACCTGGAGCGGAAAAACGAGATGGAGCAGATGCTGGCCGAAGAGACCCGCCCCGGAGATTTGATCCTATTTGCCAATGACGCGCCGAGTTTCGTCTAGGTCAATTCCAGAAAGCAGGATCGAGATCGACGATGAGGGCGTCGTTCTGCCCGATGAAAAGATGCCCGAGGTCTAGAATCTCCTCGTCGAGACAGAGGAGGGGAGCGGGTCGCTTCTGGGGGATCCGGAAACTCACTTGACGAAAAGTGGAGTCCTCCCTCTTGATCCAGAGCCGGCACGATGAATGTCGGGGAAGCCGCACTTCAAAAAAATAGAGCCCCTTGGAAAAGGCCTGGCTTCGGGTCTGGATAGTGCTTCCGTCGCTACAGATAAAAAGCAGGGTAGCGGGATGGGAGGTACTCCCCCTGAGGG
>JALSTG010000064.1 GCA_026983875.1 Campylobacteraceae bacterium
CGATCCGTCAAACCCTTGAGCGGCTCGACCCCAAACACAAAAAGCTCTATGAGAGTAACTACCGCAAAGTTCTCGCCAAGATCCAAGCCACGGATACCAAGATTCGACAAACCCTTGCATCTCTTCTGCCTCATAGCCGTTTTATGGTCTTCCACCCCTCCTGGGGCTACTTCGCCAAAGAATACGGATTGATCCAAATCCCCGTAGAGGTGGAAGGGAAGTCTCCAAAACCCCGCCAACTCATGCGGCTCATCGACGAAGCCCGACAAGAGAAGATTCGCGCCATCTTCGTCCAACCTGAATTTTCCGACAAAAGCGCACAACTCTTAGCCCGGGAGCTGAAGATCCCCGTCATCAAAATCTCCCCCCTCGCCCCGGACTGGAGCGCCAACCTTCTGCGTCTGGCCGAGGCAATCGCCAGCAAAGAGTAATCATGAAACTTCTAGAGGTGGAGAAGGTCTCCTTCTCCTACGATCGGGAGCGGGCTCTGGAAGAGGTGAGTTTCTCGCTGCAGGAGCGGGAGTTCCTCGCGATCATCGGACCCAACGGCGGCGGCAAATCGACGCTTCTCAAGCTGATCATGGGACAGTATGAACCCCAGGAGGGACAGATCCGTGTCCTGGGAAAATCTCCCAGGCAAGCCCGGGAAGAGATCGGCTACGTCCCGCAAAACACCCATGTCAACCTGGAGTTTCCCATCCGGGTTCTCGATGTGGTGATGATGGGCAACCCCAAACGCCATGAGGGCCAAACGCTTCTGGAGCGTCTCTTTCCGATTCGTTACAATGAGATCGAAAAACGCTGCGCCTACTCCACACTGGAGAAGGTCGGAATGCAGGATTATCTCGACCGCCGAATCGGCGATCTCTCCGGCGGTCAACGCCAACGGGTCATGATCGCCCGGGCACTTTGCGCCCATCCCCGGCTGCTGATTCTCGATGAGCCCACATCAAGTATCGATGCCGAGGGGCAGGAGCAGATCTATCGTCTCCTCAAAGAACTCAGCCGAGAGATGGGAGTGCTCGTTGTCAGCCATGACCTCTCGGTCATCACGCGATATGCCGACAAAATCCTCTATCTCAACCGACGGGCCTACCTTCACGACCTGCAGGCAAATCCAATCCACCTCGACACCCCCGAAGGGGAACACTTCTGTGAAGTGGAAATGATGCAGATGCTCGGCGCACAAAACTGCAACTGTGAACTTCACAGGGATTCCAAGGAGTCCTCATGACGGAGATTTTTCATTATACCTTTATGCAAAATGCCCTGATAGCAGGAATCCTGGTCAGTTTCGCCGCCGGGATCGTCGGCTCCCTGATCGTCGTCAATCGACTGGTCTTTCTCACCGGCGGCATCGCCCACAGCTCCTACGGCGGCATCGGCATGGCCCTCTATTTCGGCCTGCCGATCTTCCTCGGAGCTTCCCTCTTCTCCGTCGGTGCCGCACTATTGATCGCCGTCCTGACCTTCCGCCGACGCCACCGCAGCGATACCTATATCGGCCTGATCTGGGCCGTCGGCATGGCCATTGGCGTCATCTTTACCGATTTGACTCCCGGCTACAATACCGATCTGATGAGTTATCTCTTCGGTTCGATTCTCGCCGTCAGCCGTGAGGATCTCTGGTTTATGGGGTTTCTCTTGCTGCTGGTGCTGTTGACGGTCCACCGATGGTACCGCCCTATTTTGGCGATGAGTTACGACGCCGAATATGCGGAGCTGCGGGGGATTCCCACCCGACGTTTCTATACGCTGATCCTGGTGCTTAGCGCCCTAACGGTGGTCGTGGCCATAAAAGTGGTAGGACTCATCCTCGTCATCGCTCTTATGACCATTCCCACCCATATCGCCGAGCGGTGCACCCGGAGCTTTTACGCCATGATGATCTTCTCGGGGATCCTCGCTTCTCTCTTTACCCTCGTGGGGTTGATGCTCAGCTACGCCTACGACCTCAGCTCCGGCGCCTCCATCATCCTCGTCGCCGCGGCGGGGCTGGGTCTGTTTGAAGGGGGGCGTACTCTGATCGCCGGGAGAAGCTGACGGGACGCCTGCACCGTTGAAAGCCTATTAACCTTCCATCGCCTCCCAGACCGCCAGTGCCTGGCGGTGCTCCGCTACATCGTGGCAGCGGACGATCGTCGCTCCGTGTTCGACGGCTTTGAGGTGGATCGCCAAGGTACCGGGAAGGCGTCGTTCCGTCGGAGTCGGGATGATCCGGTCAATCATCGATTTGCGACTGGCGCCGATGAGGAGCTCACAACCGTGGTGTAAAAAGGTCTCGTGGTTGCGCAGGAGGGTTAGATTGTGCTCCAAGCTCTTGCCAAAGCCGATTCCTACGTCCAAGATGATACGCTCTCGGGGCAAGCCCAGCTCCTCGCATCGGGCGATCCGTTGGGCAAAAAACTCGTCCACCTCCGCCGTCACATCTTCGTAGTGGGGATGCTCTTGCATCGTTTGAGGTGTCCCTTGCATATGCATGATGCAAAGCTCCGCTCCGTACTCTGCGGCCAAGTTCACGACCCGTTCGTCCGAAGCCCCGGTGATGTCGTTGACCAGACCAAAACCGCTCTCAAGGGCGTATCGGATCACTTCGGGGGTATAACTGTCGATACTGAAAAGCACCCGTTCATGGAGCCGAGACTCCCGCACCGCATCGCAAAGCGGCCGCACCCGGGCCAGCTCCTCCTCCACACTTACCGGCTTGGACCCGGGACGGGAGGAGACACCGCCGATATCGATGATCGCCGCCCCCTCCCGGATCATTGCTTCTATTCGCTTCAGAGCCGCAGGACCGATAAAGCGACTGCCGGCATAGAAGCTGTCTTCGTTGGCGTTGAGGACCCCCATGATCCGCAGGGGTGCTTTCGCTTCGAGGAGGAAGCCTTCCAGCTCCAAAGCCAGCGCTTTGAGCCCGAAGGGTTGAGCCCGTTCCTTGCGTGCCAAGGTACGCAGCTGAGCCTCCGTCGCAATGAGCAGGGCGTCGACCCGTTCCTTTTCGCAGGTGATGACTCCGCCGGGTACCGCCAGGTCGGCGCCGATACTCAAAGCGTCCTGTTTGAGGATGTTTGCCGCCGGGGTACGAAGATCCCGAATGAGAATCCAGAGAGTGCGCATTTTTCGGGCCATGATCTTGACCCCCTCTTCCCGCACGTCCAGACGCCGCAGCAAGGCTTCGCGTTCCCGCGTCTCTCCGATGCGATAGACTCTCATCTGCACTCCTTTCAGGGACGCCGGGGCGTCTTTTTCCTCTTTTTGGCCAAGAGCTTCAGTAAAACCGCCGTCAGAACGAAGGAAGAAGGAGAGCCTCTATCCAGAGCTTTGACCCCGTCCCGGAAGGTATCCATAGCACGCCCGTCAAATTCGTAGGCGCCGCTGGCGAGGGCCTCTTTGAGGAGGCGCTCGACGAGGGAGCGGGCTTCGGAGTTTCCGATGCGACTATGCTCCTGAAGAAAATCGTAGACGCTTTTTAGATCCAGACTCCCCAGATCCAAACCCAGGGGCTCCACCGCCTCTCCTTCGTCAAGGATACGGAT
>JALSTG010000065.1 GCA_026983875.1 Campylobacteraceae bacterium
GGAAGAGGATGTCGTAATCAAAGCTCATATCGCTCCTTTCTACTATTCTTTTTCAAATCCATAAAAGATCCGCTCAAAATCGACGATCTTACCGTCTTTCACCAACACCCCCTCGCTCTCAAGCAGCGCTTCTTTGCGTGCCGCGCCGCCTTCGCCCGAGTAGTTGCCAAGTTTCCCATTAGAAGGCACCACACGGTGGCAAGGCACTTCGGGGGCATAGGGGTTTTTGCCCACGGCCGTGCCGACGGCGCGTACGCCTCGAGTGCCCAGATACGCGGCGATGGCGCCATAGGTGGTGACGCGACCTTCGGGAATGCGTGCGATCGCTTCCCAGACGCGGCGCTGAAATTCGGTGGCCATCTTTTGCTCTCTCTATCAGGATTTGAGTACTCGTTTTTCTTCGTTCACTTGAGTGTAGCACCTATGCGTCGTAGCTCATGGGGCTTTTTTTGCCCTTTGATGGTAAAACATGGGCTCATGACCGCTTGGGAGGGGTCGTCTTTCGGGTAGATCATAAAGCGGGCGCAAGTCTCCTCCGAGATGCCAAAACCCGTCACCTGCCCTACGGGGACATGCCAATCAAAGTATCCGGCTTTTGCCGGCGTGGCACAGTCGTTGAGGATGCCGATAGAGTGTCCGCCCAGGGCTCCCTCGATACAAATCGCTCCCCGGAACTGGGTACTCCAGCAGACGGGGCAGCTGCCCCCCTCGATACAGACGGTCGAATTCTGGGGAGCGATGATGCGCAGGGGAGAGCCCAAGGCGACACTCGCGATGAAAAGATAGCAAGAGATGATGCTTCTCATAGAGACTCCCTTACTCCATGATTGCCGCGGCGGCTTTGAGCATGGCAGCGGGTCGATGGGCGCCGACGTAGACCGGCAGGGGTTCGCGTCCACAATCGAAGAGGCCGAAGACCGCCTCCTGGGCCGTGCGTACCGAATACTCTACCGTGAAGACGCAATCGTCTTCCACTTCGGTAAATTGTCCGAGGAAGGCAAAGTTTTCACTCCCTTCGGGCAGAACACGAGGGCGGTCATTCAAACCTCTCGGCATGAAAAGACTGTCGATAAACGGCATAGCCACGGGTATAGAGTTGACAAGCCGATCGGAGTGCATGATCGGCGCCATGAGCTCTTCGATTTTGAGGTGGTACCAGAGCTCTTCCAGGATCTCCCGTCCGTTACATTGGCTCATGGGCTTTTTGACCTTGTTGCCGGGTCGATCGACATAGAGGCCGTAGCCCCAGAAGATCTTGATATCGTCGGGCTGATCGGGGAAATGGGGTTGGCGGGCGATGACGATGGACATGAGCCAGTTGGAATCGGTCAGCGTCACCAGGCCTCCGGTGCCGTCGGTATTGCCGGTAAACTCCTCCATGTAGTCGTGAAAACGCCGATCCCTTAGGGTCACGGTAAAGGAGGTCCATTTGCTCTTGTCGATATCGCCGCAGAAGACTTCGGGTTTTCCGAATCGGGGATCTTTGGCGGCAATCCTTTTCCAGAGTTTCCAGGAGCCGGAGTCTTCGACGCCTTTGAAGACCGGAGCGTGATCAAGGTTGCCCTGATCCGGGGCGTCGACGATGGAGCCGTTGGTGAAGAAGCAGTAGTCCTTCTCTTCGAGGGTAAGTTTGCTCCCGTCGGAAAAGTGCAACTCCGACGCCCGGAAGCCGTCGTTTTCCGTCGCGTTGAAATCAATATCTACGACAGCTTTTTGGAGGTAGATCTTTACCCCGCGATCCTCCAGCCATCGCTGCAGAGGGAGCACGACGGAGTGGTACTGATTATATTTGGTACGCAAAATGCCTTCGAGCCGTTTCATTCCCGGCATCAAGTGCATGAAGCGCAACATATATCGCCGTGCCTCCATCAGAGAGCTCCAGCGTTGGAAGGCGAACATACTGGTAAAAAGCAGCCAATAGTTGCTTTGGAAAAAATCTCCGCTGAACCAATCCTCGATCCGCAAGCGCTCCAGACGGCTCTCCGGGGTAAAAAGCAGTCGCGTCATATCTGCCTGATCCCGAAGACTCAGGCCGTAGCTGCTCAGGTCCACCCGCCTGCCGTCGCGGATCAATCGGGCATGGGCATCGGAAACGAAGCGGCTGTTGAACTCCATGGTTTCGTCGTAGACGCTCTGTTGGGGATCGTCGTAGGAGGGAATGTGGCGGAGCAGATCCCAATAGCAGTGATAGTGCTTTTCATGCATCCGCCCCCCTCGAATGAGATAGCCATTTTCCGGATCTCCCGATCCGTCGAGGGCCCCTCCGGCGACCTCCCACTGCTCGTAGATCGAGATATTGATCGGGTCGACGCCGGCATCGGCGATGAGATAATAAGCAGCGGCCATAGAGGCCAGACCGCCTCCCACAAGGTGTACTCGGGTTGCTTCATCGGCTTTGGCTTTCATTGGAATTCCTTTGTATTTTTAACGAAAGGTCGTTTCATCGACAGCCAGCTTCTTGATCATCTGCATAAACTCGGCGGCTTGGTAGCCGTTGACGATGCGGTGATCAAGCGTCAGCGTCACGGCGATGAAGCCATCGATTTCGCACCCGACGGCGGCGATACCGCTGTCATCACTGTTGATCATGGCGTCGAAACGCTCGATGCCCGTCATCCCCAGATTGCTCAGGCCGAAAGTCGAGCCTTTGAGATCTTCAGGCTTAATGCGCCCGCTTTTGACCCGCTCTTTCATCGCCGAGAGCTCCTGGGCGATCGTACCGATATCTTTGCTTTGCAGATCGCGAAAGACCGGCATATAGAGCGCTTCGCCGTGGGCCATTGCCAGAGAGATCGAAGCCCCGGGCCATACCTGCAAGCCGCCCGGTCCCAGGGTCGTGCGGGTACATTCGTGGCGCATCATCGCTTCGGCCAGGAGTTTGAGCAGCCAGACGGTGAGGGTGCGCTCTTTGCTCTCGTGCTTTTTGAGCAGCGTCGCGTCGATGCGGTCGTAGATTCGATAGGTCGGCTTCTTCGCCGCCGCTTCGACGGTGGCGATGATCGCTTGGCGCATGGGGTCGAGGGGCCTTGGCAGAGGAATGTCGTGAGCCTCGATGTAGGCTTGAATCTCGGCTTCAGTGTGTTTCTTGCCCTTAGGAAAGAGATCGGTGCTTAGATGGTAGCGCTCGATGAGCTCCAGGGCCTTGGGCGTGAAGTAGCGCCGCTGCACGTAGCGCTCGATATCCTCGGCATGGGCGGGCACGGGAAGCTTGCCGGCGTGCTGCAACGCTTCGAGATCCAGGCCGTATTTGGCCGCCAGGGCGCGGGCTTTGGGGGAAGCGGAAACGGCTTCGCCGGATGAAGGATGATGGATGGAAGATGGAGGATGGGGAGTGGAAGATGTAGAGGCAGACTCTTGCTTGCCGAAGAGTTCGTCCACAACCGAAGAAGGGGAGCCTTTGACTGCCTCAAGTTTAGGTTCCTTCGATGGTTTGGGGTTTTCTTGGGGATGGGGCGATGAAGGTTGCGAGGGCTTCTTGACTTCGCCTTCGGTCGCCAATTTTCCCTCTTGCCTCTTGGCTCTTGGCTCTTCTTCACCGTCGGTGTCGATCACGGCGATGACGCTGCCCACCGGCGCGCTCTCGCCCTCTTTGATCTTGAGCTCTTTCACGACGCCCTCTTTGAAGCTTTGCACTTCCATGATGGCCTTGTCGCTTTCGACTTCGGCGATGACGTCACCCATTTTGACGTGATCTCCGGGCTTGACCTTCCAACTGATAAGCTTGCCCTCCTCCATCGAGTCGGAGAGCTGGGGCATGACGATCTTATAGGCCATTGCTTTTCCCCCATTCGACGATGCGTGCGGCGATCTTCTCAGGTGTCGGAATGCTCGCTAGCTCCAAGCTGCGGTTGTAGGGGATGGGCACGTCCTCACCCGCCAGGCGCAAGGGCGCTGCATCCAGAGCGTAAAAGAGCTTCTCGGCAGCAAAGCTGACGATCTGCGCGCCGTAACCCCCGGTGTAGTGGTCCTCTTCGACGACGACCAAGCGACCGGTTTTTTTGATCGAAGCTTCCAGCGTGGCGTGGTCAATGGGGTTAAGTGATTGCAAATCGATCACTTCGCAGGAGATCCCAAGCTCTTTTTCGATCGTAGGCACCGCCGTCATCACGTCATCGACCATCTTGAGGTAGCTGACGATCGTCAGATCCTTGCCCTCTTTGACGATGCGGGCTTTGAAAGGATCCAGGGGCGTATCGACATCCACCTCGCCTTTTTTGTTGTAGAGCAGTTCGTGCTCGATGAAAAGCACCGGATCGTCCATCAAAATCGCTTGCTTAAGAGCGTGGTAGGCGTAGTTGACGTCGCTAGCCGCCCAGACGATGAGTCCCGGCACAGCGCTGAGCATCTGCTCGTAGCTCTCGCTGTGCTGGGCGGCGAGCTGTTTGCTCACTCCTTGAGGAAAGCGCACGACCATCGGCAGCCTGATCTTGCCGTTACTCATGTAGTGAAGTTTGGAGGCGTGATTGATGATTTGATCGAAGGCCAGCAGGGAGAAGTTGGCCGTCATGATCTCGGCGATGGGACGAAGCCCGCCGATGGCCATCCCCACGGCATTGCCCACGATGCTAAGCTCGGCGATGGGCGTATCGATGCAGCGCGCTTCGCCGTACTTGGCCACCAGCCCTTCGCTGACACGGTAGCTGCCGCCGTAGCGTCCCACATCTTCGCCCAGGATCACCACCTTTTCGTCGACGGCCATACATTCATCGATCGCCCGGTTCAACGCTTCACGATACAACATCGCTGCACTCCTTGCAAAAAACGTGCTCAAATAACGCCGCAGCCTCGGGCTCGGGGCTTTGGGCCGCAAACTCCACCGCCGTATCGACGGCGGCTTGAGCCTTTTTCCCCACTTCGTCGAAATAGGCATCTTCCATATTGTAGTACTCTTTGAGATACTTTTTCATCCGCTCAATGGGGTCTTTGGCTTTGCAGATTTGCATCTCTTGGGGGCTTCGGTAGGTACCTGCGTCGCTCATAGAGTGCCCTTCGTAGCGGCAGGTAAAAGCTTCGACGAAGATGGGGCCGTGGCCCTTTTCGATATAGTCGCGCGCCTCGCTGACGGCTTCGTAGACCGCCACCGCATCCATCCCGTCCACCTCCATCGTCGGCATATAGGGCTCGGCCTTTTTGGCCTGCTCCAAAAAGGGCGCGACGCGGGTAATCTCGGTACCGATAGCATAGCGGTTGTTTTCACACAAAAACAGCACCGGCAGTTTCCATGCACTCGCGATATTGAGCGACTCGAAAAAGGCTCCACCGTTGGTCGCCCCGTCGCCGAAGACCGCCATGACACCGTGGCCGGCTTTTTCGAGCTTTCTGGCATAGGCGCATCCCACGGCATTGGGCAGATGCCCGCCGACGATCGCATCGCCGCCGTAGAAGAAATGCGTCGGATCGAAGAGGTGCATCGAACCGCCCTTGCCGCCGCTGACTCCCGTGGTTTTGCCGAAGAGCTCCGCCATCACCGCCTTGGGCTCGATACCCCGGGCGATCGCCATGATGTGCTCCCGGTAGGTGGTAAAGACGTCCCCGTGATCAAAAGCCCGCATCGCCGCGACGCTCAGCGCCTCCTGGCCGATATCCAGATGCAAAAACCCGGAAATCTCTCCCGTCATATAGTGCTCTTTGGCCGCATACTCGAAACGGCGCCCCAGTTCCATAAGATAGTAGATCTCTTCGGCGATACGCTTTTCCATCATGTTCCTCCGAATTCGTCGAGCGCTTCTTCCACCGGCGTCATGTACATCAGCGCCGGACCGCCGTGCATCAGCACCGCCTGCATTGCCGCGTCGATGACCTCCGCGCGGCTCGCTCCGCTATCGAGCGCCCCTTTGACGTGCAGGGCGATGCACCATTCGCACTGCGCCGCCACCGCCAATGCCACATTGACCAACTCTTTGGCTTTGGCATCCATCGCGCCGGGCTTCTCGACCGCTTCCATGAAGCCGTGAAACGCGGCGATCTGCTCGGGCGTCTCCTTTTGCAAGCGTCCGATGAGCTTCTTGACCTCTTCGAGTTTTTGGCTGTAGCGTCCCATCTTTTTCTCCCTTTTTATTTTAGGGTGACCCTCATCCATTTTATCCCTGGATAATTAACGGAAATTTAAGAAAAAGATGGAATTGAAAAAATTATCTTTTGGAGAGTCGAGGGAAGAAGGGGGAAATGATCGGCTTCTGTCGTATCGGAAGAGATAGCCTCCGGCCTCAAAGCCGGTAGAAATTATTGGCATCGAGTAAGAGGAGCTTGAGTACCGCCATGCGCACATAGACGCCGTTGCGTACCTGATCCATGACCATGCAGCGGGGATCGTCGAGGATTTCGTCGGAGATGTCGATATTGCGCATGACGGGGCCCGGGTGCATGACGAGGATCCCCCGATCGTCGAGAAGCTCTTCGGTGATACAGTAGTGGCGGGCATACTCGGCGTAGTCGTCAAAGATCGGCTTTTTGTGTCGTTCCAACTGAGCCCGGAGGCTAATGATCACCTCTACTTCGTCAAGGATCTCTTCGATCCTCTCGTGGCGGGGCAGATCGGTCACGGGCATGAAGGGCTTGGGGGCGACCAGGTGGAGATCCATCCCGAAGCGGCCAAAGAGTCGGATATCGCTGGCGGCGACACGGGAGTTGACGATATCGCCGACGATGGCGACTTTGCGTCCCTCCAGGTCTCCTTCGAACCATTCCCAGAGGGTATAAAGGTCCAGTAGTGCCTGGGTGGGATGAGCGTAGTTGCCCGCTCCGGCATTGATGACCGGGACCATCTCCATCTCCGCCAAACGGGAGGGAGAGTCGTTTTCGCTGTGGCGGATGATGACGCCATCGGGCTCCATGGCGCAGAGGTTGGCGAAGGTGTCTTCGAGGGTTTCCCCCTTTTTGGTAGAGCTTCGGGAGGGGTCGAGGTGGACGATCTCGGCTCCCAGGCGTTTGGCGGCGACTTCAAAGGAGCTTCGGGTCCGGGTCGAGGCTTCGAAAAAGAGCGTAAAAAGCAACTTGCCGCTAAGCAGCGGCGGTGGGAGTTTCTCCTTGAAGCGTCGGGTGTCTTCGAAAATCGAGTGGATCTGTTCACGGCTCAACTGATCGGTATCGACGAGGTGCTGCATGGGGACTCCTGATTTTTGAATCTTATTTTAGCGAAGTTGCTCATCGGGCTTCGAAGCGTCCCCCTTCCGGTCATTCGCCGGCAAGATAGCGGTCGACGAAACAATCCAATCCCTCCTGGAGGCTCCACCAGTCGGGATAAACGGCATCATAATAGGGACGGGTGACAGTGGGGAAGGTGTCGGCATCCTCGTAGAGGTTGACGCACCAGTCGTGAGGGATCTTCCTTTGTCGGAGAGTCTCGAGGCTCAAAAGGGTGTCGTTGATGCAGCCCAGACGCGAAGGAGTGACCAGGAGGACATGGGCTTGGAGGTCACGGATGAGGTCGATCATCAGGTAGTCACGAGTGAGAGGGACCATGAGACCGCCGGCGCCTTCGACGATGAGTAAGGTACAGCGGGCTGCTAATTCATCGACTTTTCGGTGAATGACTTCGGGCACGATGCTCTGATCCCTGTCGGCACAAAAAGGAGCAGCCGGGAGAGGAAAGGTATAGGCACAGAGATCTTCGGGAGCGATACCTTCGAAGCGGGGATTGAGTCGTCGGGTCTCCCGGAAGAGTTTCCCCGCATCTTCAGGCATCGAGACTACGCCGGTCTCGACCGGTTTGCAGGCGCCGACCCAGATACCGTGGCGGGCAAAAGCCTTCAGAAGGGCGAGGGTGGCATGGGTCTTGCCCACGCCGGTTCCGGTGGCGGTTACGAAGATCGGGCGCACTTGCATTTCCTTCCAAAATCTGTATAATTGATCTTGATTGTAACACAGTTATATCGCAGAAAAAGGATTGAGTGTGCCGCGAATCGAAACAGAGGTCGAAAACGAAGTCGAGCTCAAAGAGCCGGAGCTATACCGGGTGATTCTGCACAACGACGACTACACGACGATGGAATTCGTCGTCGAGGTTTTGAAGAACATATTTAAGAAAAACGCCGCGGAAGCCGAAGCGATTATGTGGACCGTGCATGAGAAGGGTCAGGCGGTCTGCGGGGTCTACACCTACGAGATCGCGGAGACCAAGGTCGAGCAGGTCAAGGTCCTGGCCCGCCAAAACGGTTTTCCCCTTTTAGCAACTTTCGAGGCGGATGCATGACGAGGAGCAGAATATGATCAGTATCGAATTAAATAAAGCGTTTATGCGGGCAGTAGAGTACGCCAAACGCAAACATCACGAATATCTGACTATCGAGCATGTCTTTTTGGCGATCCTCTCCAGCCGGGCCGGGGAGGAATTGCTCAAGGTCCTGGGGGCCGATACCCGAGAGATGAAAAAGGCGATCGTCGCTCATATCTCCGCCCACGTACCGACGGTAGAGCAGGAAGCGGACCCGGTAGAGACCCTCTCCCTCTCCCGCACGGTCAACGCCATGATGACTCAGCTCCATGCCGCGGGTAAAAAAGAGGCGACGGTGGGGAATATGCTTGTGGCGATTCGGGATCAAAAGGAGAGCTACGCCAGCTATCTCATGGAACGGGCCGGGATCAGCCGACTCGATATTTTGGAGGCAATTTCCCATCCGACGCAGGAGTCGCAGGAGAACGCTCCCGAAGAGAAGAAGAGCGAATTCCCGAATCTGGAAGAATTTACCCTGGAGCTGACGGCGCTGGCAAAAGAGGGTAAGATCGACCCGGTTATCGGGCGAGAACGGGAGATCGAGCGGGTGATGCAGACGCTCTGCCGTCGGAAGAAGAACAATCCTCTCCTCGTCGGGGAGCCCGGAGTGGGCAAAACCGCCATCGCCGAGGGGCTGGCCCTCAAGATTGCAGAGGGTGAGGTCCCGGAGGTGATCCTGAATGCGAAAATCTACGCCCTCGATATGGGAGCGCTGCTGGCGGGTACCAAGTACCGGGGCGATTTCGAAAAGCGCCTCAAAGGGGTGATCGAAGAGCTGCAGAAACTCCCTGACGCCATCATCTTCATCGACGAGATCCACACCCTGGTAGGCGCCGGCAGCACCGGTGGGGGCAGTATGGACGCCTCCAACATCCTCAAACCCGCTCTGGCCCGGGGAGAGCTCAAATGTATCGGGGCGACGACGCATCAGGAGTACCGCAATTTCTTCGACAAGGATAAGGCGCTTTCACGGCGCTTCGCCAAGGTCGATGTGGAAGAGCCCTCTACGGAGGATACCTTCCTCATCCTCAAAGGAGTACAGCATCGCTACGAGGAGCACCACGGGATCCGCTTCAGCGACGAGGCGTTGCGCAGCGCCATCGATTTGAGCGTCCGCTACCTTCATGAGCGTTTTCTCCCCGACAAGGCGATGGATCTGATCGACGAAGCCGGAGCTCACTTCATGCTTCGGGGGCTCAAGGACGTGGAGATAGGTCCCAAAGATATTTCGGAAATCCTTTCGACGATGCTCAAGCTGCCCCCCTCGACGCTCGACGCGGACGATACCCGGCGCCTGGCACAGCTGGAGGATCGTCTGCGGGAGCGGATCGTCGGCCAGGATGAAGCCGTGCGGACTCTCGCCCGGGCAATCAAACGCTCCTATGCCGGTCTGGGGCGCCCCGATGCACCCATCGGCAGCTTCCTCTTTGTCGGTCCCACCGGGGTAGGCAAGACCGCCCTGGCCCGAGCGCTTGCCGAAACCCTCGGAGTGCATTTCGAACGCCTTGACATGAGCGAATATATGGAAAAGCACGCCGTCAGTCGTCTGATCGGAGCGCCGCCGGGTTACGTAGGGTACGAGCAGGGCGGACTGCTGACGGAGATGATCAAAAAGCATCCTCATACGGTTCTGCTTCTTGACGAGGTGGAGAAGGCCCATCCCGATATCATGAATATTCTGTTGCAGGTAATGGATGACGCCAAGCTCACCGACAACAACGGCGTCGTGAGCGATTTCAAAAATGTGGTGTTGATCATGACTTCCAATCTGGGGACCAAAGAGCCCAACGTCATGGGCTTCGCCAAAGAGGAGGGGGTTAAAAGCGAACGGGCGATGAAGGAGTTCTTCTCTCCCGAGTTCCGCAACCGTCTTAGCGCTACGGTCGAATTCGGTCCTTTGGGGCTTGATGAGCTGGCCCGGATCGTCAAGATCCAACTCCAAGAGCTCAACGCTCAACTGGCTGAGAAAAAAGTGCGGATCAAACTGAGCAAAGCCGCCCGTCGCCTGCTGGCCGAGAAGAGCCGCAGCGACGAGTTCGGGGCGCGCCAGATCGCCCGGATTTTCGATGAAGAGATCAAGGAGCCGCTGACGGACGAGATCCTCTTCGGCCGTCTGAAAAAGGGAGGTAAAGTCAAAGTGGATGCCGAAGGGAAACGGCTGACATTTCACTATGAAAAGGCCGAGGCTTGATCCTCTCTTATTTTTGCAGCGCGGATCGCCCCGCATCGTGCATCGACGTTTCCTCTAGGAGCGTCTAGTGTCTTCCATCTTCGACGATGATTACTTCATCGCCCCCCTGAGTCGCTACTCCCACAGCTTTCCCGACCCCCGATATGCCGCCAAGGAGGGGCTGTTGGCCTACGGAGGGGATCTGCATCCCGATCGGATTCTCAAGGCCTATCGGACGGGGATCTTTCCCTGGTACAAGCCGGGGGATCCGATCCTCTGGTGGTCGCCCGATCCACGGCTTTTACTCTATCCCAATCGTTTGATCTTGCGGCGTTCCTTCCGCCGGGCTTTGCGCAATCGGAACTATGTCGTGCGTTTTGATCACGACTTTGCTTCGGTAATCGCCTCCTGTGCCTCCATCCCCCGGCACGGCCAGGAGGGGACCTGGTTGACGCCGGAGATGCAGGAGGCCTATACGGAGCTCCATCACCGGGGATTTGCCCACAGCGTGGAGGTCTATGAAGAGGGTGAGCTCGTCGGCGGCTTGTACGGAATCGCCATGGGAGGCGCGTTTTTCGGCGAGTCGATGTTTTCCCGCAGACGGGACGGCTCCAAGGTCGCCCTCAAGGCCCTCTGTGATCTTTTAAGCAAAAAGGGTTATGATTTTATCGACTGCCAGGTCGTGACCGATCATCTGGTGAGTTTGGGGGCGTTGCCCGTAGCGCGGGACCGTTTTCTCTCGGAGTTGGAGTCTGCGTTAGTCAAACCGAGCGATATCGGGTCCTGGTCAAAATTTCATTGGGAGTATGAAGATGATTGACAACGATTTGGCCTTTTCACTCTGGCTCGACTTTATCGAAAGGGATTTCCTCAAGAAAGAGTTCGTGGAGTTGATCGAGCGGGGCATCATCAACGGGGCTACGAGCAATCCCGCCATCTTTGCCCAGGCGATCGCCTCCTCTCCCGCCTACCGGGAAGCCCTCCGCTCCCTCGAAGGCTTGAGCCCCAAGGAGAAATATGAGGCGCTGGCGACCGAAGATATCAAAAATGCCGCCATCGCTCTACGGGGAGTCTACGACGAAGGAAGTGAAGGCTACATCAGCCTGGAGGTCGATCCTTTCCTTGCTCACGATACCCGGAGAACGGTAGAGGAGGCGCGCCGGCTCTTCAAAACCATCGACGAACCCAATGTCATGATCAAGGTTCCGGCGACGGAGGCAGGCTATCCGGCCATGAGGGAACTCCTGGCCGACGGAATCAGCGTCAACGCCACCCTGGTCTTCTCACCCGAGCAGGCCCGGGCCTGCCTGGACGCGATGAAAGAGGGGATGGATGAGTTTGAAAGCACCGGCGGCGAGCGAGTCGAGGGGGTCATTAGCGTCTTTGTCAGCCGTTTTGACCGGATGCTCGATCCTCTGCTCAAGGAAAAAGGGCTTCCGACGGCCCGGACGGGGATCATGAATGCGGCACGAATTTATAACATGGTCCAGGCTAACCATACCCCTGCAGTGCGCACGCTCTTTGCCAGCACCGGCGTGAAAGAGGGGCAGGCGTTGCCCGACGACTACTATATCCGAGAGCTCTACGGTCCCCATTGCATCAATACGGCACCCCTGGCGACGATCGCGGCCTTTGAGGCGGGACCGAAGCCCGAAACCGTGCTTCCGAAGCCGGAAGAGGAGATTGAGGAGTATTTTCAGGAGTTGGAGCGTCAAGGGATCGTGATGAGTGAGGTGTCCCGCCGCTTGATGGAGGAGGGGATTCAAGCCTTCGAAACGTCATTTCAGGCTATGCTGAGACAGCTGGAGGAGTCCTGATGAAAGAGCAGTTGAACAAGTATCTCAAGACCTTGGTCGCCAACGACGGAAGCGACCTGCATATCAAGGCGGAAGCGGTTCCCAGGGTGCGTATCCACGGGGTGCTGAAAAAACTGGGAAACGAAAAGCTGGATGCAGGGGCGGTCAAGCTCCTGGTCAAAGAGATTACGACTGCCGAGCAGTATATACAGCTTAAAGAGAAAAAATCCCTGGATATGGCCTATATTTTGGATGCGAAGAATCGTTTCCGGGTCAATATCTTTTATCAGATGGAAGGGCTGAGTATCGTGATGCGGTTGATTCCGGTGGAGATCCCCGGCTTCGAAGAGCTGCGTCTACCGGAGATCATCAAAGGTTTTGCCGACAAGTCGCGGGGCCTTGTCCTGGTTACCGGTGTCACCGGGAGCGGAAAATCGACGACGCTTGCGGCAATTCTCAATCGCATCAACGAAAACCACTATAAACATATTATCACCCTGGAAGATCCCATCGAGTTCGTGCATCGGGATAAAAAATGTTTGATCAACCAGCGGGCTATCGGCCAGGACTCCAACTCTTTTCGGGATGCGCTGCCGGCGGCCCTGAGGGAGGATCCGGATATTATCCTGGTCGGGGAGATGCGGGATACCGAGACCATTGACCTGGCCCTGCATGCCGCCAATACCGGTCACCTGGTCTTTTCCACCCTCCATACCCTTGATGCCAAGGAGACGATCAACCGGGTCATCGGTATGTTTCCCGAAGAGGAACAGAATCGCGTGCGCCAATCTCTTGCTTCCGTCCTGGCGGGTGTCGTGTCCCAGCGGCTGGTCCCGACCCTTGATGGAGGCAGGATCGCCGCGGTCGAGGTGATGATCCAGACCGCCCGTATCGTGGAGTTGATTGCCGAGAATCGGGACTTCGAGATCCCCGATGCGATCGCCGAAGGACACGATATCTACGGATCCCAAACTTTCGACCAGCATCTTTACGACCTGGTCGTTTCGGGTATCATCTCCGAAAAGACGGCCTTGGAGGCTTCCAGTACCCCTTCCGACCTCAAGCTCCGTCTGGAGGGGATCGGCAGGGGCACCTCCAAAGAACTGGCCAAAAAGGCGGAAAGAGAGACTCCGGAAACCGATCTCGATGCCTACGACTTCAAAGAGGAGGAAGAGAATCGCTAGAAAGCGTCTCACCGGAGGCCTCTTCCAAAAGGGTTTCAACTCTTTTTTAGCAAGAATAGCCTAAAATTCCGCCCTATTTTACACAAAGGAACAGAACATGTTGGAAGGCATCATTAGAGAGAGTATCGGAAAGAGCAACGCCAAGAAGCTCAAACGAGATGGTTATCTGATTGCCAACATCTATGCCAAGGGGGTGGAGAATATACATGCCGCCTTCAAGCAGGGTGAATTTATCAGAACCGTCCGCAAAAAAGAGAATCTGGCATTCCCCGTCAAAGTCGGCGACAAAGAGCTCAACGTCGTGATCCAGGAGTATCAGCTCCATCCCGTCACCGGCGATATCCAGCACGTGGATCTGCGGGTAGCCCTGCCCGGCGTAGTGACCGACTACCTGGTCCCCGTCAAGACCGTCGGTACCCCCAAGGGGCTCAAGAACAAGGGGGTTCTGGTCATCACCAAACGCCGCCTCAAGGTTCGCGGCCCCATCGAGAAGATCCCCGCCAACTTCACGCTGGACGTCAGCGATCTGGATCGGGACGAATCGATCCTTGTCCGGGATATCGAAGTCCCTGAAGGATGCAAGATGATGGATCGTCCCCACGTCTCCGTCTGCGGTGTGATCAAAGCCCGCTAAGGGACGAAATGACCCTCTATGTCGGATTGGGAAATCCCGGGCCGACATACGAAAAGACCCGGCACAATATCGGTTTTCGGGTCATAGACCGTCTGGTGGCCGAGACCGGTGCCAGGGATATCTCCAAAAAGAGCTTCGAAGGCGAACTCTATCGCCAAGGCTCCCGTTTTTTTCTAAAACCCCATACCTTTATGAACCTTTCGGGTAGAAGCGTTCGTGCCGTCATGAATTTCTACAAGATTCCCCTTGAGGATCTCGTGGTAATTCATGACGACATCGATCTGCCTTTGGGGACGATACGCTACAAGATCGGCGGGAGTTCCGGAGGTCATAACGGTCTACGCTCTATCGATGCCGAAGTGGGCCGGGAGTATCTGCGGGTGCGTCTGGGGGTAGGCAAGCCTACCCACAAAGGCGAGGTTGTCTCCTATGTCTTAAGCCCCTTTACCCCGGAGGAGGAGGAGGCGACGGTAGAGCGGATCGTTGTTTTTGCCGCCGAGGCATGCCTCAAGATTCCAGAGCTCGACATCTCGGAACTCAAATCTCGCTATTCACTTAAGGCACCTACCAGTGAAGATTAGCCGACTTTTTCGCTATATTACCTGGCACTACGGGAAGAATTTTCTGATTCTGTTGATAGGTTTGAGCCTGGCTGTCGTCTTTATCGACTTTCTACAGTACGCTCAGAAGATTCCCGGCGGCTTCAACCTGAAGATTCTCTATGCCTTCTACACCTGGGAGTATATGTTGGTGCTGATCTATCCGCTGGTGCTCCTCTTTGCTCTGGCGTGGACGCAGATCGGCTTTATCAATCGGAACGTCTTCGTTGCTCTCTTCTCCTTTGGATACGGCCGTAGGCAGGTCCTGCTTCCTTTTTTAACGGTGGCAACCCTGGTTTATCTGCTCTTCGTGGGGCTTCAGGCGACCTCCTTTGCCCAGGGGAGAGATCGGGCCCGGGCGATTCTCGACAAGAAAAAAGAACAGAAACTCGAGGATCTCTTTTTCAAATACAACGACAGTTTCGTTTTTGTCAAACAGCTCGATCCGATTCGCAAAGAGTTGCATGACGGGATGATCTTCCGTCTTCAAGGGCATCGCGTGACGGAGACGACCCGTTTTTCCCTGGCGAGATTTGAAAAAAAACACTGGATCGCGCCGGAAGCGACACTGCGGACCAAGCGCTATGACGTCAACGGATCTCTCACAGGTTTCCAGGAGAGGAGGGTGGCAAATCTTACCGTGCTGGAGGGATACCGACCCCGGATTTTCAAACAAATTTATCAAGGCCGCTCTCTGACCTTGCAGGACGGTTTCGCCGCGTGGAGGCTGCTGCACCGTCAGGGGCTCTCCGCCGACAAGGTCAAATCGAACCTCTACAATATGCTCGTCATGCCCCTTTTTGCTCTCGCAATGATTGTCATTCTTTTTTTCAACACTCCCCCCTATCAGCGCTTTGTCCGTAAAGAGCGGCTCTGGTTGGCTCTTTTGGGAAGCTCCATGCTGGTCTGGGCCCTTCTCTTTGCCCTCTATCGGCTGGGGGTCAACGGCACCATCGATCCGGATTTCGGACAAAGCAGTGTGGTGCTCCTGCTGGGACTGTGGGCTTTTGTGCTTTATCTCCGGGAACGGCGGATCGAGAGGGAGAGCCCCGCTGCCGCCGCTCTTTAGCCCAAAGCTTTGTAAAATTCGATAAAATATTTCCCATTTGACTCCATTTGAGAAGATTATTGACGAAAGCGACTATGATGCAGATTGATTTCTCCCGCCTGGCCGAGCAATACGGTACCCCGCTCTATCTCTACGACTTCGATAAAATGCGGGAGAATTTCCGCCGGCTCAAAGAGGCTTTTATCGGCCACAAATCTCTGATCGCCTACGCGGTCAAAGCCAACTCCAACCTTTCGGTTCTGCGCCTTTTC
>JALSTG010000066.1 GCA_026983875.1 Campylobacteraceae bacterium
AGTCTGCGGGTGGGAGTTTGGCTTTGAGGCGTTCGATTTTGTTGAGTTTTTCCATCCTGGGGCTATTGTATCGCGCTTGAGCTCGTGTAGGCTTTGACGGTAGTCAACTGAGCGTAACAAAAGTATCGCTATGATTGCTTCAACATTTGGCGAGGGCGCTACAGCGTCAAGTCGGAAGGAGGCGAAGATGCAAAACAGGGCGTGGCGAGTGCTGGGGCTCTGGGCTCTGGCCGCAGGACTCTGGGGCGGAAATCCGGGAGAGAGTCATCCGGGCTATCCTCTCTTCAAAGCCTACTGCTGGGGATGCCACCATCAGACGGCCGAGGCCTTCGGCCCCTCCTTTCGTACCATCGCTTCCAAGCGCACACCCGAGCAGATCATGGCCCAGATTGCCGATCCCGAGCATACCTACCGTTCCCTGGGTTACCGGCGCAACTCCATGCCTGCTTTTTCCGATCTCAACGCGACCCAGCTCAAAGCGCTCACCGACTTTATCCTCTCGTTCAAGGAGATGAAATGACCCGAATTTTGCACTGGCTGCTTGCCGCTGTTTTGCTTAGCCTCACCCTCTCGGCCCGGGAGAAGATCTTTGTCGTCGAGCGGGAAAACTCCGCCCTGGCGGTGATTGATTTTAACCTTAAGGTCAACGAGATCAAGGATATGCACAACTTCAACCACGCCGTGGTGAAGTTCCGGGACAACGACGGCTATGTCATCACCCGCGACGGCTACGTGATCAAGTTCGACCCGATCAAAGAGAAGAAGCTCAAAGAGTACCGCACCTCCAAAAGCGCCATCGGCTTCATCGTCGGCGACAACTACGTGGCCGTGGCCAACTACGACAACAAGACCGTGGAGATCCTCGACCGGGATCTCAATCCGGTGCAGTCGATCAAGACGGGCAGCCGCAACGTGGGAATCAAGGAGTACGGCGACAAGCTCATCTTTGCCTGTATGGACAACGACGAGATCTGGGTGATGAAGGATACCCAGCCGGGCAAAAAGGTCCCGCATTTCGTCCTGGAGAAGAAAATCACCGAGATCGGCAAAGTCCCCTTCGACGCGATGATCGACAAGAACCTCTATGTCGTGGGGCTTTTCAACTCCCCCGATATCGGCGTGCTCAATCTCGATACGATGAAGTACCGTAAAGTGCCGCTGCATTTGGGCAAGAAGGAGCGCATCCTCAAGGTGCCTCACTTCGGATTCTGGAGTATCAGCGGCAAGTACTTCTTCATTCCCGCCGTGGGCAATCGCAAAGTCTTCGTCTTCGACCGCAGTTTCAAGCCCGTCGCGACCATCGACGTCAAGGGCAATCCGGTCTTTACTTCCCTTAGCCCCGACAAAAAATGGCTGGCGGTGACCTTCAGCGGAAAGGATTTCCCCTATGTGCAGATGGTCAACGCCGAGACTTTCAAGATCGAACGCACTTTCCATCTGCCGGGCTGGGTTCTGCACGTACGCTGGAGCAAGGATACGCCCCATCTCTACTTCAGCGTCAATACCGCCGACATGGTACTGGCGTACAATACGCAAAATCCCGATCCAAAACAGTGGTGGAAGCACTTCGAGTGGCCCGTGCCCAAGCCTTCAGGGATCTTCCTCTTTGAAGCGCCCAACGTGAAGAAACGGCCCTTCTGATGTTTCGTCTCAGCAATCTGATCGCTTCGGTCCTCGAGGGAAAGCCGGAGCGCTCTCTCGACGGATCCATCGCCATCTGGAACTTTACCAATCGCTGCAACCTGGCCTGCCGCCACTGCTACAGCTACGCCGATCCCAACAGCGAAGATTTTCTCTCCACCGAATTCATCCTCGACTCGATCCCCGAGCTGCTCAAGGCGGGGATCCGCTTCGTGATCTTCAGCGGAGGCGAACCTCTGATCCGCCGGGATATCTTCACCATCGCCGAGGCGATGCGCAAAGCGGGGATCGTCACCTACCTCTCCACTAACGGGCTCTACGTGAGCGAGAAAAACGCGGGTCGCATCATCGAGACCTTCAACTACATCGGCATCAGCATCGACGGGATCGAGGAGGTCCACGATGCCTTCCGAGGGCTGGAGGGGGCCTACCGCAGGAGCCTCGATGCCATCGCCCTGATCCAGAAACACGGAGGCAACGCCGGAATCCGCTTCACCGTTACCAAGGAGACGCAGGAGAATCTTTATGATATCTTCGACCTGGCCGAGCGTATCGGAGTGGACAAGATCTACATCTCCCATCTGGTCTACAGTGGTCGGGGGTTGGAGAATCTGGCGATCGACATCACCCCCGAGGAGAGACGCCGCTATGTGGAGTTCATCATCGACAAAGCCTTCGAATATTACGAAAGCGGCCGAAAGATCGACGTGGTCACGGGCAATATGGAGATGGATGCGATTTTGTTCCTACAGAAGTTCTCCCGGCGCCACCCAGAGCTTCGAGACGAGATGTTGCGGAGGCTCAGAGCCTGGGGCGGCAACAGCGCCGGACGCAAACTGGTCAACATCGACTGGAAAGGCAACGTCAAGCCCGACCCTTTTTTCCCCTTCGTTTTGGGAAATATGACCGAGAAGCCCTTCAGCGAGATCTGGCTGGACGAGAGCAATGAAATGCTGCATCGACTGCGCGAACACCCCCGAAGTCTCGGAGGCAAATGCGGCGAGTGCGGAGTCATCGACATTTGCAACGGAGGCAGCCGCAGCCGCGCCTGGGCGATTTCCGGCGATCTCTGGGCGGAGGATCCCTCATGTTATCTCAACGAGGCAGAGAGGGCAGAAAAGTGAAGAGTGAAGAACGGAGAGTGAAGGAGTGTCGATGGTCTATCTGACGGGCGCGGGACCGGGGGCGTTGGATCTGCTGACGATCAAGGCGTTGCGGGTGATCCGCCAAGCGGACGTGATCATCTACGATCGGCTGGCCAATCCGGAGATCCTGGCCGAGGCCAAAGACGGCTGCGAATTTGTCTATGTGGGCAAGGCCGACAGCCACCATACGCTGCCCCAGGAGGAGATCAACGAGCTGATCTATCAGGCAGCTCTAAAGCATGAGACCGTCGTGCGGCTCAAGGGGGGCGATCCTCTGGTCTTCGGCCGCGGAGGTGAGGAGGCACTCTATCTGAGAGAGCGGGGGGTGAAGTTTGAGTTTATCCCCGGCGTCACCTCCGCCATCGCGGTGCCTGAGTATGCGGGCATCCCCGTCACCCACCGGGGGATTACCGTCAGCTTCCGGGTAGTCACGGGCCACGAAGCGGCCAAGGGGAAAAGCCAGATTCCCTGGGAGAACTACAAAAGCGACGATACGATCATCTTCCTCATGGGGCTGCATCGGCTGGAGTTTATCGTCTCCAAGCTTCGAGAGATCGGCAAGCCGGCGGATTTTCCCATCGCCGTCATCAGCAAGGGGACCTGGCCCGACGAACAGACGGTTATCGGCACGCTGGAAGATATCGTCGAGAAGGCCCGGGGCCTACCCACCCCGGCATTGATCGTCGTCGGTCGCGTTGTGGAACTTCACGAACAGCTCAGCTGGTTCGAGAAGTGACGATACCAATCACAGGAAAGATTGCACGCCCCCTTCAAAAATCTTTGCTACAATAGCCATTCTATGTTGAAAGGGAAGGCTACGCATGTATGAACTGAGAGATATTCAGCTCTTTGCCAAACTCTCTGATGCTCATGTCTCCGAGATCAAAGCCAACTCGGTAGTGCGCAGCTACGCCAAAGAGAGTATCGTCTTTTACGAAGGGGACCGGGGAGAATATCTCTACATCGTCATCGAAGGGACGGTCAAACTCTACAAAACTTCTCCCAAAGGCACCCAGATCCAGATCAACCGTTTCGAGGCTCCGGCCGTAGTGGGGGAGTATGCCTGTTTCGAGCGGATGCCCTTTCCCGCGACGTGCGAATTCATCACCGACGGCAAAATGGCGTTGGTGCCCTACGATCTGATCTACAAGAATCTGGGCGACGAGGAGTTTTCTCTGGAGATCATCAAATCTCTGACCTCCAAGATCATGGTCCTCTCGTCGCTGATTCACAAAGAGACGATCTTCTCCTCCGAAGCCAAGGTCGCCAAGATGCTCTTGGAAAACAGCGAAATCTTCAGCAAACTCAAATACAATGAGATCGCTTCGATCCTCAATCTCACCCCAGAGACCCTCTCCCGGATTTTTAAAAAGATGAAAAAAGAGCAGATCATCGAGGTCGATCATCAGCATCATGTACGGGTGTTGAATCCGGAAGCTTTAGAGACGGTGATCGAAAGCAACAAGATCAAAACTTGCACCAACTGCATTGCCGATTTTAAGAAGCAGTTGGGAATGGAGTAAGCTCTAAGTTTGGCATTCAAGAACCTTGAGAGGTGGATATCTATAGCCTCCTAACTCAGTAGGTGTTCCTCTTCCCATTTTTCAAAAGCAGGATCGAAATAGACTAGGCGCTTTTTTTTGAATTCCCGGGTGGAGTAGAGCTTGCCGTATTCTGTGAGGCCCGTCTCCCGGGCGATCTCCTCGATGACGCCGTCGCAGGCCTCCTGGCTGGTGGCGTGGACCATGGCGAAGAGATTGTAGGGCCAGTTGGGATAGCTGGGACGGAGGTAGCAGTGGCTGACGGCGCGAAACTCGGCGATCTGCCGTCCCAACTCCTCGGCCCGCTCTTCGGGTACGCTCCAGACGCTCATGGCATTGGCGGTAAATCCGGCTTTTCGGTGGTTGAGTATCGTAGCAAAACGACGCATCACGCCGGCCTCTTTGAGTTCCCGGGCAATGGAAAATAGCTCTTCATGGCTCATACCTAGACGCGTGGTTGCCCCTTTGAAGGGTTCGGGAACGAGGGGAATATCCTTTTGCAATTCCCGGATCACGGCATAGTGCCTTGCCCCCATTTTGATACTCTTGTGCTCCCTTTTATGCACCTTCTCCTTCTTGCTCTGCTTTCCGGTGGTATCGAGTTTGACGGAGATTTTGAACATCTTTAGCGTCGGCAAGGTGATCGCTTCTTCGGCACCGGTAAGACGTTGAAGACGGTTGACGGTCCCTTGCAGACCCAGTTGGGAATCGGGCGGTACGGCCAGGGTGAACCAGACATTGAAGTCGTGATTGCGCAGGTAGTTGTGACTTACGCCGGGGTGGGCATTGATGATCTCCGCTGCGTATTCGATCCCCTCTTCGGGGACTTTGAAAGCGACGAGAGAAGAGTGGTAGCCCAGGCGCTTGGTATCGAAAATGGCGGAAGTCTGGCGGATGATTCCCTCCTCTTTGAGTTTTTGGGCCGTCTCCAGGACTGTCTCTTCGTTACTGTCGAGATCCTTGGCCAGAGCGGCAAAGGGACGTTCGACCATCGGGAAGGCATTTTGCATTTTGTAGAGCAGCTCTTCACGCATCCAGACTCCTTTTTTCGGGAATTCTATCCGTTTTGTATTACTTTATTGTAATGGGCAATGGGCTTTGATCTCTTGACGCGTATCAATGAAGAGGGAAGAAGTTTTCCATTTGTATCTATCGATATCATTGATTCGTATCAACGACTCTTCCTATCCAAAGCGTTAAAATTAAAGCATCCCGTAACATATAGGAGGTTAGAATGGGAATGAATCGACGAGACTTTCTGAAAACCTCGGCTGCCGTGGCGGCGGCCGGAGCTGTGGGAATCACCGTTCCCGAAGAGGCCAAAGCCGCCGCTGCCGCCGGAGAGGCGGGCTGGCGCTGGGACAAAGCGCCCTGCCGTTTCTGCGGAACGGGTTGCGGCATCATGCTGGCGACCGAAAACGGCAAGATCGTCGCCGTCAAAGGCGACCCCGCCGCGCCGGTCAACCGCGGTCTGAACTGTATCAAGGGCTATTTCAACGCCAAGATCATGTACGGAGCCGACCGCCTCAAGGTCCCTCTGATGCGGCTCAACGATAAAGGCGAGTTCGACAAGAACGGCAAATTCCGCCCCGTCAGCTGGAAACGCGCCTTCGACGAGATGGAGAAGCAGATCAAGCGCGCGCTCAACGCCAGCGGCCCGGAAGGGGTCGCGGTCTTCGGCTCCGGGCAGTACACCATTATGGAAGGCTATGCGGCTCAAAAGATGATGAAAGGGGGATTTCGCTCCAATGCCATCGACCCCAACGCCCGCCACTGTATGGCCTCGGCGGTCGTCGGCTTCTACCAGACCTTCGGGATCGACGAGCCCAGCGGATGCTACGACGACATCGAGCTGACCGACACCATCGTCGCCTGGGGATCCAATATGGCGGAGATGCACCCGATCCTCTGGAGCCGGGTCACCGACCGTAAACTCTCCGATCCCGAGCGGGTCAAGGTAGTCAACCTTCAGACCTACACGCACCGTAGTTGCGACCTGAGTGACTTCAACATCATCTTCGCTCCCCAGACCGATCTGGCGATCTGGAACTACATCGCCCACGAGATCGTCTACAACCATCCCGAGGCGATCGACTGGGACTTCGTCAAGAAGCACATCGTCTTCGCCGTCGGGCCCCGCAACATCGGCTACGGAATGCGCCGGGCGGGGGAAAAGGCGCTCAAAGAGGGGCTTTACTCCGAGAAAGAGATGGAGATCATCAAGAAAGAGATGGCCAAAACTATCTCCGAAAAAGAGGGCCCCGCTCTGGAGCCCTACGGCGTCAAGGCCGGCGACGTAATGAAGATGAATCCGGGAACGCTGGCTCACTGGCTCATCAGTTTTGAGGAGTATAAAAAATCCTTGGAGCCTTATACTCTGGACTATGTCGCCAAGATCGCGAAGGGAGATCCTAACGAATCCCTTGAAAGCTTCAAGAAAAAGCTCAAGATGCTGGCCGATCTCTATATCGAGAAGGACCGCAAGGTGGTCTCCTTCTGGACCATGGGTATGAACCAGCATACCCGGGGAACCTGGGTCAATACCCTCAGCTACAACGTCCACTTCCTGCTCAACAAGCAGGCCAAGCCCGGCAACGGCGCCTTCTCCCTGACGGGACAGCCTTCGGCCTGCGGAACCGCCCGGGAGGTAGGAACCTTCTGTCACCGTCTGCCGGCGGACCTGATGGTCAAAAACCCCAAGCATCGCGCCATCGTCGAGAAGAAGTGGCAGATCCCTGCCGGGACCCTCAATCCCGTAGGCAATCAGCATATTGTCAAGATCCACCGCGATATCGAAGACGGTGTCGTCAAATTCGCCTGGGTCAACGTCTGTAATCCCTATCAGGATACGGCCAATGCCAACCACTGGATCAAGGCGGCCCGGAAGATGAAGGATTTCTTCCTGGTCACCTCCGACGGCTACCCCGGTATCAGCGCCATGGTCTCGGATCTGGTTCTGCCCAGCGCCATGATCTACGAGAAGTGGGGAGCCTACGGCAACGCCGAGCGCCGGACCCAGCACTGGCGCCAGCAGGTCCTGCCCGTCGGTGACGCCATGAGTGACACCTGGCAGTGGGTGGAGCTCTCCAAGCGCTTTACCGTCAACGATCTCTGGGGTCCCTATACCCTGCGCAACGGCAAGAAGCTCCCCGACGTGCGCAAAGATGCCGAGAAACTTGGCTACAAACCCGATACGACGATGTATGAGATCCTTTTCGCCAACGATCGGGCCAAGAAGTACAAGATCGATCTGAACGCTTTCCCCCAGAAGGGCTACGACAACTCCGAGTGTCTCGGAGATTCAAGAAACGTCGTTGGAAGCGACGGCAAGGTCTTCAAAGGCTACGGCTTCATGATCCATCAGTATCTCTGGGAAGAGTATGCCTGGTTCGGACGGGGTCACGGCCACGACCTGGCGGACTTCGTCACCTACCACAAGGTCCGCGGGCTCAAATGGCCCGTCGTCAACGGCAAAGAGACCCCCTGGCGCTTCAACGTCAAATACGATCCCTACGCCGCCAAAGCCAATCCCGGCGGAGACTTCGCCTTCTACGGCCCCCTGGCCAAGAAGCTCTTCAGCGGAAACCTCCTCAAGCCGGACAAGTCCAAAGGCAAGACGCCGATCCCCAACAAGGCCAAGATCTTTGCACGGCCCTATATGGATCCGCCGGAAATGCCCGACAAAGAGTACGACACTTGGCTCTGCACCGGACGGGTACTCGAGCACTGGCACAGCGGTACGATGACCATGCGGGTCCCCGAACTCTATCGAGCCGTGCCCGAGGCACTCTGCTACATGAACCCCAAAGATGCCAAAGCCAAAGGGGTCAAGCGGGGTGACCTGGTCTGGGTCGAATCCCGCCGAGGCAAGGTCAAGGCCCGGGTCGAAACCCATGGTCGGAACCGTCCGCCTCAAGGGCTGGTCTTCGTCCCCTGGTTCGACGAAAAGGTCTTCATCAACAAGGTGACTTTGGACGCCACCTGTCCTATGTCCAAGCAGACCGACTATAAGAAGTGTGCGGTCAAGATCTATAAAGCCTAAGCCTAGGAGTCGTCGGTGAGTCACGAAGCGAAAAAGAAAACCCCCATCAGCGAGCGTCGCCGGTTCTTTACGGATCTGGCACACCATGCCGGGCTGGGGGTGATGGGGGTCTTGCTCTGGGCAGGGTATGCCCAGAAGGCCAAGAGCTCTCCCCTGACGCTGCGTCCGCCGGCGGCGCTGGAGGAAGCCGATTTTCTCAAAGCCTGTATCAAGTGCGGTCTCTGTGCCGAAGCCTGCGTCAACCGGCCTCAGAATATCGACAAAGAGACGGGCCGTCCTCGACCCGGTACCCTCAAGATGGCCCGGGCTCAGGACAACGTCACCATCGGTACGCCTTTTTTCAAGCCCAGAGAGGTCCCCTGCTATATGTGTGAGGATACTCCCTGTGCCGTAGCGTGTCCGACGAATGCCTTGGATCTGAAAAAGGTGACGAACCCCCAAACGGGGGAGCTCGATTTCAAAATGATGGACATGGGGCTGGCGGTGGTTGACCCCAACTCCTGCATCGCTTTTTGGGGCATCCAGTGCGACGCCTGCTACCGGGCCTGCCCCCTGATGGACGAAGCGATCCGTCTGGAGTATGACCGAAATCCGAGAACGGGCAAGCACGCCTTTCTCAAACCGGTGGTCGATATGAACGCCTGTACCGGCTGCGGTCTGTGCGAAAAGGCCTGTGTGACCGAAAAGGCGGCGATCTTCGTCCTACCCCGCGAGATCGCCCTGGGCAAACCCGGTGCGCACTACGTCAAAGGCTGGGACAAAAAGGATCAGCAGCGTGTGCAGGAGCGGGTGGGAAAAGATGTGACCACTCATGATGAGCGGAGCAAAGAGAATCCGATGGATTACCTCAACAAGGGACTGGAGTTCTGAGATGAAGTGGAGCAATGTCAAATATCTAATCCTGCGCCGCTTCGTTCAGCTTGTGCTGCTCTTTCTCTATTTCGCCGGTAATTACTGGGGATGGAAGGTACTCCAGGGAAATCTCTCCGCCTCGCGGCTCTTTGATACCGTACCTCTGAGCGATCCTTTTGCGGTCCTCCAGATTATGGCGACGGGGATGATCATCGGGACCAATGCCCTAATCGGCGCCGCGATCATTGTTCTCTTCTACGGCATCATTGGCGGTCGGGCTTTCTGCAGCTGGGTCTGCCCCGTCAATATGGTCACCGACCTGGCGGCCTGGCTGCGGCGCAAACTGCTCATCGATCGAATCGAGCGCAAAGTCTGGGTGACGCGGAACCTGCGCTACTACATGATCGTGATTGCTTTGATCGTCTCGGCAATTACCGGTTTGGCAGCCTTCGAGGTGGTCTCGCCTATTACGATTCTCAATCGGGGCGTCATTTTCGGCTTCGGCGCCGGAGCGGGACTGCTGGTGGCGATATTTCTTTTTGATCTCTTCGTGCTCAAAAACGGTTGGTGCGGACATATCTGTCCCTTGGGAGGCGTCCACTCTCTCATCGGCAAATATTCGCTGATTCGCGTCAAGCACAACAGCGACAACTGTACACTGTGCATGAGGTGCAAGGAGGTCTGCCCCGAGGTACAGGTCCTGGGAATGATCGGCAAACGGAGTGAATTCGTCAGTGGCCAGGAATGCAGCAACTGCGGCCGCTGCGTGGATGTGTGCGATGACGACGCACTGGGTTTTCATATACGAAACTATCTAAGCAAGGAGTCAAAATGATCAAGAAAAGTCTGATTGCTATGACGGCACTGAGTGTGATGGCACTCTCTGTATCGGCGGCGGAAAAGGTGATTCCCGACGAGGAGCTGGGTCTGAGGAAGACGAGTCTTTTCGAAGAGAAGGTCACGCCGCCCAATGCGGAGTACACCAAAGCCGCACCGGGAACGGCGAAAAAGTTCGAGCGTTCCTATACCAATGCGCCTCCTTTGATCCCCCACAGTGTCGAGGGGTTGCTCCCCATCACGCGGAATAACAACCAGTGTCTGGGCTGCCATATGCCCAACGTGGCCAAGGGCGTGGGAGCGACGCCCATTCCTCCCTCGCACTTTACCGACTTCCGCCCCAAAACCACGCTGGATAAAAAGGGAGAGGTCGTCAAGGAGGGCAAGGTGATCAAGAATACCACGGATATCGTCACCGTCGCCCACAGGATGAAGAAGCTAAGCCCCGCGCGCTTCAACTGCTCCCAGTGTCATGTACCTCAGGCCAATGTCAAGCCCCTGGTGGAGAATACCTTCAAGCCGGTCTTCACCGATCCGGCTCTGAAAAGTAAGTCCAACCTCATCGAAGTGATCGACGAGGGGGTCAAGTAAGTGGCTTCGCGGCGGGAGTTTTTCCGTTCGATCGTCCGGCCCGTCACCGGGGAGAAGGAGGAGAGACCGCTACGAGTCCGGCCTCCATATACCGTAAAAGAATCGCTTTTTCAGAGTGAGTGTCCGCAGTGCGAATCCAAAGCCTGTGCCACTGTCTGTGACGAAGCGATTATCGTCATCGCCGCCGACGGTACCCCGATACTCAATTTCACCCAAAGCGGTTGCACCTTCTGCGAGGATTGTGCCAAAGCCTGCGAAGCGGGTGTGCTGGATCTGGAGCGGGGTTCGGAATCGATCAACGCTCTTTTGGTGATTTCTAAAGAGAGGTGTATAGCCCATCACGGTACGATCTGTTTTGCCTGCAAGGAGCCGTGCCTGGAAGAGGCGATTCTTTTTCGGGGGCTTTTCGATCCGGTGATCGATCCGGATCGCTGTACGGGCTGCGGAATGTGTCTGTCCCGTTGCCCCACTCAAGCCATTAGCTATCGGACGTTGGAGTCGGTCGAGGCTTGATTTCCGTCACGATTCGGTGAGTTCAAGACGGTATAATCTTTAGAGATATCATGCGCAAAATGGAGGAGACTAATGATCGATCGTGATGAATTGTTGAAACGCTTTCCAAAGATCATGAGCCGTATGGACGAAGATACCGACGAACTGCGCTATCTGATGGTGGTGGACGCCAACCTCTACGATCCGGAGATCGACGACGAGTTCGACGTTTTCGATCCCAACGACTACAACTTTATGATCTATCTCCCCGAGACGCTTCAGGAGGCAGTAGGGCTCGAGGTGCTCAAAGAGCTGCCGGATCTGATCGAAGAGCGGGAAATCTTCGAAAGCTTCCTCAATGCCGAAGGGGATCTCTTCGGTGCCAAGAGCGATCTGGACGAGGAGGGGGTCGCTCTAAAGGTCCTGGAGATCATCGAAGAGCGTCTGACGGGAGAGAGTGCATGATGAGACGGATAGCCCTCTTTTTGTTTCTGTATCTGGGGATTCTCTCGGCATTCGAGAGTCATGGAGCGGCCTGGAGCGTCGAAGCCAAAGGCGGGGTCAAGGATATGGTCCTGAGGCAAGGGCATCTGATCTGGGGGACCGACCGGGGAATTCTTCAGGATTACGACCTGAAACAGAAGCAGATCGTCCGGGAATACACGCTGCCGAAAATCAAGGATTTCATAGGGGATCTTATGCCGGCGAAGATCGCCGCGGTGGATTGGGATGAGGGTCGCTATCTGATCCTCAGCGACAGCGGGCAGGGAGGCTTCTCCGATCTGAGGATTGTCGAGGGGAACACCACCCGATGGATCCTTAAGGCCGAGGACCGCAAGCCTCTCGTTAAGGCCCGATTTATCGACAAGGATCATGTGCTGTTGGGCTACCTGAGCGACGAAGCGGCCTTGCTGGATCTAACAAGCGGCAAAGAGGTATATCGTCTTCAGGTCGATGAGTCGAAGTTCTCCGATTTTGCCCTCAACGAGGACCGGACGATCGCCGCTTTCGGAGGTGAAAGCGGGATCGTGACGCTGCTGGAGACCGTGACGGGTAAGATCGTCAAACGTCTCTCGGGGGTCAACAAAGACAATCTCTATATGGTGGATATCAAGGGCGACTACGTCGCCGCGGCGGGACAGGACCGCCGGGCCGCCTGGTATGACTGGAAACGGGGGAATCAAGGCTTTTTTCCGGCGAAATTTTTTGTCTATGCCGCCGCGCTTTCTCCCCGGGGGAAGCGGGCAGCCTATTCGATGGACGAGCAGAGCAATCTGACGCTTTTCGATCTGGAATCTAAAGAGAAGATCGCCCTGCTCAAAGGTCATAGCGCTATCGTCAATGCCCTGATCTTTGCCGATCTGCATACCCTATACAGCGGGGGAGACGACGGCAAAGTCCTGGGATGGAAAATCAATCAATAAGGAGTAGAAGATGAATATATCGAGTATCGTAATCCAGTGCCACAGCCGGCACTACGACGAGGTCCGGAAGTGGTGCGAAGCAAGCGAAATCTGCGAGTTTCACTTTGGCGACAAGGAGAAGGGCAAGATCATCGTCACCATCGAAGGAGAGGATGTCGGAGACGAGATCAAGAAACTGGTAACGATCCAGGAGGCTCCCTATGTCATCGCCGCCGATATGATGATGACCTATCAGGAGGATATGTTGGATGAGGAGGTCAAGAAAATGAACGAAGCCCCTCCGGCCCCCGACTGGCTCAACGACCCCAACACCAAGGCGGAAGATATCGTCTATCACGGTGATCTGAAGAAAAAGAAGCTCTACTGATGCTTCGGTCCCAACGCTGTTGATGATGAAAAAGTTCGCAAAAAAACTTTTGAGCCCCCAGGTTTCCAGGATATAATTTTTTCAAAAACGGAATGGAATAATGCGAAAAGAGCGTCGAGCGATATTGAAGTGGGGGAGTACGGCAGCGGCGGCGTGGTTTCTGGCCGGCTGCGGCCGGCGACCAGGCGGGCCCCCGGGCCGCGAGCGCTACAGCGTCTATCTGACGAGTGACGACGGGCCGCTAAAGGGCAGTCCCAATCTCGATGCGGCGATCCGGGAGACCAAGGTGCCCCTGACCGCCTTCGTGGTAGGCAAACACGCACACCCTTCTCTCTATCGCTCCTATCTCGAAGGGTATCGGAACAACCCCTACATCACCCTTGCCAATCACAGCTACACCCATGCCAACGGCCACTATATCGACTACTATCGTCATCCCATGCAGGTTTTGGCCGATTTCGAAAAGAACCGTGTCGTGCTGGGGCTCGGCGACAGACGGGGCCGTCTCCCGGGCCGAGATAGCTGGCGTCTGGGAGGGCGGGCCTACGATGCGGATCGTAGTGCAACGGCTGCCGCAGATCTCCTAGCATCCCACGGCTACACTCTCTACGGCTGGGATTTGGAGTGGACCCACACCCACAGCGGCCGCCCCATTGGAACGGCCGAGGAGCTCTACCGCCGGATCAAATTCCAGTTGCACCGGGGGCATACTTACACGCCGGGGCATCTGATGCTTTTGATGCATGATCAGATGTTCGGTACTCTCTCGGCCAAAATGGAGCTCAAACGATTGATTATGCTCCTCAAAAACGATCCACAGATCCGACTCCGGCCACTGGCGGACTATCCGCTTTCTGCTCCTCCGTACAAGGTTCCTACGACCAAAGGCCCCCGGCTGATCAAGGGGAGAACCACTGGCGTAGGAGAGACGACTCCCATCGACCCGCTGCGCTTTTCCCGATGAGGTGGAGATGATGAGCTACTTTCCCGCCTTTTTGCAGATGGAGGGCAAGCGGATCCTCCTTGTCGGCGGCGGTGCCATCGCTGCCGAGAAACTGGAGAAGCTGCTGGATTTTAGCAATGAGATCACCATTGTCGCCAAGGAGGTCGGCGAAGCGGTACGGCAGATGGCTTCAGATCACTGCCTGAGCCTGCTGATTCGTCCCTATCGTTCCCGGGAGGCTTTGGAGTACGACCTCGTCGTAGTCGCCACGGACACGGTCGATCTGCACCGACAGATCTACGAAGAGACTCGTTCCAGCCGCGTTCTGGTCAACAGCGTGGACGATACCCGCTACTGTGATTTCATCTTCCCCTCCTACGTCAAGCAGGGAGATCTGACGGTGGCTTTTTCCACTTCGGGCGCCTCTCCCGCCTTCGCCAAACAGATACGCCGCTGGTTTCAAGAGGTCCTGCCCGACGGAGTCGATGTCTTTTTGGAGGAGATGAAAGCTCTGCGCAAGAGCTTGCCCAAGGGCAAAGAGCGCATGAAGAAGTTTGATAAGATGGCCCGAGATTTTGTGGAGAAACATCTTCGCTCATAACGATTCTGACGAATAAATAGATAAAAATCTATTAAAATTCGTCCAAAACTTGATTTGGATCAACTCTTTTCAACCCCACCGACTCTATAATGATTCCATCTTTTAAATAGGAGTAAATATGTCCGATATTACCAAAGAGCCGATTGAAGTTCCCGGAGCTACGGTTCCCTTTTTTACCTATGCAATTGGTGAGACTCAGTATTACGAGTTTGATACCTCCAAGTGCGGTCCTCCGGAGCCGATGGTCAATGCTATGGCCGGCCTCAAGCTGATCGATGCTCCCAACAAAAGACTGGTGATGATCAATCACAAAAAGCCCATGGGGCTGCTGGAGAAGATCGGCGAGAACTTCGCCCTGCTGGAGGAGGAGACGCTCCCAGACGGCCGGGTGAAACTGGTCTTTGGCTACAAGCCCGGCGCTAGCGAGCAGGCCGATCTCGACGACGCCAGCTGCGCAGGATAGTGTCGGATGTTTGCCGTCTCAAAGGACTATGCCCCTCCCTTTTCCATGATCGCTCCCTTTTTCGCGATCGGGACGATCTTCTTCTTTTTGGGGAGCGTTGCTTTGCTCTTTCTCGATCCCTCTTTGGGGCACTTCGACCCGGGGATCGCCGGCTGGGCCCACTGGTATCTATTGGGCTTCGTGATGATGATCATCTTCGGTGCTATGGCCCAGCTCATTCCCGTGGTGGTGGAGGTGGGGCACCATTCGGTGGATCTCTACTATGTGATCTGGCCCCTGCTGCTGATCGGTACCCTTTTGATGGTCCTGGGCTTTTGGCTCTGGCCGGGGGTCCTACCCTACGGCGGCTTGTTGGTACTTACGGCGATGCTGATCTACCTCTACGATACGCTCATGACCCTCAAAAAGGTTTCAAACGTCACTTTGACGGTGAAGACCGCCGTCGCTGCCAATCTTTTTCTCACTACCGGGATCGTCGTAGGCTTTCTAATGACCCTGACCATCGGCGCCGGGCTCAAAATCGATGTAGGCTGGTGGTTGGGGACTCATGCGGTTCTGGTGCTGGGAGGCTATGTCGTTCTGACGATCATGGGGCTCTCATTGATTTTGCTGCCGATGTTCGGTCTGGCTCACGGTTTTGACGAAAAGCCCATCAACCGGGCCTTCAATCTCATGGTCGGTGGGGTGCTACTTCATCTCTTTTCGACCCTGTTCGGCTTTGGGTTTGGGCGTTTTGCCGCAATCTTTGTGATGCTTTTTGCCGTGGGACTCTACCTATGGCAGATCGTGCTGATCTACCGGGTGCGGGCGCGAAAAGAGAACGATATCTGGGCCCGATCCATGTTTTTCGGCTACGGATCGCTGGTGGCGGCGGTTTTGCTGGCGGTGCCGGCGGAGATCTTC
>JALSTG010000067.1 GCA_026983875.1 Campylobacteraceae bacterium
TAGGAATTAGGAATTAGGAATTAGGAATTAGGAATTAGGAATTAGGAATTAGGAATTAGGAATTAGGAATTAGGAATTAGGAATTAGGAATTAGGAATTAGGAATTAGGAATTAGGAATTAGGAATTAGGAATTTTATAGGGTTGAGAAATATTGTCAAGACGGATAACACGTAACACGTAACACGTAACACGTAACACGTAACACGTAACACGTAACACGTAACACGTAACACGTAACACGTAACACGTAACACGTAACACGTAACACGTAACACGTAACTCGTAACTCGTTACTCGTTACTCGTTACTCGTTACTCGTTACTCCTTCATCATATTTCGCCGCCAGGCGATCCAGCGCATTCCGGTCTATCTCGACTTGTTCTCCGTTCTTGAGCCGGTAGAGGGTACGGACTATCCTTTCTACCTCCGGATCCTCGTTGGTATGAGGATAGAGAATTTTGAGGGCCTCGTCCAGGCTGTAGTGGCGCTTTTTGATCCCGGGTAGGATGGCTCTCTTGCCCCGACGAGGCCAGAAGCGTACGAGAATGAGCGTCAGAAGCACTCCCGCTGCAAAAGCGCCGGCCAGATACCAAGGTAGACGCGCGGACTTCTCTTCGTAGGCTTTCCGGGCATAGTAGTCGGGATCTTCCAGCAGGTTCTCGCTCTTCTTCACCGAGACAGGGGGAGCGGGCTTTGCCCCTGCCTGACTCTGAGTCCGGGGGACGACGGGAGTCTGGGCCTTCATCCCCGCCGGAGGTGCAACGGGTGCGGCAGATCCTCCACCGGTCACCGTAATGGAAAAAGTAGGAGTCTGAAGGGTTCGGCTCTTGCCGGTCTGATAGTCGAACTCTTTGAGCTTCAAAGAAGGAATCTCAAAACTCCGATCGGAGATAAAGACGTATTTCTTGGTATAGCGGCTGTAAAGCTTGCCCCCTTTGATGGAGCTCTTGACTTGGGCATCGTCGCTGTAGACGGTTACGCCGGGAATATCGAAGCGGGGATCGGCCAGATCCTCCAGGCTTCCCTCTCCCACGATCTCCAGCGTATAGTTGACGGGCTCGTTGGCTTTGACCTTCTTGCGATCCACCTTCGCCTTGAGGCTGTAGTGGCCCACCAGATCCGCGTCGGCTGGCAGAGGCTTGACCATAATAGTGAGGAGATTGGAACGCAGGTCGACCCATTTCAGAGGGGTTCCGAAGATTCCGAAGGGATCGGCCGGGGCATTGAGATCCCGGATCCCCACCCGCACGGCGGCCGGTCCGATCTGCCGTGCTCCCGCCTGTTCCGGCGTCAGAAGATAGCGCAGCTCGTGGATCGTGACATTGCCTTTGCGGATCTGCCGCTCTCCTCCCAGGGGTTTGGCGACGAATCCTTTGAATGCCGGCGGGATATACCGCATCTGTACAATAGCCCCATTGAGTGGCTCGGCCACATCTACCGTCACGACCAGCGGTTCTCCCCGGTAAACCTCCTTTTTGTTCGCTTTCATCCGGATCGAAAATCCCCCCTGCCCTCCTCCGGCCTCTTTGGAGACTTCGATCTTCGTCGAAGGCGTTTGATACGCTTTGCCGTCGACCGTCACCTTCAGAGGAGGAAGGGTCACCGTCTTCTCCGGAAAGAATTCGAAGGAGAGAATCTTTTTGCTGCTGGAGCTGAACTGCCCGTTGATCATCTTGTATTGGGAGCTACTACTCTGGCGGAGATTCTCCACCGGATACTCACCGATCTTTCGGATAGGAGGAAAGAGCACATCTTTCCCCTCCGCCTCGATCTTGACCTTGACGCTCTGGCCCGGAGCGACCCGTGTAGAGCTGACTTTCAGCTGCACTCCGGCTGCCGTCAGGCCGACGGTAAGCCAGAATATCCCGATCATTGCCGTCCAAATTTTTTTCATCTTCTAATCCTTCTTCGCTTCGTTACCAGGGGTTGACCTGCGGATTGGGCGGCGTGCGCCGTCCGCCGACTTGATACATCATCGTCGGCATCTTCTTGCCTCCCATACGCTTCATCAGACGCCGTAGCTGCCGAGCTTGGGCACTGTTGAGCCGATTGATCTTGGCGGAGCCGCCTTGGCCCCTTTGAGCTCCGCCCGACCGGCCGGCCTCGGCGCTTTGGGGCTGAGGCGTCTGGGGTTTTTGGCCCTGGGGCTGGGGCTCCTTGTAGCGGGCTTGTTTGCGGGAGGGCTTGTTTTCTTCCTTGGGCTTCTTCCCTTTACCCTGGGAAGGCTGGGGTCTTTTCTGCCCTTTGGACTCCGGCTGCTTCCCGCTCTTTGGAGGCTTTTGTCCCTGAGAATTATTCTGCTTCGACTGGGCTTTACCCGAGGAGTTTTGGTTTTGCTGTGAACTCTTCGGCTTCGTTTTTTCCTGCTTCCCGGAGCCTTGCCGGTTTTGTTTCGGCTTTTGCTTTCCCTGTTGTTTCCGGGATTGCTGCTTCCGGTTTTTCCCCTCTCCCGATTTACTCTGCTGTTTCTGCTTCTGCTTGCCCTGTTTTTGATGCTTTTTCTGCTGTTTCTGCTGTTGTTTTTGCTGCGGTTTTTTCTTTTTCTCTTGTTGCTGTTTCAGAAGTTTTTTTGCCAGCTCCAGGTTGTATCGGGTGGCGGCATCGTCACGAATTTTCAGGGCTGCCTCGTAGGCGGTGATCGCCTTTTTGAGCTGCTTCATTTTGAAGTAGACGTTGCCGATATTGTGCAGCCGCGCCTCTTCGTCGACCCCCTCGCCTTTGGCTCGTTTGTAGTGGAGCAGCGCCTTGGCGTAGTCGCCCTTCTTGTAGTAGGCATTTCCCAGGTCGTAGTGCAGCGGGGCACTCTCTTTTCCTATGCTTCGCAGCAGCGCGGCACTCTTTTCATACTTCCCTGCCTCGTAAGCTTTGCGCGCCGCTTCGATGCGCTGAAAATCCCGAAGTCCCGCCTGAGCGAAGAGGCTCAAAAGCACAAGAGCCAAAAACAGCCTTACCCCATGCTTCATGATCGTGCCTCCTTCTTTCGAGCTTTACGACGGCGATAAAAGCCCTGCCCGCTACGGGGCATGGAACTTAGCCCGATCAGGAGCAGAAGCACCGCTCCCGCCAGAGGATAGGGGAAAAGCTCCACCCGCTCCCGGATACGGATCGCTCCCCGGCGCTCTTTGGCGAAACGGCGATGAATCTCGTCGGCCAGGTGTTGCATATCCTCTTTGCCGTAACCCGCGATAAGGTAGTCCCCTCCGCTCTCCCTGGCGATTTGTCCCAGCTGCTCGTTGATCTGGGTGATGGCGATGGTGCCGTCTTTTTTCTTCATGGGATGCCCGCGGGCATCGAGGACCGGTGCGCCTTTTTTTGTCCCAATCAAAACAGCGTAGAGGGTGATCCCCTCCGCTTTGAGCCGCTCTTTGAGTCCCTGAAGCGCCTCGGGATCTCCCCCGTCGGTAAAGACGATGAGGATTTTCTCCTTCTTCTTGCGTAGCAAGTTGCCCGCCAGATCTACCAGACCCCCCAGATCGGTAGAGCTCATATTGATGTAGCTTTCGTTGACCCCTTCGATGATCTGCTTGAGGGTCCCTGTATCGCTGGTAAAGGGTGAGAGGACAAAGGCGTTATGGGCGAAGGCCAGCAAACCCACCTCGTCTCCCGGCATGGCATCGAGAAGTTGGGCGAGCTTCTTCTTGGCAAATTCCAGGCGATTGGGGTAGCGGTCCTTGCTCCGCATAGAGCCGGAGATGTCCAACGCCGCCAAAGCGGTGATCCCCTGAAGCTTGACGACCTTCTCCCCCTCGTCGATCACCGGGCGAGAGAGCGCGACGATCATCAGAAAAACCGCCGCGAAGAGCACCAAATTACGCAGTGAATTGGGCAGGGTATCGCTATCGGCCCTCAGTCGCTCCAAAATCTTCTCGTCGAAGATACGGGAGACTTTGTCCTTGTTGGTCGTCACAAGAAAGACGAAGATCGAAAAGGGGACCAGCATCACCCAGAAAAACTGCGGATGAACAAACTCCATCACTCCACCCCCTTGGCCGTGCGGTAGTAGATAAAGAGCAGCCACGCCAAAATCGCTACAAAGAGCGGATAGATATAGAGATACTCATGCTGGACGATCTTTTTGTTCTTGATTTTGCTGGTCTCCAGGCGGTCGATATCCTTGTAAATACGCTGGAGCGTTTGTTTGTTGGAAGCGGCATAAAATTTGCCGTGCCCCGCCTGGGCCAAGGCCTTCAGATACGGAGCATCGAAATCCCGGAAGCTGCCGATGCCGATGGTATAGAGCTTGACATCGCTCTCGCTGATAAGTCTGCGGATCTCATCGAAGGAGATGCGGCTGACATTGTCGATCCCGTCGGTCAACAAGATGGCGATCTTGCTCTTGGCATCGCTCTTGGAGAGGATGTTGTAGGTCTGTAGCAGCGCATCGTTGATGGCCGTCTTCTCCCCTGCGATCCCCGGCTCTTGCATCGCCAGGATCTTGCGCAAGAACTCCTTGTCGAAGGTCAGGGGCGACGCGACAAAAGCAACGCTGGCGAAATTGATTAGACCGATACGGTCGTTTTTGCGCTGGTTGATGAAATCTCCCACGACCTCCTTGACTACGTCAAATTTGCTTTTGAGGGGATCGGTCGGGTCGAAACCTCTTTGGCGCATGGAGCCGCTGGAGTCGAGGATCAGCATAATGTCCCGGCCCTTTTTCTTCAGCTCTTTGTATTCGTTGGTCAATACCGGCGAAGCCAGGGCCAAGAGCAGCCCGACGATCCCGATCCACTTGAGGATCTCCAGCCAGCGGCTCTTGCGGCCGTGGACCGAGAGCAGCCTGCGTACATGGGGAAAGTAGATCGCTTGGGTGCGGGCCGGGCAGTAGCGTCCGCAGATCCAAAAGAGCACTACCAGGGCCAAGACCCAGGGATACTGGAAACTGAAATGCTCAAACAGACTCATCGCAAACCTGCCTGTAGAGTTCGAAGCGTCGTTTGGTCTCTTCGTCCACCTGAGCGACCTCTTTGCGGTATTTGTAGCGCTCCAGAAGCGGCAACAGCTGACTGAAGAGCTCCCGACGCCGATCGTCGGTGGCCAGTAGCCTACCGTAATGGGTGATGGTATAGGCCGCTTTTTTCGGATCGCTCCACTCTACCCGATGCAACGCCTCGAGATAACGTTTCTGGCGGTTTTCTTCCCGAAGGCTCAAAATCTTCCGCACCAGGAAAAAGAGCGCGACGACTATCACCAGCACACCGAGGACAATCACTCCCCAGTAGAGCCATCGGCTGATATCGGGGATCTCCACCGGCGGCTTGATATCCTTGATAGGCGGCAGCGTCATATTCAGATCGTTCTTCATCGCATCCTCTTGATCAGTTTGGCGAAGGGCTCTTCGTCCGTGTAAAGTTTGGCGTAGCGAATACCGTTTTTACGCAGGTGCCGGTAGAGACGGCGGTCGTTGGCCAGGAGGGCCTTTTTGTACTCCTTCATCACCCCTTCGTTGATATCGCCCTCGAAGCTCTCGCCGCTCTCGGGATCCACCAGCCGCAGGTACCCCAAAGAGCCGGGATGCTCCTCGAAGCGGTCCCGAACGATCAGGACAAAAAGGTCGTGCTTGCGGCTGAGCAGCCGGAGGTCTACCTCGCCGACGAAATCGGAGATGAGAAACATCAGCGCCTTTTTTTTCACCCGCCGGTAGAGGGTATCGGTCCAGCCGGCAAAGTCGGAGACCTTGCCAAGGGGGTCAAACTCCAGTGCCTCCTCCAATTCCCGGTGCACGGCAAAGATCTTCTTACTGGGCTTACTGCTGCGATAGAGCCGGTCGGCGTAGAGCATGTGGGTGAAGAGGTCGCTGTTCTTCACTGCCGAAAAGCCCAAAATCGCCAGCAGTTCGGCCATATACTCGCTCTTGGGGCGCCGGGTACCGAACCAGGTCGATCCCCCCATCATCGTCGAGACCACTACGTTGAGCTCCCGCTCCTCATGGTAGATTTTGACATAGGGTTTGCGCAGCTTCGCCGTGGTCTTCCAGTCGATCTTGCGCACGTCGTCGCCGTAGATATACTCCCGTAGCTCGGCAAACTCGAAGCCCTCTCCCTGGAAGAGCGACGCGTTGTTGCCCAGCATTTCGCCGAAGACCTGCTTACGGGTCTTGAGGGCGATCTTTTTGGCGGCGAAAGTCACGAGCACACCTCCGGTGTGCTCAAATAAATAATGAATAGTGGATAATGAATAGTTTCGGTTGATTTTTTTATAAAACACCCTTTATTTCTACTATTACTATTCATACCTCTTTTCTCCTTTTTTTTTCAAACAAAATCATTCACTATCCATTATTCACTATTCACTCGAAGCCGGCCCTATGGAATAGGAACGGCTTTGAGCACCGCTTCGATGATCCGGTCCTGGCTCACCTCTTCCGCCTGAGCTTCGTAGCTGAGGATAATCCGGTGACGAAGCACCTCTTTGGCGATGTAGGCGATCTCAATGGGAGAGACGAAATCCTGGCCCTTAAGGTAGGCGACGGCCCGGGCGGCTTTGTACATGTCGATGCTGGCCCGGGGCGAGGCGCCGAATTCGATGTAGGGCTTGATCTCCTCCAGGCCGTAGCGCTCCGGCTCCCGGGTGGCAAAGACCAGCTCGACGATGTAGCGCTCGATCTCCTCGTCCATGTGCACCTTCATCGCTTCCCGGCGGGCGCGGTCGAGGTCTTCGATCGTCGCGACCTGCTCAATCTCTTCAAAAGCGTTGTTGGCGACGCGGCGGGCGATCTCCAACTCCTCTTCCCGGGTGTTGTATCCCACGACCACTTTCATCATGAAGCGGTCCAGCTGGGCTTCGGGCAGCTCGTAGGCACCCTCCTGTTCTACGGGGTTCTGGGTCGCCATGACCAGGAAAGGCAGGGAGATCTTGAAGGTCTCGTCCCCGATGGTCACCTGCCTTTCTTGCATCACCTCCAGCAGAGCCGACTGGACCTTGGCGGGGGCGCGGTTGATCTCGTCGGCCAGGAGCAGGTTGGTAAAGACGGGGCCTTTTTTGATCTTGAAAGTGTTGTTGCTCGGATCGTAGATCTCCGTTCCGATAATATCGCTGGGTAGGAGGTCAGGGGTGAACTGGACCCGCTTGAAATCCAGCCCCAGGGTCCGGGCCAGAGCGTTGACCGTCGTGGTCTTGGCCAGACCGGGGACCCCTTCGAGGAGGATATGTCCTCTTGTCAGCAATCCCGTCAGCAGGGCTTCGACCATCTTCTCCTGGCCGACAACTACTTTCCGGATTTCCTTTTTAATACGCTTGATCGTCTCCACGTAGAGCTCCTGATAGTTTATTGATACCTGGATTCTACGGTAGGGAGTTTAACTAAGGATTAACATTCTTCGGACTTTTAGTTATGATTCACTCAAGATTTTTCCTCAGGAGCAACCTATGGAGATCACCCCCGAGACCCGGATCCACGCTCTGCTCGAAAACTATCCGGAGCTGGAGAGCTTTCTCATGAAGCTCAACCCCAAATACAAAAAGCTCAAAAACCCCGTCCTCCGCCGCACCGTCGCCCGCATCGCCACCCTCTCCCAAGTGGCGAAGATCGGAGGCTACGAACCTCTGGGGTTGGTTAACCTCCTGCGCGAAGAGCTGGGCCAGGAGCCCCTGAAGGCCTCGCGGAGCAAATCCCAGAGAAAAGAGTCCAACCACGAGCGCCCCGACTGGACCCGCCAAGCGCCCGCCCTTACCCTCGACGGCAACGCCCTCCTTGACGCCGAGAAAAACCCCTTGGCTGAGGTGCGAAAAACCCTTAAAAAGAAAAAGCTCCCCGAAGGCTCGGTTATACTCCTGACGACCGACTTCTACCCGGCTCCGATGATCGAAACTTTTGAAAAAGAGGGATTGAAAATTTGGAGCGAAGAAGAAACAGGAATTCACAGAACTTTCATCAGCAAATAGGGCTTCCTAAAGCCCCTCTCTTGACTTTGATCTTAAAAATTATCATTTTTTTTCCAGATCCAGGGGAGGAGGAGAAACAGAAATTATACAGGAAGTAGCAAATTCCAGTGATATGAATCAAAAGGCTCTCCATAAAGGGATCAAGCTAAAGTAATACACGAAAGTAATACACGTATGTTTGTAAACTTTAAACAGAGAAAAAATTATCCTCCATCTTTTTTAGGCATTCTATTCTCGTACTTCATTATTCAAAGCTGACCGGTTTATGGCCGCTCTTTTCACTCAACTCGCCAGTTTCCCAATCCAGGTCCTCCCTTAAAATCTAAAGCGCAATCCTATAAAAGCTTCTTTGCTTTTTAAATTTAAAGTATAATTTCCTGCATCAACTGTAGTGCCGTTTAGCTTCATTTTCATATTGGCTTTTCTCGGGTCAACAAAACGTATACCACTATAGATTGTCCATGAATTGTTAATATGGTAGTTTAAGCCTGTTTCTAGCATCCATGTGAAAACGTTATCACTATCATCTGTTCCAACAACATAATCATTATGCTTAACGTGTACATGGGTCACACCCATGCCAATGCCACCATAAATTTCTGTCTGACCGATAGTGGCAAATGTATAATACAAATTCAATAATAATGTATCCACTTTCAGTGTGCCTCTATAAAAAAAAGTAGGTGTAGGCGGCCGAAAGCTATTCGTCACAAATGCTTTTTGTTTGTAATGATGCCATGTTAAGTCATACCTAAATTTTTCATTCTGTTTAAACCCGATAGATAGACCATAAAATCCATTTAGTTCATTGAAATCCCCAGTGTTATTAAAATTGCCTATTGTATTATAACCACCACTTGAGAAACTGAAGCCACCCATACCACCTTCTGCCCCAATATAGAACCCACTCCAGCTATCCGCTGGCACCATGGGCGCCGGGGCGACATCTCCCCCTGCCATTACTGTGCTGCCCAAGACGATAGCCGCCGTCATCGAAAGAAGAACTTTTTTCATCTCTCTTCCCTTGTAAAATGAATTTTATAAACATATTGTATCAATATAAGACTAAGTATTAACTTAAAAATTAATGACTTTACTTCAAGGAAATTTCATCAAACCCCAGTAAAAGGGATACTCTTTTCCGATCTCTTATCCCGTTTTTCTCAGATACTCCATCGCCGTCGCCAGAATATCGTCGTCGTCTTTGCTTGGAGCGTTGAGGATCACCCGCTCCCGTCCATCGTGAAACTCCACGAAGACCCGCTCGCCGTAGCTGGAGATCTTGGAGATACCCCGCTCTTTGGCCAGGACCTTGATGGCCATCAGGGCGATGAACTGCCGGGTAGGGATATCAGGCCGGCCGAAGCGGTCAGCGATCTCCTCCTCGATCTCGTAAACCTCCGCCACGCTCTCGCACTGGGCTAGACGGCGGTAGAGCTCCAGGCGCAGGCGATCTTCATCGATAAGCTCGTCGCTTAGATAGGCATCGACCTGGAGTTTGATCTCCACACCCTGCTCCGCCTCCTTCTTCTCTCCGCTGAGCTCCCGGATGGCGTCTTCGAGCATCCGCAGATAGAGGGAGTAGCCGATCTGTTTGATGTGGCCGCTCTGGGCTTCGCCGATGAGATTGCCCCCGCCCCGGATCTCCAGATCGTGAAAGGCCAGGACCGCTCCGCTGCCCAGCTCGCTGTGGGTCTCCAGAGCCAAAAGCCGGCGGCGGGCATTTTCGGGAAGACCCTCCTTCTCCTCCACCAGCAGATAGCAGTAGCCCTCCCGGCCGCCGCGCCCCACCCGGCCCCGGAGCTGGTGCAGGTCGGCGATGCCAAAGTTTTCCGCCCCGTCGACGATCATGGTGTTGGCGTTGGGCAGGTGGATGCCCGACTCGACGATGGTCGTCGAAAGAAGCAGATCGTACTCTCCGGCTTCGAACTTCATCATCTCTTTTTCGGTCTGGGCAGCGGAGATTTTGGAGTGCAGTACCGCGAGGCGTAGATCGGGGAGAATCTCCCGCAGTTCCTTCGCTTTCTCCTCGATTCCAGCAATGGAGTTGTAGACGTAGAAGACCTGCCCGCCCCGGCGCCGTTCCCGAAGGATCGCTTCCTTGACAATCTTGGGATCGAAGCTCTTGACGAAGGTGCGCACTCCCACCCGCTCCGTCGGCGGCGTGAGGATCTCGCTGAAACTCTTGATCTTGGAGAGCGCCATATTGAGAGATCGGGGGATGGGTGTCGCCGACATGCTCAGCAGATGGACGTCGACGGCCATCTCCTTGAGGGCCTCTTTCTGTTTGACGCCAAACTTGTGCTCCTCGTCGATCACCACCAGAGCCAGATTTTTGAATTTTGCCCCCAGAAGGGCATGGGTGCCCACCACCGCCTGAATGTTCCCCTCTTCCAAGCCCGCAAGGATCGCGCGTTTCTCTTTGGCCGTGGTGTAGCGGTCGAGCTTGGCCACGGAGATCTCCCACGCTTCAAACCGCTCTCTCAGAGATCGGTAGTGCTGCGCACTTAGCAGTGTCGTGGGGACTACAATCGCCGCCTGGTAGCCGCAGCGCACCGCGGCGAAGATCGCGTTCATTGCCACTTCGGTCTTGCCAAACCCTACGTCGGCACTGAGCAGCCGGTCCATCATCCGACCGCTGGAGAGCTCTTCCAGGATACTGCGGATCGCCTCCATCTGATCCTCGGTATGCTCGAAGCCTGCTTGCGATAGAAAAAGCGCATGCTCCGCAGGATCGGGCCGCAGGACGATCCCCTTTTTGAGCATGCGCTGGGCCGAAAGGTTGATAATCTGCGACGCGATGGCAAAGAGCTTCTCTCTCACTTTGCCCTTGAGACGCTTGAAACTCGCTTTGCCCAGGCGGTCCAGCACCGGCAGCGTCCCGCTGTCGGCGACGTAGCGGTCGATGACCTCCAGATTCTCCACCGGGACCAGCAGCGTATCCTCTCCCTGATACTCCAGGACTACAAAATCCCGCCAAGCCCCAAGGACTTCGCGCTTTTCGATTCCCCGGAAGATCCCCACTCCATGAGTCTCATGGACCACATATTCTCCCACCTTCATCTCGTCCAGGACGAGGCTGGGGCGCTTGACGCGCTTGCGTTTGACGGGCTTATTGATGGAGAGGATCAGTTCATCGGGACCCATGAGATTCAGAATCCCCTCCTGGATGACAAAGTTCAATCGCTCCATCTGCACCAGCTGGCTACCTCGTATCAGGGATTCGCTCCGGGCGATGACGGTGATTCTCTTTTCGGGATGGGCTTCAATCAGTTTGTTGGGATCGGCGATCTCCAGCTCCCGCCAGCGGCGTGCCTCGGGAAGTGCCGGGATCTCGAAACGCTCCCGGGGAACCAGGGGGCGACTTAAGCCGTAAAGTTCCTCAAGCTCCTCCGTGAGATCTTCACAGGCAACGGCTTTAAGTGCTTCGAGATAATCCTGCCCCAACTCATCCAGATGCCAAAGCCCCAAGGAGTCGATATCCTTGACGAAACTCTCGTAGGGGCTCGACTCGACCCGACGCTTGAGGGCTTCAAAGGCGTCACGCTCCAGGGCCAAAAAAGCCGGGTGCAGCTCCACCGCTTCGAGCTCGTCGTCGCTGCGGCGCTTCTGAGTGTCGGGGTCGAAGGGGTGAATACTCTCTATCTCCTCGTCGAAAAGGCTGATCCTCCACGGATGGACTGCTCCGGGAGAGTAGAGATCGATGATATCCCCCCGGATCGAAACCTCCCCGGGGACGGTGACCAGATCGACGAAGTGGTACCCCCAGTGATAGAGGCGCTCCTTGAAGGCCTCTAGATCCAGCGTCTCGCCAAACTCCAGACGCATCTGGGCAAAGGCCTGTGCCTTGGGCAGCGGCAAACTCAGGGTGTGCAAAGGAGCGATGAGACACTTCTCTCCCTCCTGTCGGTGCCAAGCCCCCAGAGTCGAAAGAAGTTCCCGGATCTCAAGCTCGTAACTGCGCAGATCCTCCCCCGGACTGACCCGAAGCTGAGGTAGGACAAAGGCGGACTTGCCCAGATAGTCGCAGACCGTTTTGGCTTTGAGAGCTCCGCTGTCGTTCCGGACGACCAGCAGTTCGGGCGCAGGGTGGGATGCCCCAGAAAGGTATTCGAAGAGTCGTGCGGTATTCATCAGTGTTGTCCCTTGATATGGGAAATTCTAGTTGACGCTTTTGTGAAGCATGAATCGCTTCAAAAACGCTTCAACCGTATAGAAGGAGCCAAAGACCAGATAGTGCTCGTGGCTGAAAAGCTGCCCGTCAAAGAGACTCCAGGGAATCTCCAGATCCTCCAGTACCGCCTCGATCTCCTCCATCGAAGCGCTTCGTTCTCCCGGGATGGGAAGGAGCTCGACCCGTTTGAGCTTGGGAAGAAAGGTACGGAGCACCTGAGAAAAATCCTTATCCGATAGCGCATTGTAGATCAGGACCGTCTCAGGTTCCATCACTTGTGTGATGGCCCGGGCCGCGAGAGGATTGTGACCGACATCGATGCGAATGTTTTCCGCCACGGGGTAGTAGCGTCCAAAAAGTTCGAGATCCTTCAGACCCTCCGGATCCGCCTCGATTCCGACAATCTCTAGCGCCTGTAGAGCCGTTCGGGCATTTTCCAGTAGAAACTCCGGCCAACCCTTCTCCTTGCGAAGGATGTCAAATATTGGGTTCTGAAGTTCGGAATTGTCCATAATCTGCAGCTTTGCTTTACGCTCGTCCACGATCTGCTTGGCAATGGGAACAACCTCATCGTAGGGCTGCGGCGACAATAGGACTTTAGCACCGGGTGCGATACTGCGCAGTTTGGTCGCTGCAATCTCTTCGATCGTCTCTCCGAGAAAAGCTTGATGATCGATGCCGATAGGAGTGACGACCGTGAGGAGTTTGTTCTCGGCGACGTTTGTCGCGTCATACTCGCCTCCGAGCCCCGCCTCCAGCACAATCAGGTCGCAACGCTCGAAGAGCAACAGCGCCAGCAGCGTCGTATATTCAAAATAACTCAACGCTTCGCTTATTTGACGACCCAGTAGCGAATAGAGCCTCCGGTGCGTCTCCTCCAACGCCTCGTCGGAGACCTCCTCACCGTCAATCCAGATGCGTTCATTGAAGCGGAGAATATGGGGCGAGGAGTAGTGCCCGACGGAGAGTTGAGAATTTTTTACGCCTTTGCCATCTTCCATTCCGGATGATCGCGCCAAATGGGCAATCATCCTACCCGTACTTCCCTTCCCGTTGGTCCCGACGATATGAATCACCGGCGGATGAGCAAAATCCCCTCGAATTGAATCGTAGGCCCGGTGGATCCGCTCATGGTCGATTGCTTTGTAATAGAGCGGTTTGGATTCGAGAAAATCAAAAAAAGAGGGAATCACTTACCATAACCCTTTTGTGCCACATAGGCGACAAACTGATCCATCGCCTTACGGATGGCCACCCGGATCGCCTCATCCCTGGCGACGGAGCTGGTAAGGGCTCCGGGCTGAATATTGACATCTTCGGTACTGGAGATGGTTTTATGGAGCGTCTCTTTCGGAGTGATCAGGCGGAACTTGATCCTGCTTGTCACCCGATAACGCGTCACATAGCCGTTGTTGTCATAGGTCAGAGGCGAATAGCCGATAGTATAGCTCGGGACGATGATTTGGCTTTTGGCCCCCGCTTTTTTCATTGTGACCCTCTCATGGAAACGGTTCTTGAGAAGTTCGAGGATCTCATCCTTGAGATAGACCCCGTTTTGGGGCTTGACTCCGCTGAGATGCACGTCCACGTAGACCGGATCAGGCAGAAAGCTCCGGCCGTATTTTGCGACGGGTTTGTAGCCGCAACCGTTGATGATAAGCAAACTCATCATCAGAGTGAAGAGTGAAGAGTGAAGAGTGAAGAGTTTGGGTCGGCTTTTTTTCAAAAAGCCCACTGTTTTTGGATACGACATCTTGCTCTCCTTCATCTTCTCTTTACACTCTCGGGATCAAAGCACCTTTTTGTGGCGCGGCTCTTCACTTTTCATTTTTCACTCTTCACTTCAATTTCGTCGTCAAGTTTTCTTGACGACGAAATTGACCAGCTTGCCCGGCACCACGATCTCTTTGACGATCGTCATCCCCTCGAGCCACTTGGCTCCCGCCTCTTTAGCCATCTCTAGGATCTGCTCCTTGTCGGCCTCGGCGGGGACGGCCACTTCGCTGCGGCGTTTGCCGTTGATGCTAACGGCGTAGGTGACGCTTTCGGTGACGAAAACCTCCTCCTTGATCGGAATGCCTCGGCGCAAGTTCTCCCGGCCGAAAAGCTCTTCGCTCAGTTCGCTGGCGATATGGGGAGCGATGGGCTCGAGCAGGTGCAGCAGGATGTACATTCCTTCGCTCCAGACCGCCTCGTCGCTCTGCTTGTCCAGGGCGTTGAGCGCCTCCATCACCGCGGCGATGAGGGTGTTGAAGGCGAAGGTTTTCTCGAAGACGTCCTTGCTTCGCCGCAGGGCTTCGTATACCTTGGCTCTGGCCTCCTTGGCCTCGGGAGCTAGGGCGTCGTGGTCGATCTCGGGCATCCGGTCGTGGCGGACCTTCTCCTTGCGGGCGTAGAGCTTGCGCAGGAAGCGGTAGGCCCCCTCCACCCCGCTGTCGTTCCACTCCAGCTCCTTCTGCGGCGGTGCGGCAAAGAGGATAAAGAGCCGCGCCGTATCGGCCCCGTAGCGCTCCACGATGGCGTCGGGATCGACGGTGTTGCCCTTGGATTTGCTCATCTTGGCCCCGTCTTTGAGCACCATCCCCTGGGTCAGCAGCCGGCTGAAGGGCTCGTCGATGCCGTGATAGCCCAAATCCCGCAGTGCCTTGGTGAAGAAGCGGGCGTAGAGCAGATGCAAGATCGCATGCTCGATGCCACCGATGTACTGATCGACGGGCATCCAATAGTCGCTGTCACTCTTGTCGATGCCTACCTCTTCCCATTTGGCAGGATCGGTGGCGTAGCGAAACTGATACCAAGAGCTCTGAACGAAGGTATCCAGCGTATCGGTCTCCCGCGTCGCTTCGCCGCCGCATTGCGGGCAGCTGCAGTGCGTCCAGGTCGGATGGCTCTCCAGCGGATTGCCCTCTCCGGTGATCTCCACGTCGTCGGGCAGGGTGACGGGAAGGTTCTCGAGCTTCTCGGGCACCAGGCCGCAGACGGGGCAGTGGACGAAGGGAATGGGCGCGCCCCAGTAGCGCTGGCGGCTGACCCCCCAGTTGCGCAGCTTGTAGTTGATCTGGCTCGTCCCCAGCCCTTCGGCTTCGAAAAAGTCGATGATCTCCTTCATCGCCTCCCGGTTGGGCTTGCCCGTAAAGACGCCGCTATCCGTGAGCACTCCGTCGCCGGTATAAGGCAGCTCGCCCCCTTCGATCACCCGCTTGATCGGCAGGCCGTATTTGACGGCGAATTCGTAGTCCCGCTCGTCGTGCGCCGGTACCGCCATGACCGCTCCGCCGCCGTAGCTGGCCAGCACGAAGTTGGCGGTCCAGACGGGAATATCCTCGCCGGTCAGGGGATGAATGACGCTCAGCCCCAGAGGGTAGCCCTCCTTCTCGGCCTGGGCACGCTCCCTCTCGCTCATGTTGGCGATGGCCTGGATACGCTGGGCGATCTCGGGATCGAGCAGATCGTGCTCGAGGAGATACTTGACGATCGGATGCTCGGGTGCCAGAGCCGAGTACGTCACGCCGAAGATCGTATCGGGGCGGGTGGTGAAGACTTCGTAGCCTTCGAAGCAAGCCGAGAGCTTCGCTTTGCTCGCGTCGCTCAATTCGAAACGAAACTCCAGCCCCCGGCTGCGGCCGATCCAGTTGCGCTGCATGGTCAGGACCTGCTTGGGCCA
>JALSTG010000068.1 GCA_026983875.1 Campylobacteraceae bacterium
GAAAGTGTCGGTGTTGGAATTAACGGCGGTCTGATCGACGCCTCCGACTTTATAGCTCAGAGAGACGGAGTTGTTGATATCCGTTCCGGCTGCCGTTCCCGTCGCATAGGCTCCCGTCGCCATCAGCAGCGCTACCGCCGCTGCCGCTATCTTTTTTCTCATGGTTTGACTCCTTCTATTTTCGCGTTTCATTCCTGCCTTTCGGCTCCTCGGGGGTCCGCCCCCTGGGGAGAGCACTCGTCAAACGCTCTCCTCAGGGGGCCTGTCGCCCACCTACTCCCCGGTTATTTCAACCGGGCCTTGAACTCTACGGTCGTGCTCTCCCCGGCGGGGATCGCGTCGATGACCCACTCCACGGCGTTGTACTCCTTGGGCAGGGCCAGGCGTTTTTTGCCGTTTTTCATCTTCACGAACAGCTCCTTGGGCGCGGCGAAGTGCTTGCCCCCATCGATGGAGAAACGGATCGTGCAGCCCCCGGCACACTTGGCCGAACGGGCGAGATAGATAAGATGGGGGTTGATGGGATTGACGATCCGCACCTTCTCGATATTTTGGCCGCTTCGGTTGCGGACGGTATTGACGTAGCGGACCGTATCACCCGGGACCACCTCCGTGGCCCGGACCCACTTTTTGACCTTTTTCCCCTTGGGAGTCTTGACCGTCTTGAGCTGCAGTGAGCGAGTCGTGACCTCCACGGGGCTCTGGCTTTGCTTCGTCGTCTCAGGCTTCGCTACGGGCTCCGATTCGGCATGGAGCGAAGCTCCTGCGAGCAGTCCCGCGAGTAAGATTTTCGTCATCTGTTTCATCTCTCTCCTTTTTTTGGATTGGATCATTGAACCTTGACCTCGAAGGCTATCTCCCGGCTCGTCTCGCCGGGAGCGCTCTGGCTCAGGGTCCCCAGATCGACCCGGATGAGCCGCTGGGCCGAATCGTAGGAGCCGGCATCTCCGTCGGCGGCGTCGCTGAGGGCCGTGCCGTCGAGGGTCAAGGTCCCCGGGAGATATTCTGTGCCGGTGGGGATCGTATCGCTGACGATCACATTGTGTATCGCTCCGGCTCCTCCTTTGAGAGTGACCCCAATGGTGTAGGTGATGCGCGTGCCGGTGTGGACCTGGCCGTCGGAGCTGTGAATCGTAGCGCTCTTGTAGGATTCAAGATGATAGTCCCTCAGACGATAGATCCCCTCGGCCAAATCCTCCCCCCGACGCACCACCACATCCACGGCCTGAGGATCCTCGGGACCCGCCGTCGCCGTCCAGGAGCTCGCGACCCGGATCCCGTCTCGCGAGAGATTGCTGTCGGGGTTGGACGGGATATCCGCCACGATAAAAACCGTCGCGTTGGCATCTTCTGCAAGCGGGAGGAGCGAGACCTGGCTATCGCTGGACGGATCGAAAACACCGTCGCCGTCACTGTCGCGGTAGAGACGTACGTTCTGGGGTGGCGGACTGAAGGAATCCGTCGTATTGTGCTCGTAGCTGAGGCTGACATTGTCGTCGCCGTTGCCCAGGTTGCTCACCAAAAAGCGTAAAACCCTGTCCGACTCTCCGGGTCCCGCCTCTACCGGCGCCGTATCCATCCAGTCGATCCGAACGTCCGCGACCCGGTCCACGACGAAGGTGTCGGTATTGCTCTCTATCGTCTGTGTAGCGGCACTACCGGCGATCTGAAAACGGATCGTCACGCTGTTGCTGACGGCAGTCCCGGCAGCCGTACCCGCCCCCTCTGCCGAGGACCACAACACCAACAGAGAAAAAACGAAGATCCAGCACTTCACTTTACTCTTTGTACTATCCCGTTTCCGTCTGCCCGTGATGATACTTCTCCCGGTCACTCAGTTATAGTTTCGTGATTATATCCAATGTACTCCTATACACAGCATACAGGCGAGCATGACGCTATCATTTTTGCTCCGATGCCGAGGAAGATCGCCGATTGATATATAATGCCTCCATGACTTATCCGAAAAAAACCTACGCGTACAATCACGGCCCCATCCCTTTTCGTTTCTTTCAAAGCGTCGAGCGCTTCCATGTAGAGGAGATCCCCCTGCGTCCCGCTACGGGACGGGGGGATTGGCTTTTGCTCAAAATTCTCAAAAGAGACTTGAGTACCTGGCGACTGCTCAACATCCTCAAAGCCGCCACCGGAGCCTCGGACCGGGAGATCGGCTACGCCGGGCTCAAGGACAAGGCCGCCACGGCGATCCAGTACCTGACCCTGCCCGCCCGCTATGATCGGGGGCTGAAAAACCTTGCTACCGAGCGGATCGAGCTTCTGGAGTCTCGCCGCACCCGGGGACCGATACGTCCAGGAGAACTCCGAGGAAACCGCTTCAAAATCTTCCTGGACCGCATCGAATCAAAGGAGAAGCAACGGCTGATCGACACCGCCGACACTGTGGGAAGAGGCGGTTTTGCCAACTACTTTGGATATCAGCGTTTCGGCGATGACGGCAGAGCCTGGGAACAGGGCCGCGAGATCGCCCACAGCGGTAAACGGCTCAAGGGGGCCAAAGAGCGGCTTCTCGTGGCCGCTTGGCAGAGTCACCTCTTCAACGGGTGGCTCTCCCAGCGCCTTAGGGCAGGAGAAATCATCGACAGGCACTCCAAAGAGGAGGCGGCCCGGATCCTGGGGTGGCCCGTCAATCTCTGTGCCGCCCTCCAGAAACAAAAACAGCCCTTCAAGCTCCTTCACGGTGAGCTACTGCGCTCCAGTGTCGGAGGACGCCTGATCAACAGTAAAAATCCCGAACACGATGCCGAGAGTTTTCGACGCCGACGCCTCGTGCCGACGGGTCTGCTTTCCGGAGCCAAAGTCTGGCGTGCCCGCGGCGATGCCCGTCACCTGGAGGAGCCTTGGGACGACTCGGAGCTGGGCAGCTTGCCGGGCGATCGACGGGATGCATGGGTCTGGCCCGAGGCATTTCGGACCGAAGCGGACCCGAGCCGCTCGGACGGTCTCTGGCTTGAATTCACTCTCCCTCCCGGCGCCTATGCGACTACTCTGCTCGAAGAGATCTCCCGCACTCCCCTGGCTCCCCAAAAGAAGCGCCAACGATGAGGAGCTGGATCGAAATCATTCTGCTAACGGCGGGGGGATTCTATCTCCTGTTTTTGGCCTATCTCTACTTTTTTCAAAGGACCCTGCTCTTTCATCCGACCCATGAATCCACAGCCGTGGAAGGATTTTACCTCGAGACTCCCGTGGGCCGGATCAGGATCGAAGTCCGCAATCCCGGCCGAGAAAAGGCTCTGATCTATTTCCCGGGCAATTCGGAGCACTGGTGGGAGGATCCCGACGATCTGGCGAAGCTCCTGCCCGGGCATACGATCTACTTCCCCCACTACCCCGGCTACGGTGCCAGCGACGGCAAGCCCTCTCAGAAAGCCTTCTATACCATGGCCGAA
>JALSTG010000069.1 GCA_026983875.1 Campylobacteraceae bacterium
TGTTTGCGGATCAGGTGGGGAAAGCGGAGCAACAGCGGACCTCGATATCCCCGCTCCCGAACGGCGCGGGTAATCTCCAGTAGAGAAGGACGCACGCCGTAATTGACGTTGACGGTCTCCCCTTCGATGAGAAAATTGTCCTCTCCCCAGATAGAGAGGCCGTAATCCCTTTTCATCGCTCCATATGTCCTTATCGAAAAAAATTAAGCGAATTATATCCGAAGATTGAAATGGTGACTTGCGATCCCCTATCAGCTGATCATCATCTCATAGGGGCGCTGCAGCTTCTCCACCAGACGAGAGAGGCTCACCGCCCTCCCCTCCCGGGCAAACTCCCGCCCCCCGAGATAGACGATCATCGTCGGCACGGAAAAGACCTGAAAGTGCGCGGCGATCTCCGGGTGCTCCTGCACGTCGAGGTAGATCTGTTCGACGAGAGGAAAGTGCTTCTCGAAAGCCTCTTTGAACTTGGGCCGCAGCGCGTGGCATACGTTGCAGTTTTCTCCGGAGAAGTAGAGCAGGACGCCGGGCTTTTCCTCGATGGTTTTCTGGAGAGTTTCCAGTCTCATTGGCACTCCTTCACCGGTACTTCAGCTTACCAGAAGAAAGAGTGAGCGTTTTTCCACCCCCTCGCTTCCCAGCACCCGGGCCAAGCCCTCGCTATCCAGGTAGAGATATCGGCGCAGACGCCGGTGCAGCTCCCGGTAGTCTTCTCCGTATTCGATAGCATCAAACTCCCGCTCCATCTCCTCGAATGTCAAAAGGTTCGCCAGACATCGCCGACGTTGGAGGCGATTAAGATAGGGACGCACCCCCAGCTCACGACGGACCTGACGCAAACGACGGAAAAAGAGTCGCAGTTCCGGCAAGATCTCCCTTTCGATAGAGCGGCTTTCACAACGATAGACGATCCTTTGCATTGCAGGCTCCTTTGGATGGTATTTGGTTTTAGTTTAATGCAAGTGCCCTTAAAGGATAATAGCATCAAAAGTTTCGGGAGTATCTCATCAAAGCTCTTCTGCCGTTGACGCTACTTGTCTTGACACTCATACACCTCATCCACGGTTGCGGCGACAGTGCCATCGTGAAACTCTACGACCAAAACCTGACCCGCCACCCTCCCCGCTGCCTGGCTCTTCGGGTCTTTCCCCCCGATCCTACGGCAAAGAAGAGGCTCCAGGCGCTCTATACTTTCAGCAAAAAGTGCCCCTATACCCTGGAACTCTCCACCAAGGCAGGTATCCACTGCAACTCCGGCGCCAACGCTCCCCTCAAAACCACCAGCAATTTTCCCAGTGCCTATCTGCGCCTGGAGCTCAGAGAGGGAATGCGCCTGCTCTACAGCTACTACATCGATCTGACAAATGTGCCGGGAGCGGGAGACGTAGAGCGGGCCTGGAAAAGATTCAGCAAGGATATTCCGATAGGGAGGAGGAGTCGATAGCTCGACGGATCTTTCCGTTAGGAGATGCCGAAGAGCACTCTCCACCATCGCACAAAGGGCCCGGGTTTCCTATTGAGAGAAGCGGGAGATTCGGCCCGGGTGCCCGTCCCATCGGAGGCTCTGAGGTTTTTTTCAATCGTCGAAAGCTTTGCGTTCGCTTCCCGAAGTCGGCGCGGCTCAAAAGAGCTGACGTTTGGTTTTTCCCTCATCGAGGATCCTTTCGATCTCGTACATCGCTTCGCGGTTTTTGAGCGTAAACTTGATCTCGATGCGCCGGGAGGCCTCCTTGTCCTCGACCCCGTTGCGCATAATCCGATCCATATAGGCGCGGCCGCTGGCAACAAGGTATTTTTTCAGATGATACTTCTTGGCAATCGGGAGAGTCAGTAGGTAGTTCATCACCGCCAGGGCCCGTTTCTGGGAGAGTTCCAGATTATAAAGATAGCCGCCGTCACTGTCGGTATGCCCCTCGATGACGATACGATCGAGATGGGGGCGGATCGCCCGATTGCTCAGAAGCGCCGCGATGTAACGCTCAAAGGAGTCGCGTAGCTCGGCTTTGGCCGCCTCTTTAAGCTCGGCGCTCCCCCGGTCGAAGAGAATCTTGGAGCTTAGACGCAGAGCACCGGTTTTTTTGTCGATATCGATGCGTCGGCCAAGAGTCTCTTTGAGTGCATCGATCACTTTGAGCCGAATGCCCGTGAGGGACTTGATCTGGGCCCGCTGCTTCTGTAGCCGGGCAATCAGGTCGTCGTAACGGGTCTTTTGCCGATCCAACGCCGTCAGGAGTCGGGTGAGGTTTTCATCTTTGAGTCGGAGCTCATCCTCCACGCGGGTCAGCTTATTGGAGAGAACGATGACCCTGTTGACGTATTCCTGGAGCTTTTTCTGCTTCTGGGCCAGCGTGGTATTGCTCTCCTGGGAAAGGTTTTGCAAAATCACCACCTTTTTGTTCAGCTCATCGATCTTGGCGTTGCGAGCCAAAAGAAGCTGATTGAGCTTTTCCAGTTCTTTTTGGCGCAGCTTCAGGTCTTTGCGCCCCAGGGTGATCAGAGCTTCTTGCTCCTTTAACCTCTCTTGGGCTCGGCGCAGGTCGGCCCGGGTCGATGCAAGAGTTTGATTGAGCTCCGTTACCTTTGCCGCCCAGGCTGCCGTCGTATTGCGCTCTCCAGCCAGTCGGAGTTTGAGATCTTCCAGAAGCAGATGGAGTTTACGGACCTCCTCTTTCTGGAGACGGATCTTCTCTTCGGCGTCGGCGATCCGCTTCTTCTGGCGGCCGATGAGACTGTTGCGCTTTGCAAGCTCTTTTTCACTCTTTTTGAGAACCTCTTCCTGACGGTGAAGCCTGGAGCGAAGTTTTACCAGCTGCTCCCGGCTCTTTTGCAGATTGGCCTCTTTGGCCCGAAGTTCCGCCGTGGCCGCTTCCAGGCGCGACTCCTTTTTGTGGAGACTCTCTCGAAGAATGATCGACTTGGAGACGATGGCACCGATAAGTAGGATGAAGACAAAGAGCAGTCCCGCCATCAAATCGGCATAGGAGATCCAGAAGTTGTGGCTCTCCTCCGGTCGTCGATCCCGGCGAAACATCAGACCTCTCTCCCCCGATCCTCATCGTCAAAAAAGCGCTCGTCCGGCCCGCGACGTCCGGCCTGCTGCCGCTGCCGAGCGATCATCTCCGTGATTCGCCCCAGGCGCTCCACCGCTCCCGCCAGCTCAAAGTCGATCTTCTCCAAACTTCGCTCCACACTCTCGTCGAAGTGCTCCAGTCCCCGCTCCAGAGTTTGAGCCGTTCGGGCGAACTGCTCCATATTGCGTCGCAAGGCCTCCTCCGCCTCAACGGCTTCCTTGCGTTCCTGAAGCATGGAGAGGGTTTGGCGCAGATCATTGGAAGCCTCCTGCATCCGGTCCGCCAAGAGGGCAAAACTTCGACTGGTGTCCTCCACGATGCGCTGATAATTCTT
>JALSTG010000070.1 GCA_026983875.1 Campylobacteraceae bacterium
TATCGGTTACGAAACTTGGCTCAAACTTCACCACCAAAGTCTCTGCGGCGCCGAGGGATGCAAACTCGCCGGCGAGCTTCTACGCTTCCCGTCGCTCTATCTCAACTATATGGGAATGGCGGCCGTCGGGGCGATTTTGATTCTGGGGATTCTCTCGCTTAAAAAGGCAGCCTTCGAGCAGCTCTATTTCATCGCCCTCTATACCGCCGTCTCGTTTGAATCGATCATGATCGGCTACCAGATCTTCGCCAATCCCGAACCCTGCCTCTTCTGCCTGGGAGTCTACGGCGGACTGCTGCTCATCACCCTGACCAGCCGCCCCCGGTGGTTCCTCTACGCCCTGCCGGCGATCGCCGCGATCTTCTTCGCCCTGGGAGATCTGGCCATCCCTCGCAACGCAGCACTCATCCAAGGCGACGGCCTCTATCTGATCGCCTCGGAGCACTGCCCCCACTGCAAAAAGGTCAAAGCCTACTTCGCCGAGCACAAGATCGACTATCATGCACTCCCCGTCTCCGACCCCAGCGTCCGGCACCTGGCCAAAGCCCTGGGTATCGAGGAGATTCCGATCCTTATCCGCAGAGAAGGTCTGCACAGTGAAATCCTTGTTGGCGATCGGACGATCATCGACGCTTTTGAAGAAAAGAACACAAAGAGCAAGCCTTCATCGGCTCCCATGCCCAGCACCACCGAAGAGCTCTACGGCAACCCCGAAGCCGACGGCTGTACCCTGAGTCCTGTCATCGAAAATGGCGGCGGCTGCCAGGAGGATCCCGCGACGGAGCTGAAGCTGCGATGATCCGTCAAAAGATCCTCACTCTGCCGCCAATGGAGCGGGGAGTCCACCTGATCACCCCCCAGATCGAAAAGGAGATCAGCGGTATCCACCGAGGGCTTGCTCATCTTTTCCTGCGACACACCTCCGCCTCCCTGGCGATCAACGAAAACTACGATCCCCAGGTGCGCCGGGATATCGAGAGTTTTCTGCGCTCTCTGATCCCCGACTGCTGGGAGGGCTTCGGCCATACCCTCGAAGGGTGCGACGATATGCCGGCCCATATGAAAAACATCCTCATCGGCCCCTCTTTGACGATTCCCGTCGCCGAAGGCCGCCTTGCTCTGGGCACCTGGCAGGGGATCTACCTCCTCGAACATCGAAAACATGGAGGAGGTCGGGAGATCCTTCTGACCCTTATGGGGGAGTAGCCGACTTTTACGTAGTAGCGGATCTTCCTCAAGGAGACTTGGAAATTTTCTGTTACAGTGTAAAAAATTATAAAAAAGGAGCAGCATGAATCTCGTCCTCCTCGATGCCGAAACCCTGGGAGAGGATCTCGATCTCAGCCCTTTGAAGGCCTTCGGAAACCTCAAGGTCTATCCCCGTACCGCGCCCGAAGAGACCGCCGAGCGGATCCGCGACGCCGAGATCGTCATCACCAACAAGGTCGTGCTCGACCGGGAGCGGCTGATGATGGCGCCTCGGCTCAAACTCGTCTGCATCGCCGCGACGGGGATGAACAACATCGATCTCGATGCCGCTAAAGGCATGGGTATCACCGTCAAAAACGTGGCGGGCTACTCCACCCCCAGCGTCGTGCAGCACACCTTCGCCCTGCTCTTTGCTCTGATGGAGCAGCTCAAATATTACGACCGATTCGTCAAGAGCGGAGCGTGGAGCCGCAGCGGACTCTTTACCCATCTGAGCCGGCCCTTTCACGAGATCGCAGACAAAAAGTGGGGGATCGTCGGTCTGGGCACCATCGGAAGTGAGGTCGCCCGCGTCGCCGAGAGCTTCGGGGCCAGAGTCTCCTACTACGCCACCTCCGGCACACCCCATAGCGATCGCTGGCCCCACCGGGACCTGGACGATCTGCTGGAGCGAAGCGAGATCCTCAGCATCCACGCCCCACTGAACGAGCGCACCCGCAACCTCATCGGCGAGAGGGAACTCAAACTCATGCCCGAAGGCTCCGTGCTGCTCAACCTGGGCCGCGGAGGCATCGTGGACGAGACGGCCCTGGCCGTGGAGCTCGATCGCCGGATGCTCTACGCCGGACTCGACGTCACCGAAAAAGAGCCTCTGAGCGAAGACTCCCCCCTTCTGAAGCTCAAACACCCCGAACGCCTCCTCATCACCCCACATGTCGCCTGGGCCTCGGTGGAGTCGAGACGAAGGCTTTTAGAAGGCATCGTTCGAAATATTCGGGAGTTTGTCGATGAGCGGTAGATCGATTTTAGGCACTTTCGGTGCAGACTCAAGTTCCAAGTCGCAAGTCGCAAGTATTGATAAAAGCACGGCGAAGCCGTGCATACCGCAACTCTTCATTTTTCGTTCTTCACTCTTCACTAAAAAAAGCGTTGCAAAGCAACGTCTACCAAAATTATTCACTATTCACTATTCACTATTCACTACAAGGAGATCAAATGCAATTTGATCTCCTTATCATCGGCTCCGGCGGCGCGGGGCTCAGCGCGGCGCTGGAAGCGTCTCGCTCCGGTGCAAAGGTCTGCGTCGTGACCAAGGGCCTACCGACTCAGGCGCAAACCTGCATGGCCCAGGGAGGAATCAACGCCGCCTTGGGCAATCTGGAGCCCGACAGCGTCGACGAGCATGTCGCCGATACCCTGCGCTCGGCCCACGGCCTGGCCGACGAAGCGATGATTCGGCGCTGCTGCGAAGCGGGGCCCGAGACGATCGAGTGGCTCGATAGGCTGCTCACTCCTTTTAGTCGCCTGGAAGGTGCCCAAACGCCTCTGCAGAGCATCGCCCAACGCCGTCTGGGGGGTGCGAGCCATCCCCGGGCCTGCTATGCCCAGGACTATACCGGGCTCAAGATCCTGCAGACCCTCTATGACCGCTGCCTGGAGGCCGGAGTGGAGTTTCGCACCCGTCACTACCTGCTGGATCTCCTCGTCCGGGATGGAATGGTCTCGGGCACGATCTTTTGGGATCAGGATGCCGGGGAGGTCGTCGCACTAAACGCCCGCTCGACTCTGATGGCTACGGGAGGTTTCGGCGCCCTCTACCAGGGCTACAGCACCAACGCCGCCGGGGCTACCGGCGACGGGATGGCCGCGGTGCTGCGCGCCGGAGGAGTGCTACGAAACATGGAGTTCGTGCAGTTTCATCCCACGGCCTTGGAGGGCTCGGCGATTCTTATCAGCGAGGGAGCCCGGGGAGCGGGAGCGACGCTCATCGACCAAGCCGGAGAGCGTTTCACCGACGAGTTGGGACCCCGCGACGAGGTAGTCCGGGCGATTTTCTCCAAAATCCGCCAAGGAGAGCGGGTCTATCTGGATCTGCGCCATCTGGGAGAGAAGAGACTCAACGAACTCATGCCCCAGGAGCTGCACCTGGCCCGGCTCCATGCCGGTATC
>JALSTG010000071.1 GCA_026983875.1 Campylobacteraceae bacterium
AAGCGGTTACTGAGTTTTTCGTCACTCTCCAGGACGGGAAAGTAACGCTGGTGTTCTTTCATGGAGGTGACGACTACTTCGGGGGGCAACTCCAGAAACTCCTCATCGAAGCTCCCCATCAAAGCCCTAGGATATTCGGTGATCGCCACCACCTCATCCAATAAGGCTTCATCCCTCTCGATGCGCATGCCGCTTTGCGCCTCCAGAGCTTCAAAATCCTCCAGGATACTCTCTCTCCGCTGCCGGGGGTCCAGGATCACCTTACCTCCCGAGAGAATCGACTCATATTCGGCAGGCGAAGGAACGGGAATCGGCTCGAAACTCACCATCCGATGCACGTGGGTCTCCGTCGAAGAGGCGACGCCAAAGAGTTCTGCTGGCACGGAACTATCCCCCAGACGCACCTGCAGCCAACGCACGGGACGGATGAACTCCTCCTTTCGCTCTCCCCAGCGCATCATCTTGCCGAAACGCATGGAGGCGACCCACTCCCGAATCATCTCCGGCAACAGCTCCTCCGTCGCCGATCCGGGGATCTCCCGGCGAAAGTAGAGTACCTCCCGGCCCCCTTTTTCAATCCGACCCAAAGCCTCGAAATCGACGCCGCACTTTCGGGCGAATCCCTCGCCCGCCGGGGTGGGCTTTCCTTCCCGGATAGCGATCTCTACCGGCGGCCCGACCAGCTCTGCGATTTGATCCCTCTGACGCAAAGGGATCGACTCATGCTCCAAGACCAGGCGACGGGGCGTATATCGAAAACAAAACGGCGAATCCAAATTCCGTTCCTTGAGAATCTTCGTCCAGGAATTTTCGATCTCCGGCAATATTTTCAAAAGAGGGATCGCAGGTAACTCTTCGACACCGACTTCAATCAACAAGGGTGCAGCAGTCACAGTTCATTTCCTTTTTCTAATTTCTAATGTAATTACAGATAGACAAATAAGGTGATTTTATCCAAATCTTGTGGAGGGAGGGCTAAACTGTTTGGAAGAGATAGAGTAGAGGCAGTCTCTATTGCGTGGTGGAACGATCACGTTGGCTCCTATTTATCTCCTGCAGCCACCGTTCCAAAATGATCTGAGCGGCCAGAGAGTCGATACGGCCGTCGCGCTTTTGACGGGTAATGCCTTGCATCCGTTCTTTGGCCTCCTCCGAGCTGCCCGCCTCGTCCTGGTAGACGATGCTCACCTCTTTTGGAAGCTCCAACAGGCCAATAAAATGGCGGATTCTGCGCTCCATCTCCTCCTCGCTGCTTCCGCCGCGAGGCAATCCGACGACCAGAGTATCGGGCTGCCACTCCTCCACTACTTTTAAGACTTCTGCCGCAGCTTGTTTGCGCCCTTTGCGTAGGATCGCTTCCTGAGGCAAGACGGTACGTCCGTCGGGGCTGATGGCTACGCCGATCCGTCGCAGACCCACATCCAGAGCGATAATCACCCGCCGAACTCCCTGAGTATCTCGATCACCTCCCGGTCATCGAGCTGGTGAAAATCCTGATAGAAGCGTCCGACCGCCATCAGATTGGGATCGGGATGGAGGACCACAACTTCGTCGGCCACCTCTCTCAGAAGCGGCAAAAGTTCCGACGGAGCCACGGGAACGGCGATGACCACCCGATGGGCTCCCGCCTCTTTGAGGGCTTTGGCCGCAAGCAGCATCGAGGATCCCGTGGCGATTCCGTCATCGGTCAGAATTACCGTCTTTCCCGTAAAATCGCTTATCGGCCGGTCATAGAGTGCACGTTTGGCCCTCATCTGTTCGAGCTTCTCTTGTGCCCAGGAGCGGAGATACTCTTCGCTCACTCCCAGCGAAGCCACCGCCTGGGAGTTGATCTGCATCAGACCGTTTTCGCTGACGGCGCCGATTCCCGCCTCTTCGTTATAGGGGCTGGGGATCTTCTTGACGAAAAAAATATCCAGCGGCAAGCCCAGCTTTCGGGCGATCGCCGCTCCGACGGGAACCCCGCCCCTAGGCAAAGCTACGACAATCGTTTCGGGGGCACCTCGGTATTTTTCCAGCAGTTCTGCCGTTTTCCTACCCGCTTCCTCCCTTGTTCTAAAGATCATTGCAATCTCCTTGCGCATAACATAGTTCAGCTATTTCTTCTTTGTCGAAATTAACCGCCTCCGACAAAATGGAGTAACTCTATGCGATCTCCGTCATGCAATCGATGTTCCGTCCAGCGATCCTTTTTGACAATCTCCATATTAACCGCAGCCGCCATGACCTTGTCTGCTATTTTCAAATCAGTAATAAGCTCTTCGAGTGTCGGCTCCTGTTCATAGTGCCGCTCCTCTCCGTTGACCGTCAACTTCATGCTTTGCTTCATCCTTTTTACTGCTTACATTTATCAAGCTTCAGATCGATTTTAACAGAACTTCAAGCAATGTCAAGTAGAATGATTTAAAAATTTCCCGATATTTCAATTAGGTAAATAGATGATGAAAAAAAACATAGTGTATGGAATGACTTTTCTTGCTTTTATGATAACGGGCTGTGTTCCGAGACTGCCCACACCTCCCGTGGTTCAGGAGCAGAATACGACCCATCGGGCGATGTGGGAAGATACATCGGGGGCTGAAGAGCACTATTCTCTCAAACCCGAACCCTATAGCTTGGAATCGGGCCAGAAAGACCCCGAACTCCTCGGCCCGCAAAGCACCATAAAACGAACACTTGTCAACAATGAGGGAGTCGAATCCACTGCCTCCGACACCACGGAAACGACCGATACGGCGTTCCTCCCCCGGGAAGAGCCGAAGAGGCAAACGACGGCCCAGGTCATGACCCGTAGCAAATGTATCGATCTCATCGGTCAAGCCAAATACGATCAATATACCAAGCAATTCGGCAGCGAGACGGCGGCCTTGCGAAAGTGTATCATCCTCCAACGCCTCCAGCACTGACGCCGCTGGGCTCCTTGGCTATAATCTTCAGAAAAAATCTTCGAGGAGTTCTACCATGATCGAGGCCGACGAGATCCTGAAAGCTTTCAACTTCCGCCATGCGTGCAAAGTCTTCGATCCCCACAAGAAAATCCCCGACAAAACCTTCGAAACGATCCTTGAATCGGCCCGACTCAGTCCCAGCTCTTTCGGCTTCGAGCCCTGGCGTTTTCTGGTCGTTCAGGATCCCGCATTGCGCGAGGCTCTGCTGCCGGTCACCTGGGGAGCCCAGCGTTCCCTACCTACCGCCAGCCACTTCGTCGTCATACTCGCTCGTAAACAACCGACGCTACTTTGGAACAGCGACTACATCAGCCACATGATGTATGAGGTCCACCATCTTCCCCCGGAGATGGCCGAAGCCCGTCGACAAATGTATCGTAAATTTCAGGAAGAGGACTTCCGTCTACTGGAGAGCGAGCGGGCTACTTTCGACTGGGCGGGGAAGCAGTGCTACATCGCCCTGGGCAATATGATGAGCGTCGCGGCAATGCTGGGGGTCGACTCCTGTGCCGTCGAGGGCTTCGATGCCCAAGCCCTGGAAAAGGTGATGAAAGAACGCTTCGACCTCGATACCAAAACCTTCGGAGTCGCCGTCATGGTCGCCTTCGGCTACCGTATCGAAGAGCCCAAACCCAAGACCCGACAGAGGATGGAAGCGATCGTGGAGTGGAGGTAAAAACCTCACCGCTTCTCGAAATGTATCAGCTTGAAGCGATCTCCCATCATCGTCGGAGCAATAAGAGTCTTGATCCGGTCGGCCTGCCGAAGGTAGGCCTCCTGGCTCGCTTGACGGGCATACTCCTCCAGGAGCTCGATCAGCCCCATACGCACCAGGGCCCTCGCCTGAGTTTCATAATGACGCAGTTTCATCCCCTCCGCTTCAAAGGCTTCGATCACATGGGCGAAATTGACATCGTAGGTGATGTCCGTGTTTTGATACACCTCCGAGAGCCGCAGTTCTTCGTCGAAAAGCGGCCAAGTGCGGTGTCCCCGATAGACACGGATGGAGAAGTCGTTGCGCGGATATCTCTCCCCGTAGTCGAAAGAGACAAACTCCAACGCCTCGGCTGCCCCAGCGACTCGTCCCGCGAAGGCTTCATATCCCGAGGCGATCTCACCCTGATGCAACCCGTGCCTCCCGGCAAAATCACGAAGCTCTTCCTCCGCTTCGACCCAGAGAATCGCCTCTCCTTCCACTTCGGCACGGCGTCCCTCTTTATAGAGATCGCAGGCAAAAGCATCGAAGATTTCGTTGGAGACAAAATAGGCATAAGCAACCCGCACCTCATCAAGGGATGCAAACTGCTCTAATCGAACGCCGCTGCCGAAACGCTCGTCGAAGTAATCCCGTTGCGTTCTACGGACCTCCGGCTGTCGCTCGACGGTGGCAAAACGCATCGTCTCCACCAAAGCGGGATCCCGGGTATAGAGCCACTGGATCATGTCCGCCAGCAGATAGCCCCGGTGCGCACCGATCTCGATGAGCCATGCGTCCCGAGGGATCCGTCCCGCCTCGATACCTCGCCAGATCTCCTCGGCGATCGTCGCACCGAAAAAGGCACTGGTGCTCACCGCCGTGTAGAAGTCCCCCTCCTTGCCGATTCCCCGAAAATGCCGATAGTAGCCCTGCTCCCCATAGAGCCACTCCTGCATATAGTCACGAAAACGCATCGTCTTCTACCTACCGATGGATTTTGGCGTAGAGCTTTAGAAGCTGGATCTGTTTCTCGATCTCATAGATCCGAGCGTCAAGTCTGGACATATCCAGAGAATTTTCCATCGTCTCTACGTCCGAACGGGTTTTCTGCCCCGCCTTGTACTGCTCCCTCGTACTGCGTAGAAGGCTGCGATAGAGCTTGGCATCGGAACGAGCCAGGGCGATTTTTTGCCGGATCAGGGAGAGGGTGTCCAGGACCAGACGGTACTCGCTGCGGACCTTTCGGCGCTCGTCCTGCAGTTGTACCGCCTGCTGGAGAAAGGCGACCCGGCTCGCCTCGATATCCTGGGGCGCATTGATATTGAGCGGCATCGAGAGGCGAAAACCGTAGCGGTAGTAATCCTTCTTCAGGCCGATCAGCGGTCGGTCGGGATCGGTAGCGCTGTAGTTGGCATTGAGGGAAAAAGTAGGCAGGTACTTCGCCCAGGTCATTTTGCTCTGGTATTCGCTCTGGGCTACCCGGAGCCTCTGGGTCTCAAGCTCCAGGTTGGCCGATTTGTACTCCTCGAAGTTCACAAGACGCAGATGCGGAAGTTTAAGTTTCTCGGGCTTCTTGTCACTCAGAAGCGAAAAGGCGTTGCGCAAGCTCTTCTCGGCCAATTTCGTCGAGAGCAGTGCCGTGCGATCCCGGTTACGCTGTAGAATCGCCTGGTTGAGAAAACTGCTGTCGATCAGTCCGGCATCGTACTGCTCCCGCTTGCGCCGGATATCGATCTCGTCGTTGCGAATCTTGAGGCGGAGCTGTCGCTGCTGGAGACGGTTCTTTTTCAGCTCGAAGAGCGTGCTGATCGCCTGGACGATCAGCCCCCTGCGTTGCAGCTCTATCTCCTTGCGATTGGCTCGTTCTTGGAAGTCGGCAAATTTGATCGCATAGTAGATCCCGCCGCTTTTGAAAATCGGCTGATCGATGTTGACGCTGAAGGTCCGCGACTTCGTATCTCCGGCAAGCGGCTGGGTACTGGTGCTTTCGGTGTAGCTGAGCATAACGGGACTGATCCAGCTCTTGCGCAACACGGCGCTTTGCAGCGCATTGATCTCCTGCTGGTAGTCCAAGAAGAGGTTTTTTTCCCTGGAGAGGTAGTTGTCCAGGGACTCTCCCGCCGACGCCCCTCCCGCCGACAAGAAAAGTAGAAGAGCCGCGACCGCCGCAGTCTGTTTCAACTCAACGACTCCAGAGCCTTTTCAAGTCGGACAAATCCCTCGTCAATCTCCTCTCGGCTGATCACCAGGGGGGGGAGGAAGCGTACGGTATTGCGCCCCGCCTTGAGGAGGATAAGCCCCTCGGCGAAGGCTGCTTTGAGGATGCGCCCCTGGGTCTCGGCATCGACACAGCGCAAGCCCCGCATAAGCCCCAATCCCACCGCTTCGGTAAAAAACTCGGGAAGGCTCTCTGCCAGACGGCTGAGATAACGGCTGAAGTGTTCGATTCGCTCCGCCAAAGCGCCGCGCTCCTGCTCTGCCTGGAGAATCTCCAGCACCGTCAGGCCCGCCCGGGTACTGAGATAGTTGCCGCCGAAGGTACTGCCGTGATCTCCGGGACGGAAGATCTCCTTGAGCCGGGTCATCGCTACCCCGATAGGCACGCCCCCGCCCAGCCCTTTGGCCAGGGTGATCACGTCGGGCTTGATCTCGTAGAGCTGACTGGCCAGAAACTCTCCGGTCCGATAAACCCCCGTCTGCACCTCGTCCACGATCAACAGAAGCCCCCGGGAGCGGAGCATTTTTGCCAGCTCCTGGACCTCGTTTTTGTCAAAAGGCTGCACGCCCCCCTCTCCCTGGACCAATTCGATCATCACCGCGACCGTCTCGTCGTCGATGGCGTCGTAGACCGCATCGATACTCTCGACATAGTCGAATCCCGCCGGATAGGGAGAGAAGTCGCTCTTATGCATCTCCTTCTGGCCCGTCGCCTTGACGGTGGTGATGGTGCGCCCGTGAAAGGAGTGTTTGAGGGTAATGACCTTGTAGCGCTTGGTCTCAAAACGGGTCTCTCCGTATTTGCGGGCGATCTTGAGAGCCGCCTCGTTGGCCTCAGCTCCCGAGTTGCCGAAAAAACAGCGCATATCGTAACCGCTCAGCTCTACCAGACGTTTCGCCAGCCGAGCCTGAGGTTCGATCACCTGGAGATTGGAGATATGAATCAGTTTCGACGCCTGGTCGCAGAGTGCCTGGACAAGCTTCGGATGGGCGTGCCCCACGCTGCTGACGCCGATCCCGCTGGCAAAATCGATGTACTCTTTACCCCTCTCATCGTAGAGTCTGGCCCCTTCGCCCCGTATGAAGTTGGTATAATCTCTGGCATAGGAAGCCAACACATACTCACGATCCATTTTTTCCAATTCGCTCAAAATAGTCCCTTTTTACAATCCGGTAATAAATTGCCTAGATTATAACACTTTTACTAACGGATTTCCCTCAGACAAGGTGCTATAATTGAGACAGACAGCATCCCTAAAGGTTCCGGGCCAATGAAGTGGAATATCGAGCATCCGTCCATTCTCCTCAGCGTTACCAAGTGGCTCATTCTCTCCAGCGGAGTGGGCATCGTCATCGGCAGCATCGTCACGCTGTTTCTGAACATTTTGGCGGCAGGAGAAGCCGCCAGAAGTCTGCTGCCCTTTCCCTACTACTATCTACTGCCGTTGGGGCTGCTGCTGAGCGTATGGTTGACCAAACAATTCGCTCCCGATGCCCGAGGGCACGGAACGGAAAAAGTGATCGAAGCCGTCCACAAACGTAACGGCAAGATCGCCGTCAAGGTCATCCCCGTCAAACTTCTGACGACGGTCATCACCCTGGTCACCGGCGGCTCGGCGGGCAAGGAGGGACCCGGGGCACAGATCGGCGCGGGGACCGCCTCGGCCATCGCCGATCTACTGCGCTTCTCCGACCGGGACCGCAAGAAGCTGGTCATCTGCGGCATCAGCGCCGGTTTTGCCACCGTCTTCGGCACTCCCATCGCCGGTGCGATCTTCGGGATCGAAGTCCTGGTCGTGGGTGCGGTCATGTACGAGGTGCTTCTGCCCTCCTTCGTCGCTGGATTTAGCGCCTTCTTCACCGCCCAGTACTTCGGCGTCAAATATACTTACTACGACATCAGTTACTTTCAGCACTACTTCATCGACCTGGTCTTGATCCTCAAGGTGATTCTCGGCGGTATCTTCTTCGGCCTGGTCGCCTGGCTCATTATCGCGACTCTGAAAAAGACGGAACAGGCGGTAGAGAGAATTCCCATGAATCCCTACTTCAAAGCGATTGGGGCGGGAGTCGTGCTTATTCTCCTTTCCATGGTCGTCGGGGATCACTATTTCGGTCTGGGCCTGGATACCATTACCCAAACCATGAAACTCGAAAGCGATCTCACCCAGGGTTCCCTGCCCTGGTATACCTTTTTGCTCAAGATCTTTTACACCGCCGTTACCCTTGGCTCGGGAGGAAGCGGAGGCATCGTCACGCCGATCTTCTATATCGGTGCCACCAGCGGTCACTGGTTCGGCGGACTCTTCGGCAGCGAGCACCAGCTCGCTCTTTTCGCCGCCTTGGGCTTCGTCAGCGTCCTCGCCGGCGCCACCAATGCCCCTATCGCCGCCACGGTGATGGCGATGGAGCTCTTCGGAATGGACGTGGCCCACTACGCCGCCGTCAGCATCGTCATCAGCTTCCTTGTCTCGGGTCACCGCAGCGTCTTCCCTTCCCAGAAGATCATGATGAAAAAATCGGATCTCCTGGAGATCGAATTCGGTGAAGATATCGAGCACTCTCACGTCAGGCTCAACCAAGAACCCCTCCATCGCGTCAATAAAATCTACCGGGCGGTGCAGCTCAAAAGAAAACGCCACGAAGAGCGACAGCTGCAGCGGCGGAAAAATGCCTTAAAAACGGAAAAAGAGGATCAAGAAGAGGAATAGAGGGGTCGTATTACCGAAAAAACTCACACAGATTCGACGCCCAACACTCCTGCAGCCTCTGCAATATCCGCAGCGATCTGATGTCGAAGAGCTTCAAAGCTCTCAAAATTTCGGTTGGGGCGTAGATAGCGGTGAAACTCCAGAAAAATCCGGGCAGAGGGACGGATCTCTTTCACTCCCAACAGATGGGTCTCCAGAGCAAAGCTACCGTCGGTCGTACGCCGATGCCCCAGGAAGATCACCGAGGGATACGGCTTGCCCTCCAGGATCGTATGGCCGGCATAAACTCCTTCGGCGGGAAGCTGATACTCCTCCACCGCCAGGTTGATCGTCGGAACGAACTCCCGGCGTCCTAGTCCCTGCCCCCGGATCGGCTCCCCGTCGATCGCATAATATCTGCCCAAGAGACGATTGGCCCGCTCCAGATCTCCTGCGGCCAGGAGTTCCCGAATCGTCCGAGCATGGACGGGGGTCCCGTCGATGGCCACTTCGGAGACGACGACCACTTCACCGTCGAAGTCCTTCTCCAGCGTCCGGGCCGAGCCCTGACGATCCTTGCCGAAGTGAAAATCGTAGCCGACGACGATTTTTTCCAAGAGGGGAAAATCCTCTCGCAGTTTCGCGACGAACTCTTCGGCCCTTAGATGGCGGATCCGCTCAAAGAGATAGAAACTCAGAGGCTTGTCGCAGTAGAAGCTCCGCTTATACCCCGGCGTCAACCGCAGCCCCCTGCCGCGCTCGATCACCGCCACTGCTTCGGCCAAAGCGATCAGTTCCCGATGGGCGACGTGCATCCCGTCGAAAGAGCCTACGGCGATGGAGCGAATCCGATTGTCGATGATGTGACTCACGCTTCCTTCCTACCTTCATCAGATTCTTTTAGATGATCATTTCGTCCTTTGCTCCCGCTCTTTTTGGCAAAGCCGGCCCCTTTTTTTCGTTTGGCCTCCAGGTTCAGTTCCGAAATGACCCGGCGATAATCGATACCGGCACCATGCATCTCTGCAATGCAAGCGGCCAGCGCAGCGATGGGATTGGGTACTTCCCCCTTTTTTTTGTAGCTTTGCAGGTTTTTTTCACTGACTTTAATCAGCTTGCTAAACTTCGGCAGTGTGATCTCCGCGTCCAGCAGACGCTTCTTAAATTCGATAAAGGTCATTCCACCCTCCTGCAACAGTTTGGCATATTCTATTACTTTTGCCCTTATCTTCTTGACACCACATCACAAAATAGGTATAATGTCTATAATTTATTACCTTTGGTAGTAAATAATTCCATACCCACAAGGACCCATCATGGCAAAGAGCCTGAAGAAAAAGAAAATCAAAAAGATCGTCGCCAAGGCGGTCCAAAAAGCCGTCAACAAGAAGGTGATCAAGAAAAAAGCCTGTGACAAAGTCACCAAAAAAGCGACCAAAGTCGTCCTGAAGAAAAAACCTGCCAAGGTCAAAGCCGCCAAGAAGGCCGCAAAAAAAGCGGTCAAAAAAGCCGCTTAGGCCTCAGTGACCAATCTTTTTCCACCAATCCCTGAGTTGGAAGAATAAGTCGTGAGTCTATTCTCTTTCAATTCGGGGTAGTTCAATCATTAAAAAGGGATCTGATCTGAATCGATTATTGTTTCAAATCTTTAGAAACGACCCCAATTAAGTTATCCGGAGCCTTTTGAAAATGGTAGACCCACTCCCGGTTGCCCTCTTTACCCTCCAGGCGGCTGGGGGTTTTTCGCACAAGGCTCCAGCCCAGAGCCATAACCTCCCCTTCGAAGCGCTCCATCGCCGAAGCAATGGCCGCTTCGTCGGTGACGACGCCCCGGCGGTCTCGGCGGGCTTCGCGGCCCACTTCAAACTGAGGCTTGAAGAGCAAAATCACTTCGCCCCCCTCCTCCAGCAGACGGTCGATATCCCCTAGGATCTTGCGCAGGGAGATGAAGCTGACGTCGGAGACGACCAGGGGATAGCGCCGATTGGGAGCGAAGTCACGAATGTCGGTGGATTCGAAGGAGCGTACCCGGGGATCGCGGCGCAAAGCGTCGTGGAGCTGATCGCGCCCCACGTCCACGGCATCTACCCCTGCCGCACCCTGCTCCAGCAGGATCTGAGTGAAGCCCCCGGTACTGGAGCCGATATCGAGGCAGCGCTTGCCTTCGATCACTACGGGATGCTCCCGCAGGTAGCCTTCGAGCTTCTTCGCCGCCCGGGAGACGTAGTATTTGGCCTGCTCCACCTCGATCGCATCCTCATCTGTCACTTTAATCGAAGCCTTAAGCGCAACACGGCCGTTGAGAGAGACCCTCCCGGCTTTGATCGCTTCGAGCGCGCGGTTGCGGCTCTCGAAAAGGCCCCGGTATACCAGCGCGGCATCCAGCCTCATACTTTTTTCCTCACTTGAAGACCCGAAAATGATCGACGATTCGATAAGCCCGCAACACATCCTCCTCTTTGGCCCCCGCCCCGACGTTGTGGATGATCAGCGGCTCCCCTTGTGCATTAAGACGATCGGAGCAGATGCCGATATGATCCAGGTTGGACCCCGGCAGCTTCCAGACTACAATGTCCCCTGGGCGAAAGGCACTCCGCACCCGGTAGCCCCTGGCCGCCAGGTAGGCCTGGATATTTTTGACTCGTCGATGGTCGATATTGGGATCGAGTCGGTCGGTGTAGTAGAGCCCCCGATAGAGATTGGGATGGGCCTTTTTGTGATGATAAATCCGTTCCTGCAGATCAATGCCCACGGACCGGAAGGCCCGTACCAGCACGTCGGTGCAGACCCCCCGCACCAGGGGGACGTCCCCTCCGGGAAACTTGAGCTTTACATAGGCGGGATCGTAGATCAAGGTTCGTCCCACCTGAGCGCGGGCCGCTTCGATGAAGCGTTGACGATCCGATGCCCACAGGATCAAGGGGAGGAGCAGTACTCCAAGCAGCACGATCCTTCTCATCACTCCCCCTCCGGCTCCCATATATTGCGCAACCACCGTTTTGCAATGGCTCGAAGCCCCTCGACGTTGTCCGAGGCGAAGATCTTCAGGGCATTTTTCCCCTCAGATCCCCGGATCCCCTCCCGCTCCAGATGCTCCACGATCGCCTCGCCCGAGTGGATCATCACGGGACGGCCTGCGAAATAGTCCCGAATTGCCCCGGCGATCAGGGGAAAGTGGGTACATCCCAAAATCACCGCGTCAGGAGCCTCTGTGAGACGACCGAAATAGTACTCCAGCATCGCCTCGAGTACCGGCCCGCCGTCGATCCCCTCTTCGACGATCGGCACCAGCATCCCGGTCTGCATTGCTTCGACTCTGCGGTAACCCAGAGCTTCGAGCTCCCGCTGATAACGCCCCGAGGCCACCGTCGCCCGGGTCCCGATGACGAGGATACGGCCCTCCCGGTCCGGCACCGAGCGTTCCAGGGCCAGGATTCCCGGCTCGATGACGCCGTAGACCGGATAGCCGCTCTTTTGGCGCATCGGCTCCAGGGCGTGGGCGCTGACGGTGTTGCAGGCGGTGATCAGCAGATCGACGTCGAAGTTGTTGAAAAACTCGACCGCTTCCAGACCGTAGCGGACAATGGTATTGGCATCCTTCGTCCCGTAGGGCACCCTGGCCGTATCGCCGTAGTAGACGATCTCGTCAAAAAGCCGATGCTCCAGCAAAGAGCGCACCACAGTCAGGCCGCCGGCTCCGGAATCGAAGACTCCGACTCTTGTCGGAGTCTTCGAAATGATAGATTTTGGATTTTGGATTTTGGATGGAGTCATTTCTCTGTTTCTTGTATCGTCAAAATAATGCTTGTCAAGATTTTTATAAGAGAGCGATTCTCATCAAGAAGAGACCGCACATGTTTCGCTTCAGCATCCAAATAGCCAGTTGCACATAAGAGCCGAAGCCAATAGAGGGTCTCACGAGACTCTTTCGAGGCGATGGCAAGTTTGGAAAGAAAATCTTTCCTGCTTTGGGCCGCTTGTGCCTCGTGGACATTCGCCCCGATCGAAGTACCGGAACGAAGCAACTGTTTCGAGAGCACAAACTCTTCTTCTTCTTTTTGAAGGTAACGATAAAGCGAGACAATGCGTTTGGCAAACTCGAAAGAGAGATCGAGAATCAGATTTTCTTCCGAAGAGTCCAAAGCGTCTCTTCGTCCCATCTCATCATCCATAATTCAAAATCACATAATGAACGAGGGCTAAGCGCCCTCGTTCATTATGCTGAGGAACTCTTCATTGCTCTTGGTCTTGAGCATTTTGGAGAAGAGGAATTTGAGTCCTTCGACCTCTTCCATGTTCTGCATGGCGTTGCGAATCGCCCAAACCTTCTGAAGGGTCTCTGGATCGGTGAGGAGCTCCTCTTTGCGGGTACCCGATTTGGTCACGTCGATGGCCGGGTAGATGCGCCGGTCGGCGACATGACGGCTGAGGACCACTTCGGCATTTCCGGTGCCTTTGAACTCTTCGAAGATCACCTCGTCCATCCGGCTTCCGGTATCGATCAGGGCCGTGGCGACGATGGTGAGACTGCCGCCGTTTTCGATATTGCGCGCGGCACCGAAGAAGCGCTTGGGTTTATGCAGGGCGTTGGCGTCCACTCCGCCGGAGAGGACTTTGCCGCTGCTAGGGGTGACGGTGTTGTAGGCCCGAGCGAGGCGGGTAATGGAGTCCAGCAGGATGATCACGTCCTGCCCCAGCTCCACCCGGCGCTTGGCCCGCTCGATCACCATCTCGGCAGTGCGCACGTGATTCTGGGCCGGCAGATCGAAGGTCGAGGCGTAGACCTCGCCCTTGACGGAGCGCTGCATATCGGTGACCTCTTCGGGACGCTCGTCGACCAGCAGTACCATCAGGGCTGCTTCGGGATTGTTGTGGGTAATACCGTGGGCGATCTCTTTGAGGAGCTCGGTCTTACCGGTCCGGGGAGGCGCGACGATCAGGGCCCGCTGCCCCTTGCCGATGGGGGCGAAGAGATCAATGACCCGACCCGTGAGTTTCATGGGATGGTATTCGAGCTTGAGCTTCTCCTGGGGATAGAGAGGCGTCAGGTTGTCAAAGAGTGGGCGTTTCTTGGACTCTTCGGGAGGCAGATAGTTGATCGCTTCGATCTTGAGCAGGGCGTAGTACTTCTCCTGCTCCTTGGGGGCCCGGACCTGTCCGGTGACGATATCGCCGTTACGCAGGGCGAAGCGCTTGATCTGGGTGGAGCTGACGTAGGTGTCGTTGGAGGAGTTGGCGAAGTTGCCGTCAATGGAACGCAAAAACCCGTAGCCGTCGTTCATTACTTCCAAAATACCGGTGAAGAGAATATACCCTCCCTGGCTTACCTGGGCTTTGAGGATTTCAAAGATCAGATCTTTGCGCTGGAACTCGTTGGGATTTTCGATCTTGAGTTTGCGGGCGATCTCGACCAGCTCTTCCAGGGGTTTGGTCTGGAGCTCCTCAATCTTATAGCCTTCTACGGGAGTGTGGGTACGCTGATGTCTTTTGCCGTTTTTCTGTCTATTGTCTTCCATGATTCCTCTATGGTTGTGGATGTTATCTACTTAGATCGGTGTGCAAAGATGAGTTCAGGAATAATCGTCACTCGGTCCGGCGGGGGATCCCATCCGCGAAGCACGCTGTAGTGGCGTCATTATAATGCTTTTTCTCTTAGATTGTCAATGGTCCGAAACTGCACTACTGAACCTGGGTCAAAGCAAGCCATACCAGCCAGGGATAGGTCAACGGCCCGATCATCCAGAGCCAAAAGGGTGCCGAAATTCCAAGCACCTGTTCAAGTACCTCATCCCTCTCCTTGCGGATATAGAGTTTGTTCACTAGCTCGATCTTGGTGAAAATATCCAAAGTCTTAAGCGCCAGAGCCAAAATGATCGGCCAGTTGAGCAGATCGTAACGCAGAGAGAGCCAGAGCAGGTAGAGATAGCCGGTATGCCCCAGCAACAGAAGAAAAACTGAGCGGCGATAGAGCCCGTAGATCCGCTCCAGGGTCCGGCGTATTGTCGGCGCATACTGCCAACTCATCTCTACCAGCTCCAGCACGAAGCTCAAGGCCACCAGATACCACAGCTGCATCAGAAGCTCTCGATCACCCGGCGAAAGACCCGGAAGAGCGCCTCCACCTCGTCGATAGCCACCCGTTCGTTGGGGGCGTGGATCGTGTCGTTTCGGGGTCCGAACTCCACGACCTTCACCCCATAGGCTCCGAAAAATCTGGCATCGCTTGTCCCGCCGGCGGTGGAGTGCTTCGGTTTTTGACCCGTCTCGTTCTCGATCGCCTTATCCAGAAGCTCGACGATCCGGGTTTCGGGATCGGTGACGAAAGGATGGGCACTCTGACTCAGGTTCAAGCTATATTCACAGCCTTCGAACTGAGTGCGTACGAAGTGCTCGACATCTTCGATCGTCGTGCGGGTACTGTTGCGGACGTTGAACATCATCTTCAGCTGCCCCGGCGTGACATTGGTCACCTCCATCCCGGAGCGCAAATCGGTAATGACCAGTTTGCTCGGAGCGAAGTGGTCATCCCCCGCGTCAAGATCGACCCCCGCGATGCGGGGAAGAATCGGTGCAATGCGATGGATCGGATTGTCCGCTTTCTCGGGATATGCGGCGTGCCCCTGACGACCGTAAAGTTCCAGGACTCCGTTGATGGAGCCGCGGCGGCCGATCTTGATCGCATCGCCGAAGCGTGTTTCACAGGTGGGCTCGGCAACGATGGCATAATCGGGGAGCCTCTGCATCTCTTTGAGCCGTTGCAGGACAATCTGCGTGCCGTACTTCGCCTCTCCCTCCTCATCGGAGGTCAACAGCAACGAGAGCGTTCCGTTGAAGCGCTCGGTCCGGCGCATCGC
>JALSTG010000072.1 GCA_026983875.1 Campylobacteraceae bacterium
TTTTTTCATATTTGGACTCTTGTCGCGGTGCTTAGAGGCACCTTTGAGATATAATATTCGCATTATACAGAAAGGGGCGCGTATGAAAAAAGTCTTCATCACGGGTGTCAGCAGTGGGCTGGGGGAGGCATTGGCCGAGCAGTGCCTCCAGCGAGGCGATCAGGTCTGTGCCGTCGGACGCCATGAGAACAAGCGTCTGCTCAATCAACCGGGATATACCTTCTATCCGCTGGATCTTTCGGATCTGTCAATGCTCCGGGAGAATCTCAAAGCCTTCGTTCATCATCACGAATACGACCTTGTGATTCTCAACGCCGGTATTCTGGGAGAGATTCGGGAGATGAGCGAAATCTCCCTAGATGAGGCGCGAACCGTCATGGATGTCAATCTCTGGGCCAACAAGCAGATCATCGATACCCTAGACTTGCATGCGGCATCAAAGCAGATCGTCGCCGTCAGCTCCGGGGCCGCTGTCAACGGCTCCAAAGGCTGGGGGCCTTATGCGATCTCCAAGGCGGCGTTGAATATGATGATCAAGGTCTATGCCGCCGAAAAGCCCTGGACCCATTTTAGCGCCATCGCTCCCGGCGTCGTCATGACCCCCATGCTCAAAAAGATTCTGGAACGGACCGATCCAGTGATTTACCCCAGTATTCAGCGGATCAAGGACGGGCCGATACTCACGCCCCCAGTCGCAGCATCTCTCTTCCTCGATGCCTGCGAAAAGGCGTTGGAACACCAGAGCGGCTCCTTCCTGGATGTTCGGACGATGGGAGCGTCGGCACGGTGATTTCTGAGTGCTCCTCTGCCCGGTATATTTAGTAGCGGATCTTCAAGTTCTTGTCGTAACTCAGCTCGAAAAGGACCTTGACCCTTGTGTGTCCCAGGGGAGGTACGATCGTCTGCATTACCAGTTTGCCTTCGTCGTCGAGGGATTCTTCGACGGCTCCTTCGATCTTCAGCAACTTGACTTTGATCTTCTCGCTGACGGAGTATGGGAGACGCTCGATGATCTTAATGATCTTCTGGCGATCAGATTTGTTCACCAGCTCCAAAATATACCCATCTTTCCGCCGGATCTTTCCTCCGAATATCCCACTGCTGCGATCCTTCTCTACGAGGGGTTGTCGTCGAATCTCCACGGTATCGTCCCGATCGATGAAAAGAAAATATTTACCGTTGTCGTACTCACCGTAGGCATTTTCGCTGATTCGCTGCCGGCCCTTTTTCAGAGTCCATAGATCGCTTTCGATCGTCTCCTTCGGCTTGAAGCGGCAGGCGAAATAGATGGAACTGTCCCGCCAGGGGTAGCTGATCTCTTCGCACTTTTTTGCGACTTCATAGCCGTCGAGTCGTACCCGTACCTCTTCGCCGGTGGAGGGTAGGTCGATCTTGCCTATGGCATAGTTCCGATAACCCCGGCGTTTGGGCGTGGAGAGATGGGGGCTTACGGCCCGATCTCTGATCACGTTTGTCGTATTTTGAGATGTCGGGAGGGGTGCCGTCCGCTCTGCAAGGCTTTTTTTCTTAGGCAATGGACGGACGATCCAGGGCTTGAAATGGATCGGGTGGAGTCTTTGGTGAAAACTCCTTGCGTAGATACGGGCGTCTTTTGCATTGATGTCGATACCGCTGTGATTGCGTAATGCAATGAAGTGAGTGATTTTGAGATTTTTCTCCCCGATCTCCGCTACATTGATTATACGCAGATCGATCGTTCCTGCAGGAAGCGTCAACTCCAGTTCCTCTTTACAGGATTGGGAGATGAAAAGTGCCTGCTTGCCACTGACTTGATGAGAGAACTGATCCTGAAGGTTTTGTCTCTTCCGGGTGATTTGTCGTAACGTTGCCTGCCACTGGGCACGCCGTTTACCCATCTTCTCGGCGGCTCCGATCCATTTGGTAGCATCCACTTCCGTCAGATTGGCTCTCTTGGACCAGGTGTCGATCATGGCCAGAGCACTCCGTAGGGATTCGTAGTCTGTCTCAAGCTGGAGGAGTGTCTTTTCTTCTTTGCATAGGCGTTGGGAGTCGGGGCACTCTTCCCTGGGGACAAGAGAGATCTCACGATCGCCGCAGAGGGCTCGGGCTCCGGAGATGAAGCCTACATAATTGTCCATCGGTATATAGCGGTAGACGGCACCGTCGTTGTAGAGTTCGAGAGTCGATGCTGTTCCGGTATGGGTCCAGAACAGCATCCCTCCGATCAGGGCGAGGATCGTTTTTCTTCGCATGCTTCACTCCTTCAGCTTAGTTCCCCGTCATCTTTTTGAGATAGGTCAGCAGCAGTACTGTCGCCAGGGCTCCCGAACCCATCAGCCAGCCATAAGCGGCGACCCAACGGCGTTTACGGCCAAGAGAACGGGCTTTGAGGAAGGCAAAGAGAAAGCTGATCAGCAGAAAGGAGAGGGGGATCAATATGGCCGGACCCTGACCCTTGGCCTCGGCAACCTGGTGCAAAACCCTAGCGGTGGGAGCAAAAAGCGCCGCCAAAATCAGAAGCAGGAGCAGCGTCATAGCGTAGAAAAAAACCCAGGGACCGATCTGCGGTTTTTGTTTCACTGCCTCCCCTTTATGGCACAATATCTTATGCGTCTTTTTATTGCTTCCCCGGTTATGCTTTATGATTATACTGCATTGCGGCACGACTTTGATTCGGTATTGGAAGGGAAGTGGGTGCCAGAGGGATCGTTGCATATGACCTGGGTTTTCCTTGGAGAGTGTGCCGCGGCGGAACCGGTCCTGGAGAGACTGCAGGACCTGACACCCCTGGCGAGTCATGAGCCTCTGGTTTCTCTGGGAACCTTCGGACGTCCACTCCGCATCCTCTATGCCCGAAGTTCTTCGACGGCACTCTACGACAAAGCCAGGGAGTTTCGTCGTGCCGGATTCGAGATGAAACGCTTTACGCCTCATGCGACACTGTGCCGTATCAAAAAGATCCACGACTACAAAAAGTTCAAAGCTTTGATGGAAAAATATAAAGGAAAAGAGTTAGGGGAGATCAAGCAAGATATTGCGCTTTATCGAAGTACGCTCAATGACAAGGGGGCCAGCTATACAAAGATAGCAAGCATCATAAAATGATGCTTGCCAAATGATTCATTTGATTCACGACGCTTTGGGCGTCGTATTATCCGTTACGCTTCTCGATGATCTCTTTGGCAACGTTGGCCGGGACCTCTTCGTAGTGGTCGAACTCCATGGCGTAGGTTGCCCGTCCCTGGGTCATAGAGCGCAGGTCGGTAGAGTAACCGAACATCTCCGCCAGGGGAACGAAGGCGTCCACGATTTTGTTGCCGGCGCGGTCACCCATCCCGTTGACCTGTCCGCGGCGCTTGGAGATATCGCCGATGACGTCTCCCATATAGTCCTCGGGGACCTCCACCTCGACCTTCATGATGGGCTCGAGGATAACGGGATTGGCTTTTTTCGCCCCTTCCCGGAAGCCCATGGATCCGGCCAGTTTGAAGGCCATCTCGGAGGAGTCGACCTCGTGGTAGCTACCGTCATAGAGGGTAACTTTGACGTCTTCGACGGGATAGCCGGCCTGGATACCGCGCTGCATCGCTTCCTGGATTCCCTTGTCGACGGCGGGAATGTACTCTTTGGGGATAACGCCCCCTTTGATCTCGTCGATAAACTCGTATCCGGCACCCTGTTCCTGGGGCTCGATCTTGAGGAAAACGTGTCCGTACTGTCCGCGACCACCTGTCTGCTTGGCGTACTTGTACTCCTGGTTGACTGGAGTCTTGATGGTTTCCCGATAGGCGACCTGGGGAGCGCCGACTTCGGCTTCGACCTTGAACTCCCGCATCATCCGGTCAACGAGGATCTCCAGGTGAAGCTCCCCCATACCCGAGATGATGGTCTGGCCGCTCTCCTCGTCTGTTGTGACGCGGAAGGAAGGGTCCTCTTGAGCCAGCTTCTGGAGGGCGATTCCCATTTTCTCCTGGTCCGCCTTGGTCTTGGGCTCGACGGCAACAGAGATAACCGGATCGGGGAACTCCATTTTTTCCAGGATGACCTTGTCCTTCTCGTCGGCGAGCGTATCACCGGTCAGAGTGTACTTAAGTCCCACGACGGCACCGATCTCGCCGGCATAGAGATTGCTGATCTCTTCGCGCTTGTTGGAGTGCATCTTCAGCAGACGCCCGATCCGCTCTTTTTTGTTCTTGGAAGTGTTGTAGACATAGCTTCCCGAATCGAGCACACCGCGATAGACGCGGATAAAGGTCAACTGTCCGACGAAAGGGTCGGTCATGATCTTGAAGGCCAGGGCTGCGAACGGGCCGTCGTCGGTGGATTCGACGAAGACTTCAGTCCCGTCCTCGTACTGTCCGTGGATCGGGGGAACTTCCGTAGGAGCCGGGAGGTAGTCGACGACCGCGTCGAGCAGGGTCTGAACCCCCTTGTTTTTGAAGGCTGTTCCGCAGGTCATGGGGACGATACTCAGATCGATGCATCCTTTTTTGAGGCCCGCCTTGATCTCCTCTTTGGTGAGCTCTTCGCCCTCCATGTACTTGTCGAGAAGCTCATCACTGGTCTCGGCGACTGCTTCGATCATCTTTTCCCGGTACTCTTCGGCCAGCTCGACCAGATCTTCGGGAATATCGACGATATCATACTTTTGGCCCATAAGGGATTGATCGTCGTCCCAGATTACCGCCTTCATCTCCACCAGATCGACGACACCCTGGAAATTCTCTTCCGCACCGATGGGGATTTGAATGGGAACGGGATTGGCGTTGAGCCGCTCTTTGATCTGGCGCTCAACCTCGAAGAAGTCGGCACCGGTTCGGTCCATCTTGTTGACGAAGACCATGCGGGGGACATGGTACTTGTTGGCCTGGCGCCAGACGGTCTCCGACTGGGGCTGGACGCCGCCGACGGAGCAGAAGACGGCGACCGCACCGTCAAGGACGCGCATGGAGCGCTCCACCTCGATGGTAAAGTCGACGTGGCCCGGGGTGTCGATGATGTTGATCTGGTGGCCTTTCCACTCACAGGTCGTTGCCGCAGAGGTGATGGTGATCCCACGCTCCTGCTCTTGCTCCATCCAGTCCATAGTGGCCGCACCGTCGTGGACCTCGCCGATCTTGTGACTGACACCGGTATAGAAGAGGATCCGCTCGGTGGTGGTGGTCTTTCCGGCGTCGATATGCGCCGCGATTCCGATATTGCGTACTTTGTTGAGGGGGTGTGATCTGGGCATGTTCTTTCCTTCTTCTTACCAGCGATAGTGGGCGAAGGCCTTGTTGGCCTCTGCCATCTTGTAGGTATCTTCCTTCTTTTTGAAGGCTGCGCCTTTCTCGGTGGCGGCATCCATCAGTTCGTTGGAGATCCGCTCTACCATGGTGCGCTCATTGCGCTTGCGGGCCGCTTCGACGATCCAGCGGATCGCCAGGGACTGCTGACGAACGGGACGGACTTCGACGGGAACCTGATAGGTAGCTCCGCCCACGCGTCGGCTCTTGACCTCCATAACGGGACGGACGTTCTCCATCGCTTTGTTGAAGACCTCGATGCCCTTTTCGCCGGTCTTGGATTCAATTCTCTCCAGGGCCTGGTACATGATCTTCTGAGCGATGCTCTTCTTGCCGTCGAGCATAACGGCGTTGATAAACTTGGTCAGCACTTTGCTGCCGTAGACGGGATCCGGCAGAACCGGACGCTGGGGTGCTCTTCTTCTTCTCATCTCATTTTCCTTTCTTCAATCGTCAAATGATTTACTCAAGCCACCGCCCACGAAGGATTTTTCGGCGGGGCCTGCCGACGCAGCAATGCTGCGCACACTCATACTTCTGCCGCTGCACCGAAGCGAAGCGGTTTTACTTGGGCCGCTTGGTTCCGTACTTGGAGCGGGCCACTTTCCGGTTGGCGACGCCGGAGGCATCCAGGGCGCCGCGGACGATGTGGTACTTCACACCGGGAAGGTCCTTGACCCGGCCACCGCGGACCAGGACAATGGAGTGTTCCTGGAGGTTGTGACCCTCTCCTCCGATATAGGAGATGACCTCGAAGCCGCTGGTGAGGCGGACTTTCGCGACTTTACGAAGCGCCGAGTTGGGCTTCTTGGGGGTCGTGGTATAGACGCGGGTACAGACACCGCGCCGCTGAGGACAGTTTACGAGTGCAGGTGACTTGGACTTTTTGATCACCTTTTTCCGCTCTTTGCGGATCAACTGGTTGATAGTAGGCAAAACTGCATCCTTTCGTATGAAATTTTAAGTTGTCTCTCTGGAAGAGAATTGAATCCGGGCTGTTACACCTCGGCAGAACGTTTCACAAAGCGCTCTGCCGAGGTCAGGACGGAAAAATAGGCAGTAATTATAGTCCAAAAATCTTAAAAAATGATAACACCAAGGGCTCCTGCCCTCTGCCGGAGAGAAGAAGAGGCTCGTATCACTCCTGCGCCTGGAAAATACGGAGATCCCCCACATCGAGCATTCCGGTTCCGACGGGAATGAGACGTCCGATGACCACGTTTTCCTTCAGGTCCTCGAGATAATCGACCGTGCCGGCGATGGAGGCGGAGGTCAGGACCTTGGTCGTATCCTGGAAGGAAGCGGCCGAGATGATACTGTCGGCACCGACGGCCGCCCGGGTGATACCGACGAGCATGGGCTCGGCGATAGCAGGTTCGCCGCCGAGTTTGACGATCCGCTCGTTCTCCTCCATAAATTTCCGTTTGGAGACGATGTCACCGCCGATGAAGCGGGTGTCTCCGCTCTCGACGATTTTGACCTGGCGCATCATCTGGGAGACAATGATCTCGATGTGTTTGTCGGAGATGTTTACCCCCTGGCGGCGGTAGACCTGCTGCACCTCTTCGACGATGTATTCGAAGAGCGCCTTCTCTCCCAGAGCATCGAGAATGTCATGACTGGAGATAATTCCGTCGGTGAGGCGTTCTCCGGTATGAACGTATTCGCCGGGATGGACGAGAATCGTCTTGCCCTTGTCGACGAGTTGTTCGGTCGTTTGACCGTTATCGCCGGTGATGACAATCCGCTCTTTGCCCCGTAGCGGCTTGCCGAAGCTTACCACTCCGTCGATTTTGGCGATCAGGGCGATATCCTTGGGTCGGCGGGCTTCAAAGAGTTCGGAAACCCGGGGGAGACCTCCGGTGATATCCTTGGATTTGATCGCCGCTTTGGGTTTTTTGGCCAGGATGTCCGCGATGCTGACCTCTTCTCCGTCTTTGACAAAGAGGATGGTCTTGGGATCCAGATGGTAGCGGATGATCTCCCCGCTTTCGGTAGCCAGCAAAATGGCCGGTTTATAGGCGGCGGGGATATACTCGTTGAGCTCCAGGCGGGATTCGCCTGTGAGTTCGTCGAACTGCTCGCTGGCGGTGACGCCGGGAATGATCCCCTCAAACTTCACGACCCCCGCCTCTTCGGCGATGATCGGTTCGGAGTAGGGATCCCACTCGGCGATAACAATCTGCGTCTCTTCCCGAGGTGAGGAGATCAGGTCTCCGCGCTCCACGCTCTCCCCGGCATCGACTTGAACGATGGAGCCGCGGCTGATGTAGTGACGAGCAGCTTCACGGTTGCTCTCGTCGACGATGACGGCAAAGAGTCCCTTCTCTTCTACCGGCTCGCCCTTTTTGATCCTGTCGGTAGCTTCGAGGTAATCCCCCTCCAAGAGGAAGAACTGCACCCGTCCTTTGGCGTCGGCTTTGACCGGCTGGGTGACGGGGGCGCCGTCTTCGACCTTCAATTCGCTGGCAAAGGGAATATGGTTGGGGATGTTCCATCCCTCTTTGATCACTTCGGCGATGGAATCACCTTCGTTGATCTGAGTCCCGTTGCCGTAGGGGAGGTAGATTTTTCCTTCGACTTTTCCACCGACACCGGCCAATTCGTTGGCTTTGGCGACATCGTTTTTGCGGAAGGTATACTTTTTCTCCTCATCTTTGCCCTTGAGCAGGAGAATCACCTCGTCGTGAGTATTGACGATGGAGAGTTTTCCGGCAAACAGTGCCTTGATCTTGGGCTCGACCAGAAGTACCCCGGCATTCCGCCGGTTGGCGACGATGAGCCGTCCCTCGCGGTTGCGGTAGACATTGAGGTTGTAATAACGGACGAATCCCTCTTTGGTGGCGACGACCTGGCGCTCCTCCTTACCTGCGGTAGCGGTACCCCCGGTGTGGAAGGTCCGCAGCGTCAGCTGGGTCCCGGGCTCACCGATGGACTGGGCAGCGATTACGCCGACCGCTTCGCCGGGCTTGACCAGGCGGTTTTCCGCCATGTTGAGGCCGTAGCACTTGGCACAGATTCCCTTGGGAGCCTTGCAGGTGGCCGGAGCACGCATCACGACGGAGCGAACACCGGTTTCCCTGATCAGACGCGCTTCCTCCTCGCCGACCAGCTGCCCCTCGCTCAAGAGGACTTCGTTGGTCACGGGATCGATGACGTCTTTGGCAAGGACCCGGCCATAGACACGGTCGGCGAGGGATTCGATCAGTTCGTTTCCGACCAGAATGTCGGAAACCTCTATCCCTTCGTGGGTTCCGCAGTCTTCCATGGAGACTTTGACGTTTTGGGCGACGTCGATGAGCTTCCGGGTCAGGTATCCGGCGTTGGCGGTTTTGAGTGCCGTATCCGCCAGACCTTTCCGGGCCCCGTGGGTGGAGATGAAGTACTCCAGAACGTTGAGCCCTTCCCGGAAGTTCGAGGTAATGGGGGTTTCAATAATCGTTCCGTCGGATTTGGCCATCAGCCCCCGCATTCCCGAGAGCTGCCGGATCTGGGCGGCACTACCCCGTGCCCCGGAGTCCGCCATCATGTAGACGGAGTTGAACCCGTCTTTGTCTTTCTGAATCAGCGTCATCAGTTCGGAAGCGATGGCATTGTTGGCGTCGGTCCAGATATCGATAATTTTATTGTAGCGCTCCTGCTCGGTGAGCAATCCCGCGGCGAACTGCTTTTGAATCTCGTAGACCTTTTCTTTGGCTTCCCGGACGATGCGCTCTTTGGCCTCGGGAGTCTTGATGTCGTCGATGGAGATGGAGACTCCCGCCTGGGTAGCGTACTTGAAACCCATATCCTTGAGGTTGTCGAGGAATTCGGCCGTGAGACTGATCCCGCTGTGTTTGTAGATGTAGTCTACAAGATTGGCGATATCTTTCTTCTTCAGGATCCGGTTCCAGAGATTCTCCGGTACATAGTCGGGGATGATCGACTTGAGGATCAGGCGACCGACGGTAGTGGTGACGACATTGCCCTCGACTACGGTTCGGATCCGGGCGTTGAGATCCAGAGTCTGTTGCTCATAGGCGATAAAAACTTCGTCCACATTGGAGAAGAGTTTGTGCTCACCTTTGACCTCCGCCTTTTCCAGGGAGAGGTAGTAGAGCCCCAGAATCATATCCTGGCTGGGGACGGCGATGGCCTTACCGCTGGCGGGCAGAAGAATATTCATCGAACTGAGCATCAGGATCTTGGCTTCCGCGATCGCTTCGTCGGAGAGGGGCACATGGACCGCCATCTGGTCTCCGTCGAAGTCGGCGTTGAATGCGGCGCAGACCAGAGGATGAAGCTGGATGGCCTTACCCTCGATGAGTCGAGGATGGAAGGCCTGGATCGAGAGCTTGTGCAGGGTCGGGGCCCGGTTGAGCAGGACGGGATAGCTCTCAACCACCTCTTCGAGGCACTCCCAGACTTCGTTGGTCTGCATCTCGATCATCTTTTTGGCCTGCTTGAGGGTCGTGGCGTAGCCCTTCTCCTCCAGTTTTGCCATCAAGTGGGGCTTGAAGAGTTCCAGGGCCATCTTTTTGGGCAGACCGCACTGGTCCATCCGAAGGTCGGGGCCGACGACGATAACCGAACGGCCGGAGAAGTCGACCCGCTTCCCGAGGAGGTTTTGGCGGAAGCGTCCCTGCTTACCCTTGATGATTTCGCTCAGGGATTTCAGGGGGCGTTTGTTGGCACCTTTGACGGAGTTGCCCCGGCGTCCGTTGTCGAAGAGGGCATCGACGGCTTCCTGGAGCATCCGTTTTTCGTTGCGGACGATAATTTCCGGAGCGTCAAGCTCCAGGAGCCGTTTGAGACGCTGATTGCGGTTGATGACCCGTCGGTAGAGGTCGTTGACATCGCTGACGGCGAACTTGCCGCCGTCGAGGGCGACGAGAGGGCGCAGATCAGGCGGAAGGACCGGCAGGTGTGTCAGCATCATCCACTCGGGACGATTCCCCGAGTCGAGAAAGGCTTCGATCACCTTGAGACGTTTGACGATGGTTTTGCGCTTGGCTTCCGAGCGTGTAGCATTAATCTCCTCTTTGAGAGTGGCAAGCATCTCGACCAGATCGAGCTCCGCCAGGAGCTCCTGGATCACTTCGCCTCCCATCCGGGCGTCAAAGCCGGTATCGGCAAAGTGCTTGCTGAGCTGCTGATACTGCTCCTCGTTGAGGACATCGTACTTCTGCACCGGGGTGCCGCCTTCGCTGTCGTAACTCGCCTCGCCGGGATTTTTGACGATGTAGGCTTCATAATACAAAACTCGCTCCAGATCCTTCATCTTGACGCCCAACAGCGTACCGATTCGGCTGGGGAGTGAGCTGACAAACCAGATATGGGCCACGGGGGCAACGAGTTCGATATGGCCCATCCGGTCACGGCGGACTTTGGAACTGGTCACTTCGACGCCGCATTTCTCGCAGACGACGCCTTTGTATCGCATCTTCTTGTATTTCCCGCAAAGGCACTCGTAATCCCGAATGGGTCCGAAGATCTTGGCGCAGAAGAGGCCGTCGCGTTCGGGCTTGAGGGTCCGGTAGTTGATGGTCTCAGGCTTTTTGACTTCGCCGTAGCTCCAGGAGAGAATCTTCTCCGGGCTGGCGATCCGCAGCTGAAGTGCCGCGATATCTCTGGGCCGCTCTTCACGGCTCATATCGATGGGGACAAGATGTTCAAGGTTCTTACTCATACTTCACCCTCTTCTTCTTTCTTCTCTTCGTATAGTTCTACATCCAGGCCCAGGGCCTGCAGCTCTTTGGTCAGGACGAACATCGTCTCGGGAATTCCCGACTCGGGGACGCTTTCGCCCCGGGTGATGGCCCGATAGGCACGGGCCCGCCCTTCTACGTCGTCGGATTTGATCGTCAACATCTCTTTGAGGGTATGGGCTGCTCCATAGGCTTCCAGGGCCCAAACTTCCATCTCCCCGAAGCGCTGGCCTCCGAAGAGGGCCTTACCGCCGACGGGCTGTTGGGTAACCAACGAGTAGGGACCGGTGCTACGGGCGTGGACCTTCTCATCCACCAGGTGGTGGAGTTTGAGCATATACATATAGCCGACATTGACCCGCTCGAGCATCTTTTCACCGGTTTTACCGTCGTAGAGCGTCGTCTTGCCGTCAAGATCGATCTTGGCCAGTTCGAAGAGTCGGGCAAACTCCTCCTCATTGGGTGCCTCGAAAGCGGTAGCGGCGAATTTGACCCCTTTGGCCCAGTCCCGGGCGTAGTCGAGGAGTTCTTCGTCGCTCATGGATTCGAGTTCGTTTTTGGCCCGCATCAACTTGGCGGTATCGGCGATCTCTTTCATCTTGGCGCGAAGCTCTTTGACGAAGTCATCGCGCTTGCTTTCGTAGATCTCCTGAATCTGTTCGCCCAGTTTTTTCCCGATGAGTCCCAGGTGGACCTCCAGGATCTGCCCGATGTTCATCCGGGAAGGGACCCCGAGGGGGTTGAGGATCAGGTCCACGGGACGGCCGTCTTCCATGTAGGGCATATCGATCTCGGGTACGATGTTGGAGACGATACCTTTGTTTCCGTGGCGTCCGGCCATCTTGTCCCCGACTTTGATCTTCCGCTTGGTGGCGATATAGACTTTGACCAGCTTGGTAACGCCGCTGGGGAGTATGTCGTCCTTCTCCAGGATCGAGAGCTTCTCTTCATGCTCCGCCTTGAGGCGCTTTTTCTGTTTGAGGAAATAGCTCTTCATCCCCTCGTACTCTTTTTGGACCTCCTGGCTGTAGGAGGCGACGACGTTGCGCAGGGCGAAGCGATTGACGCCGCGGATGACCTCTTCGGGGATCGTCTCTCCCGCTTTATAAACGGTTTCGCCTACCGTAACATCTTTTTCCAAAGGTTGGCGTGCCAGGAAAGAGGTGATACGCAGCATCTCTTCCCGGTCGATCATCAGGAGCTGGTCGTGATGGTCCCGGTCGAGGCGGGCCCGCTCCTCCTCATAGGCACGGATGGATCGGGCATCTTTCTCGTAGCCTTTTTTGGTGAAAATCTTGATATCGACGACAACCCCTTCCATCGAAGAGGGACAGTAGAGAGATTTATTGACCACGTGGCCAGCCTTGTCGCCGAAGATTGCCCGCAGGAGTCGCTCTTCGGGAGTCGGTTTGATCTCACCTTTGGGAGAGACTTTGCCCACGAGGATCATGCCGGGTTTGACGTAGGTGCCGATCTTGACGATGCCGCTTTCGTCCAGGTGCATCAGCTCCTCTTCCCGAATGTTGGGGATGTCCCGGGTGATCTCTTCGGTGCCGTGCTTGAGTTCTCTGGCCTCAATCTCTTTCTCGTAGATGTGAACCGAGGTAAAGGTATCCTCCCGGATCAGCTTCTCGGAGAGGATGATGGCATCCTCGTAGTTGTAACCGTTCCAGGGCATAAAGGCCACCAGGACGTTCTTGCCGATGGCCAACTCTCCCTGGTCCATGTTGGGACCGTCGGCGATGATCTGGCCCACGGCGACCTCTTGGCCGACTTTGACGATGGGCACTTGACCGAAGGCGGTGTTCTGATTGGTCCGCATATTCTTTTCGAGAATGTAGTGGTCGATGAAGAGTCCCTGCTCGTCTTCTCCCTTGATGTAAATGCTCCGGGCGTCCACTTTTTCCACGACGCCGGCACGCTTGGCTTTGATCGCCTCCCAGGCATCCCGGGCGACAATCGCTTCCATACCGGTACCGACGACGGGGGCTTCGGGCTTGAGCAGGGGAACGGCCTGGCGCTGCATGTTGGAACCCATCAGTGCCCGGTTGGCGTCGTCGTGCTCCAGGAAGGGGATCAGTGCCGCCGTTGCCCCGGAGATCATGAGGGGGGCTACGTCGATCAGGTCGACTTTGTCCGCTTCGTTGAGACCGATGTTTCCGTTAAGACGGGTTTCGACAAAGTCTTCGACGATGTATCCGTCCTCATCCACCTTGGTTGAGGCAGGGGCGATGACCTTGTTCTCCTCCTGAGTGGCAGTGATGTAGACGATCTCATCGGTGACTTTTCGATCCTTGACCACCTTGTAGGGCGCCTCGATGAAGCCCAGATCGTTCACCTTGGCGTAGGTCGCCAGGGTGTTGATCAGACCGATGTTTTGCCCTTCGGGGGTCTCGATAGGACAGATCCGTCCATAGTGGGTGGGGTGAACGTCCCGTACTTCGAATCCGGCACGCTCTTTGACCAGCCCGCCTTCGCCCAGGGCCGAAAGACGGCGTTTGTGGGTGATCTCCGAGAGGGGGTTGGTCTGATCCATAAATTGGCTAAGCTGTCCGCCGGAGAAAAACTCAAGGATCGTGTTGGTGATCATTTTGGAGTTGACCAGATCGTGGGGCATCAGGTCGTCGAGAGAGCCGCTGATGGTGGTCATCTTGTCCCGGATCGCTTTTTGCATCTTGAGCAGGCCGTTGTGAAGCTCGTTGCCCAGAAGCTCGCCGATGGCGCGGATCCGACGGTTACCCAGGTGATCCCGGTCGTCGATCTGTCCTTCCCCGTTTTTGACCTTGATAAGGTATTTGACGGTATTGATGATATCCTCACTCGTCAGGACCGTTACATACTCCGGTACATCTTGATCGAGTTTGTGGTTCATCTTCATCCGGCCGACTTTTGTCAGGTCGTAGCGCTCCGGATCGAAAAAGAGTTGATGGAGGAAGTTTTTGGCCGCCTCCGGGGTTACCGGCTCGCCGGGGCGCATGACTTTGTAGATCCGAATTGCCGAGAGGAGGTTTTCATCTTCGATCTCTTCGGTCTGTTTGAGGAGTTTAAGGCTCTCTTGATCTGCAATAAAAGAGCGAATGATCGAGCCGTCGGCTCCTTCAGCCAAATCATCGGCGATTTTAAAGGATTCTATTCCCAGATCGATGATCTTACGAATACGGTTTTCGTCGAGCTGCGTGATGACGTCATAGACGACTTCACCGCTCTCCCGGTCGATGATCGGTTCGGCCAGATGGCGCTCCATCAAAATTTCGAGGGGATATTCGACCCACTCGAGGCCCTCTTCGGCCAGTTTCTGGGCTTTTTTCTTAGTCAGACGCTTGCCGGAAGCTACGATGACGTTTCCGTCGAGATCTTTGAGATCATATTCCGCCCGCCCGACATACTCTTCGGGGTTGAAGCGGACGATAAACCGATTGTCCTTAATGAAGATCTCTTTGGTGGGGTAGAAGAGCCGGACGATATCTTCCTTGGTGTAATCCAGTGCGCGGAAAAGAATCGTCACGGGAATTTTACGACGCTTGTTAATTCGTGCGTAGAGAATATCTTTTGCATCGTACTCGAAATAGAGCCAGCTTCCCCGATCGGGGATGATCTGGGCAGAGTAGACCAGTTTGTTCGCGACGGTGGTCGCTTCGGCTTCTTTGAAGATGACGCCGGGGCTCCGATGGAGCTGATTGACGATGACACGCTCGACGCCGTTGACGATAAAAGAAGTGCGATCGGTCATGAGGGGAATATCTCGAACAAAGATCGCCTGCTCTTTGATCTCTCTGGGATCGAGCTTTTCACCGGTCTTCTCGTCCCGGTTCCAGATCGTCAAAGCGATTTTGAGCTTGAGAGAGACGGCGTAGGTCAATCCCCGTTCCATACATTCGCGAATCGTGTACTTGGGCTTAATAATTTCGCTTCCCTTGTAGCTGAGGGTGATACGGTTTTGCTGATCGTGGATAGGGAAGGAAGAACGAAAGACCTTTTCGATGATACTTTGGGAACGATCCTTCGCATCGAGCATCAGGAAATTCTCATAACTTTTCTGTTGAAGCTGCAGAAGATTGGGAATTTCGATCTGACGGGGGGTTTTGGAAAAGTCGACGCGGAGTCTGTTACCGGAGTGAAGTGAATTTAACATTGGCAAACCTTAAGCTTGGTTTCGTGTGGTTGGTGCGTAGATACACAAATAAACTATTTGACGCAATAGTTTGTCTCTGCATCCGATTGGGGTGAGAGATCCCGGAGCCGAAGCCCGGAAAGTTTTTGTCTTACTTGAGCTCGACAGTAGCGCCGGCCTCTTCGAACTGCTTCTTGAGCTCTTCGGCTT
>JALSTG010000073.1 GCA_026983875.1 Campylobacteraceae bacterium
TTCTTGCCATCTTTTTACTGCTCCCGTTCAAATCATCGACAATAAGTATAGCGAACCGGGGCCTCCTACTTCCTGACAACAGGCTATGCTATGATTTGCCATGCAAAGACTTACCTCACCACAGCTCGCCTTGATCGGCACCACCGCAAGCGGCAAGAGCTCCCTCGCTTTGGAACTGGCCGAAAAGTACCACGGCATCATCCTTTCCCTCGACTCCCTCTCCATCTATCGACACATCGACATCGCTTCCGCCAAACCGACAGCAGAGGAGAGAAATCGCGTCCCACACTTGGGGATCGACATCCTCAATCCCGATGAAATCTTCGATGTCACCCGTTATCAGCTTCTCTATCAAGAAGCTCTCCAAAGGGCTCGGGAGAAAGATGTACCGCTTTTGATCGTCGGAGGAAGCAGCTTCTACCTCAAAATCCTCCTGGAGGGGATCAGCCCTTTACCGTCGATCGATCCCGAGGTCTCCCAAAAGGTCAATGAGCTTTTAAAGGATCTTGACAAAGCCTATCGTCTCCTCCGAAAACGGGCTCCACGCTATGCCGAAAGCATCTCCTCCGGTGATCGTTACCGGATAGAAAAAGGGTTGTTGATCCTTCTGCAAAGCGGTCAGGATCCGAGAGACTATTTTGCGACACACTCTCCTCAACCCATTATAGAAGCTCCTTTACCACTTCTGGAGATCGTGCATGAGCGTGAGGTCTTGCGACAAAGGATTTCTCTACGGACCGATACGATGCTTCACTCGGGCCTCGTCAACGAAGTCGCTTGGCTTGAATCCGTTTACGGCCGTGCACCCAATGCCATGAAAGCGATCGGAATCAAAGAGGTCCTAGACTATTTGGACGGTCGATACGGTTATGACCTGATGCGGGAAAAAATCATCATTAACACTGCCCGTCTCGCCAAACGGCAAAGTACTTTCAACCGTAGCCAATTTAGCCGTTTGTTCCGTGGGGATAATCAACAGATAAGAGCCAAAGCAGAAGAGTTGCTACAAAGGGCATAGTGCAGAAAAATGGTGGGTATCATAGAAACTCTCCCCGCCAAAGGAGAGGGGTCATTTAGTAACCGCTGACGCTGACCATGTAGGTAATATAATTCAGAAGCGGCTGAATGAAGAAGATCGAAAGCGTCGTCACCGCCACGGCAATCCCAACGATCACAACCAGGGGACGTGATTTGTTGACCTCCAGAGCCTCTACCCCGGGATTGGCGGGCTTGAGGAACATCCAGACGATCAGCTTCAGATAGTAGTAGGCGGCGATGGCGCTATTGAGGGCCATGACAATCGCCAGCCAGAGATATCCGGCATCCACCGTGGCACTGATGATATAAAGTTTACCCCAGAAGAGACTGAAAGGCGGCACGCCCGTCAAAGAGAGCATGAAGATCCCCATGATAACCGCCCCGACGGGAGAGAGGTGAATCAGTCCCGCAAACTTCTGATAGGGATGGTGAAATCGATAGTGGTAGCGGGCCTGCTTGTTTCGGGTGATCCAAAGCATCGCGAAGGCTCCCAGGTTGGTGAAAAGAAAGAGGCCGTAGTAGAGGAAGATACTACTGTAAGCCTTGGTCGTATCAAGCGCCAAGGCCGCCATGACGAAGCCTGCGTGGGAGATGGAGCTGTAAGCGAGCATCCGTTTCACATCCTCCTGGACAATCGCCATGATGTTGGCCAGGGTCATGGTGACGATCGCCAGGACAATGATCATCCAGCGAACCGCTTCGACCCCCATATCGACGTAGAGCCCCAGGAGACGCATCGCCACCACCATCATCGTAATCTTGGGGACGATGGACATATATCCCGCCATCGGAGCGCTTGAACCCTCGTAAACGTCGGGAGTCCAGAGATGGAAGGGGATCAAAGAGACTTTGAAGCCAATGGCCACCAACATCAACAGGGCTCCTCCGATCAGAGGAACGCTAAAGCCAGGCTCGTTCATGCGGGCCTGGAAAACCTTGGCCACATCGTAAAGCTCCACGGCACCGGTCGTCGCATAGATTGCCGCAGCCCCCATGGCAAAGAAACCTGCCGCCATCGCGCCCAGAGTGAAGTACTTGATCGCCGCTTCGTCGGATCCCCGGGTATTGTGCATGGCGATCAGCGTATAGAGGGCCAACGAGGCGGTCTCAAGTCCGACAAAAATCAGAATGAGATTGTCGGTGGCCACCATGAACTGAAAGCCTCCGACCATAAAGAGGAAGAGGGCGAAATACTCGGGATAGGAATACTCGTGAAAACGCTTGCTTGTCAAGGCCAACGGGATAAAGAGCATCGACGCCAAAAGGATCAGGAGTTGGGAGAGAATGGCCACTCCGTCGACGAGCATCACGTCGAAGAAGCCCCGCTCGTTGAGACTCAGGCTCAAAGTCGCTCCGAAATCCACAAAAAGCACCAGAATCGAGAGCGTCACATAGATGCTCTTGTCCAGATCCTTTTTGAGTAGATCGATGATCAAGATCAGCAATGCACCGCCGATGACCACTAGCATCGGGGAAAGTGTGGTCAGGTTGAGCGATGCCAGGCTAACGGAAATAGGCTGCAACATTATCGGGCCTCCTTGGTGCTTTTACTAACGTGAATGACCGTTTTGGCCTCGGGGGTCTGGGCCTTCTCGTTCATAAATTTCACCAGTGCCTTGACACTGGTATCGATGGGGCCCAGAACCGGCTTGGGATAAACCCCCAGCCAGACGACGATGGCTACCAGGGGCACCAGAGCCGTCAACTCCCGGCCGTTGAGATCGCTCAGCTTCTTGTTCTCTTCCTTGGTAACGGGACCGAAGAAACTCTTCTTATAAAGAGAGAGCATATAGACCGCTCCAAGAATGATAGAGAAGCCTCCCAGCAGGGCCATCGTCGGCGAAACTTTGAAAATCCCTGCCAGAGAGAGATACTCCCCGACAAAGCCGATGGTTAGGGGCAGGCCGACGGACGCCATCAGCATAATGCCGAAGATCACGGCGTATTTGGGCATGACTGAAGCCAAACCGCCGAATTCGCTCATGAGCTTGGTATGGCGCCGGTCGTAGATGACGCCAACCAGAAGGAAGAGAGCTCCCGAGACGATACCATGGGAGAGCATGAGAAAGACCGATCCGGCGATCCCCTCGACATTCATAGCAAAGGTTCCCAGGACGATCACTCCCATATGGGAGATGGAGCTATAGGCTACCACCTGTTTCATATCCTCCTGAGCATAGGCAACCATCGCCGTGTAGATGATCATAATAATGGCGATCACCGCTACCGGTAAGATATAGGCGACGGAGGCGTCGGGAAACATCGGCAGAGAGAAGCGGACAAAACCATAGGTTCCC
>JALSTG010000074.1 GCA_026983875.1 Campylobacteraceae bacterium
TCCTACACCGATGCTGTCATGGGTCCATATAAAAAAGTTGCGAATTCCCGAGAGTGCGGCGATGCGCACGGCAGGCTTTTGATAATCGCTAAAGACGAAGAAGGTGGCATTGAAAGGCATTAGCGTCCCGTAGAGGGCCATGGCGTTGGTGATGGCACCCATGGCATGCTCCCGGATTCCGAAATGAATGTTTTTGCCTTCGGGAAACTCTCCCATATTCTTCAGATAGGTCTTATTGGACGGGGCCAGGTCGCCGCTGCCCCCGAGGAAACCGGGCAGTGCCCGGGAGAGGGCATTGAGGATCTGGCCGTTACTGTCTCGGGTCGCCATCTCTTTGCTATCGCTAAAGTCGGGCCAGGCGATGGCATCGAAGTCGGGATGGAGGAGGCGCTCCAGGGCCTCGTTTTGTTCGGCGTAGGGCGCCTGCTTGAGTAGGTGCTTCCACTCTTTCTCGTAGAGCTCTCCCTGCTCCAGGGCACAGCGGAAACGGATCAGTACGTCCTCGGGAACGTAGAAGCTCTCATCGGGAGGGAAGCCCGCCTTTTCTTTGGAGACTTTGATCACCTCTTCGCCCAGGGGAGCGCCGTGGCACTCGTGGCTACCCTCCAGGCCTACGGCCCCCTTGCCGATGATGGTGTTGGCGACGATGACGACGGGACGGTCGGAGCCTTTGGCTTTGGTCAATGCTTCGTCGATGGCATCGTAGCAGTGACCGTTGATCTTGAGTACGTTCCAGTTCTGGGCCTCAAAGCGCTTTTCGATCTCTTCGTTCCAGGCGAGGGAAGTATCGCCTTCGATCGTAATGTGGTTGCTGTCGTAGATGAGGATGAGGTTATCCAGCCCCAGGCGGCCGGCCAGGGCACAGGCTTCGTAGCTGATTCCTTCCTCCAGATCCCCGTCGCCGCAAAAACAATAGACCTTGTGGTCAATCAGCTTGCAGGCCGGGGAGTTGACCTTGCCGGCGGTATAGGCGGCGGCCATAGCGAAGCCCACGGCATTGGCGACCCCCTGGCCCAGAGGACCGGTGGTGATCTCTACGCCGGGGGTATGGCCGTATTCGGGATGTCCCGGAGTCCGCGAATCCAATTGACGGAAGTTTTTGAGATCTTCCATGCTCAGGTCGTAGCCCCAAAGATAGAGGAGACTGTAGATCAGCCCCGTGGCGTGGCCGCCGGAGAAGACCAGGCGGTCGCGGTTGAGCCATTGGGGGTTTTGGGGATTGTGACGCAGATGTTCGCTCAGCACCACGGCAATATCGGCCAGACCCATCGGAGCTCCCGGGTGGCCGCTGTTGGCTTTTTGGATCATGTCCGCCGCCAGGAAGCGGATGGTATCGGCCATTTTTTTGCGCATTTCGTTGGACATCGTTTTCCTTTTTAGTTCATTCGCTCAAAGAGAGATCGGTTCACCGGCGTGAACTGCGGAAGGCTTCCCGCAGGAAACGTTCCGCAGTTCACATGTACGCTATCCCTTCTCCCTTCCGCTAAAGGTATGACGGTGCAAATAGCGCTCCATAAGATCCCTCAGAGCTTGACGCAGCGGGGCATCAAAGGCTTCAAAGCGCTGCTCCAGGCTCTCGGCTAGTCCGTCGGCATAGGCTCTTGCCCCTTCCAGACCCAAAAGGGTGACAAAACTGTTTTTGTCACCGTCGTGATCCGTAGGCTTGCCCGCCTCTTCGGGACTCTGGACGGCATCGAGAATGTCGTCTTGGACCTGAAAGAGCAATCCCAGCTCAACCCCGAAGCGGTAGAGGGCGTCCCGGGCTGCCGCGTCGAGTCCTACGATCACCGCACCCATCTCCAGGGCCGCGGCTATGAGCTTCGCAGTTTTGTTGCGGTGGAGTTCCACGACCTGCTCCAGCTCCAGGGGGCTGTTTTCGAAGTGCAGGTCGATCGCCTGCCCCAGGACCATCCCTCCGCTCCCGCCGTTTTCGGCCAGGATGCGGACCATCTCGATCCGCACATCGGCGCGCAAGGGCGCTGCGGCCAGGAGCTCGAAAGCGTGAGTATTGAGGGCATCGCCCGCCAGGATCGCCAGAGCGTCACCGAAACGGGTGTGGAGCGTCGGTTTGCCCCGGCGAAGATCGGCATCGTCCATCGCCGGCAGATCGTCATGAATCAGGGAATAGGTGTGAAAAAGCTCTAGCGCGGCGGCGGCATACATTGCCGACTCCCTCAGCAGCGGGGCGTAGGCATCGACGATTCCCAAAAGCAGCCGGGGGCGGAAGCGTTTGCCTCCGGCCAGGATCATCGCGGAGAGGGCTTCGTTGTAGTCGGGATGGAAGGTCTCTACACGGGGAAGGCTCCGCTCCAAGAATCGTTCAAAATCCTGCATGGTTCGCTTTCGGGGAAGTTGGGGGAATTATAGCAAATTTGGCTAAAATCGCCGGATGGACACAAGGAACAATCCAAAGAAATCTCTCCGGATTCTCTGGGCCAAACGGGCCGTCGCCGCGATAGCCGTCGTCGTCTGGATCCTCCTTATGGCTACGATCTTCCGAGAGGGCGGCGGCATGCAGGAACAGGCGCCCAAATGTATTTTTACGACGATGATCGTCTTCGGAATCCTTACGGCTCTCTACAAGGGCCTTGAAGGCTGGGAGAAGCGGCAGGAGTGAGAAGGCTTTCAATCAACGGGTTTTAGGCTATTCCCGTACCTTCGGCAATCTCCGTGAGGATTGCTTCCATCGTCTTTCCCTCCAAGCTGACGACAAGGTCGGCGACTTTTTTGTAGGCTTTTTCCCGTTGGGCGTAGAGTTTTTTCGCTTTTTTCGGTTCGGCGAAGAGGGGGCGTTTGGCCAGTTTGTTTTTGGCGTTTTTTGCGTGGCTGAGGCGGTGGTATATCCAGTCGTAGGAAGCGTCGAGAAGAACGACGGTACCCAGATTTTTGAGGTTCTTTACCTGATAGAAACCCCCGCCGCAACTGATAAGGGTCCGGTCCACGCAGCACTCGATCCAGTCGGCGGTCTCCTGCTCCAAGCAGCGGAAGTAGGCTTCGCCCTTCTTTTGGAAGATCTTTTTAATCGTACGGTTCTCTCTCGATTCGATGAGGTCGTCGGTATCGATATTATAGAGGCCGTAGCGTTTGGCAAAAGCCCGGGCGGTGGTTCCCTTTCCGACCCCCATAAAACCGATCAACAATATATTCTTTTTTTTCATATTTGGACTCTTGTCGCGGTGCTTAGAGGCACCCTTGAGATATAATATTCGCATTATACAGAAAGGGGCGCGTATGAAAAAAGTCTTCATCACGGGTGTCAGCAGTGGGCTGGGGGAGGCATTGGCCGAGCGATGCCTACAGCGAGGTGA
>JALSTG010000075.1 GCA_026983875.1 Campylobacteraceae bacterium
TTGATAGAGACGGCAATGAGAAGGATATGACTATGATAGAAATGGACTGGGGGTATTATCGAAATTTGCGGCATGAGCTGCATGAGATGCCGGAGCTGGGATACGAAGAGCATCGGACGGCGGAGAGGATCTGTCGGGAGTTGGAGCGTTACGGTATCCCTTATGAGCGAGGGATCGGGGGAACGGGGATTGTCGCTTGGATCGATAAAGGCGAGGGTCCGCGTATGGCACTAAGAGCCGATATGGACGCCCTGCCGATCCAAGAGGAGACGGGATTGCCCTATGCCTCCGGCACGCCGGGAAAGATGCATGCTTGCGGTCATGACGGTCATGTGACCATGCTCTTGGCCGCAGCGAAGTATTTGAAGGATTCGGAGAGCTTTTCGGGCCGGGTCGTCCTGATCTTCCAACCGGCGGAGGAGGGGGGTGCCGGAGCCAAGGCGATGATCGACGACGGTCTTTTTGAGCGTTTTCCCGTGGAGAGTATCTACGGCCTACACACGCGCCCCAGTGAAGCGTTCGGTACCTTTCTCGTCAAGGATGGCCCGGTGATGACCTCGGTGGATACCTGGGAAGTGACGATCCGGGGCCGCTCGGGTCACAGCTCCCAGCCCCACCATGCGGTCAATCCCATCCTCGTCGCCTCCCATCTGATCCAGGGGATCAAGGAGATCTCCGCCACCTCCATCGATCCTTCCCAGGCCCATGTGATTACCGTAGCGACCGTGGAGAGCGGCGTAGCGTTCAATGTCATTCCGGATAGCTGCAAGATCGGCGGCTCGGTCCGGGCTTTCTCTCCCCAGGTTCAGCAGCGTATCGAGGAGCGAATCCGGGAGCTCTCAACGGCGATGGCCCGGGGTTTCAGTGCCGAGGCAGAGGTGAACTACGACTACCGCTATCCTCCTACCGTCAATACCCGGGCGGAGACGGCGAAGCAAGCCGCTGTGGCTTGTGTCGGCGAAGAGAATATCAAAGAAGAGTTTCCCCCCAGTATGGGCTCGGAGGATTTCAGCTTCTATCTCCGGGAGGTCCCCGGCGCTTATGTCTGGCTGGGGAGCAAGGTGGACCCCGACGCCGAGACTATCCCGTTGCATTCAAGCCGATACGATTTCAATGACGATCTACTTCCTATCGGAGTCTGCTATTGGGTTGCTCTAGTGAGGGAAGAGTTGGGAGTGAGAAATTAAAAAAGAAACATTTGATGAGAATTTTCTAATTGTTTTTGACACCTCGTTAGACGTTATCGTCTCCATTTTGTTCCCGTAATGCTTCGGTGAGTCCTCCGTCGTCTTCTAGATGGTCGCTTCCCTGTTGGAGCTCGTTTTCCATCCACTCCTGTATCATCCCCAGTTGCATCCCGATGAGGTCGATATCGACCCGGCGGGCGGTGGGGGAGGGAAGCCAGCGGGCGACGAAATTGTCCCGCATCGAACCGTTGACACTACGGATCAGGTATTCGGCGTATTCCCGGACGCTCTTAGCTTCGAAGGTTTCGTCGCGTTCGTCATTGTGGATCTTGATGATGAAGCCCTCAGGCTCCAGCGAAACGATTTCGGCGGTAACGGTCAAGAGGGATCCGCCCTCGACTGGTTCGGTCATTTTGGCTCCTTAATACCTTTTGTGGGGTGTTTTGGCTTATGGTATTGACTTTGAGGTCATCAATAGGGGGCGAAAATGATCCAGCCCGCGACGCTGCGTTCCAGTACTTCGGCGATTCCCGCCTGACGATAGACGATGCCGTCGATGTAGTCCTTTTTCTTCCAGCCCATGGTCTTCATCGTATTGATACAGCCCACCATCTCCACATCGTAGCCGTCCATCAGAGATTTGAGGCGGGTGAGAGTCTTGGCGTCGTAGTCCTTGCGAATGACCCGCATCCCTGAGCTGTAAAAGACCATGGCGACCTGGAGACTTTCGGGAGGATATTCGTTAAGGACATTGTTGATCCCACCGATGATATGGTTGATGACATGAATATCGTCGGTTTTTACCGGCACGACCCACTTTCTCGGATGGTCGAAGCTTGGTTTGGGATCGGCGAATTCCATCTTGGCCAGGAGAGCAAGGGGTAAAAACATGGTTAAAACTAAAACGAATCGTCTCATTATTCAGCCTCCGTCATATCGTGGGATAATTATATCAGAGGCTTTGTTGCAGTCTGTGTAATGTGCCGGCGATGGGATATAATAAGCATTATTTTATCCAGAAGAGGCGGCCGATGATCCAGAGTTACGACGACTACAAAGAAGCAGTGAAGACCCTGAAAAAGTGGGCCTATGCCTACTATATCGAAGACAATCCTCTCGTAACCGACGAAGAGTACGACCGGCTCTACCGGGAGGTGGAGGCCTGGGAGAAGGCCCATCCCGATCTGATCGACCCCGATTCTCCTACTCAGCGGGTCGGCGCTCCCATCAAGGAGGGTTTTAAAAAGGCGAAACATCTGAGTCGGATGTGGAGTATGGAGGATGTTTTTGATGCCCAGGAGTTTGAGGCGTGGTATGAGCGCATTGCAAAGCAGTTTCCCGGTGAACGCTACTATGTCGAACCCAAGTTTGACGGAGCGAGTCTCAACCTGATCTACGAGGGAGGTCGTCTCAAGCAGGCGATCACCCGGGGCGACGGGGTAGAGGGGGAGGATGTTACCTCCAATGCCCGCACGATTCGTTCTATTCCGCTGACGATCGATCATCAAAGTCTCATTGAGATTCGGGGAGAAGTGCTGATGACCCTCAAGGAGTTTGAACGGATCAACCGGGAGAGAAGCGAGCGCGGGGAGCCTCCCTTTGCCAATCCCCGCAACGCTGCGGCGGGAAGCCTGCGCCAGCTGGATCCGGCGATCACGGCACGGCGCAACCTGATTTTTCAGCCATGGGGCGTGGGAGTCAACGACCTGAACTACGAGTACCTCAGTGATCTGATGGCTTATATCTATGATTTGGGCTTTCGCAAGCCGCCGGTACGGGAGGTGTGCACGACGGTGGAAGAGATTGAAGCGGTCTATGATCGTCTGATCAAAATGCGTGATTCCCTGCCGGTGATGCTTGACGGGATGGTAGTCAAGGTGGATCGTATCGCCGTACAGGAGGCATTGGGCTATACGGTCAAAGCACCCCGATGGATGGTCGCCTACAAGTTTCCCGCCGTTGAGAAGCAGACTCGTCTCAAGGATGTGATTCTTCAAGTAGGCCGCACCGGTGTCATCACCCCCGTCGCGGTACTGGAGCCCGTGGAGATCGAAGGCGTCATAGTAGAGCGGGCGACCCTGCACAATTTCGACTATATCGAGAAGCTGGATATCCGCATCGGCGATATGGTCACGATCATTCGTAGCGGCGACGTGATCCCCAAAATCATTCGGGTCCTTCCCCAGTACCGCACGGGTAAGGAGAAGAAGATTCCGCGTCCCACCCGCTGCCCCGAGTGCGGTAGCGAACTTCTGGACGAAGGAGCGCTAATCAAATGCCAGAATCTCTCCTGCCCCGCCCGGGTGGTCAACTCCATTCTCTACTACGCTTCCAAACAGTGCATGAATATCGACGGTCTGGGGGAGAAGATCGTGGAGCAGCTCTACCGGGAGGGACTGGTGAAGGACCTGGAGGATCTCTATCACCTGAAACTGGAGGATCTGCTGCGGCTGGAAGGCTTCAAGGAGAAGAAAGCCCGCAATTTGCTCGAGGCCATCGAAGCGAGCAAGGGACGGGAGTGCTGGCGTTTTCTCAACGGATTGGGGATCGAACATATCGGCGAAGTGGCCAGCAAGAAGATCTGTGAAGTCTACGGCCTTGACTTCCCGGATCTGAAGCGGGAAGATTTGACGAAGCTTGAGGGCTTCGGAGAGGAGATGGCCGAGAGTTTCGTAGAGTTTATGCGGATCAATCGCGACAAGGTCCTTCGGCTCATGGAGATCGTCCGTCCCAAAGCTCCCGAGAAGATCACGATCGAGCCCTCCCCCTTCACCGGAAAAACCGTCGTCCTGACCGGGACCATGAGCCGGCCCCGCAGCGAGATCGAGCAGATTCTCGAGCGTCACGGGGCCAAAGTCAGCGGCAGCGTCTCCAGAAAGACCGACTATGTCATCTACGGTGACGACCCGGGGAGCAAATACGACAAGGCACAGGCTCTGGGGGTCGAGACCCTGCCCGAAGCAAAGATGTGGGAGATGCTCGGTGAGGGATGATCTGCCCCAGTGGATCGTCGAGGCGGACTTGGCCCATAAAGACGAAGAGATTTTCCCCGTCGATCGCGGGGGGCGGCGCTACTGGTTCAAACGGGGCCGTCCGACGGGTTCGACGCTGATCCATCACCTGGGCTACCGTCTGACGGGATTGCCGTTTCTTCGTCCGGTCGAACGCAAAAGCGCTTCGCAGGCCGCCGGTTTTGAAGCGGAGAAGCTCAAGCGTCTTAAAGAGAAGGGGTTGCCCGTTCCGGGGATCGTTGCGGAAGCCGAAGGCTTTTTCGTCATGGAGGATCTGGGAGAGTGTCTGGCCGGCAGGCTCAAAGGGGCCCGAGAGGCCGACACGGACCGTTGGTTGGACGGAGTGGTTGAAGCTCTGGCGACCCTGCATCGCGCCGGGGAGTATCACGGTGCTTCCCAGATCCGAAACTTTGTGCTCGACAGGGAGGGGCGAGTCGGGATTATCGATTTTGAGGAGAGCTTTGAAGCGGGGAGCCATCTGGAGGCATTGCAGTTCCGCGACCTTTTTCTCCTGCTCTACTCCCTCCATCGTCAAAAACTCGATACCGACTATCCGAAGTTGATCCGGCATTATATCTCTCTAAGTGGCAACGAAGGGTTTGGCCATGAACTTCACCGGCTCTACGAGCGCTTTTCCTGGCTGGCCGGGCTGGTGGAGTTCGAAGGAATTCGCCGTCGACTGGGGAGTGATGCGGAGATCCTGCATCGTCTCTTCGAGAGCCTTAGGAGTGAGGGATGATGTTTACAGCTGTTTGATCTCCTGAATGATCCGGTAGGTCGCTTTGGTATCTTTGTCGAGCAGGCTCCAAATCGGGGAAAAGGTGATGATCTTTTCGAGCCAGCCAAGTCGAGCAAAGAGATCCCGAAGCCTTCGGTCAAAATCTTCGTTGCCGCTGATGGTCCGGTAGCGGTCGATATGTCGGCGGTAGTCCAGGGGAATATGGTCTTTGGCCAAGGAGAAGAGGAGTAAGAAAAGATCTCGTAGCTGGAGTGTCTCGAGCGGGACCTCCTCCGAAAAATTTTCTTCGAAGTCGATAAAATGGATTTGTTCATTGGTCCACGTAAGGTTACGCAATTGAGAGCCTCCATGGTACTCTCCCATTGCGTGAAGACGCCCCAGAGCCTCGAAAGCCGATAGAGTAAGCGTTTCGTTTCGATCCTTTCGATAGAGTAGGTGGCGCAAGGTGGGACCGGTATGGCTCATCACGAACCAATCGTTCTCCTCGATGAGGATACGGGGGACGGGAATGCCCAGAGACTCGAGACGACGAATCTTGCCGCTTTCATGCCGGAGGGCCTCCCGGCGACTTTGATGCGATACCGGAATCAAAAGGGGAAATCGGCTCAGGCCCCAGGCTGCATAATGAAGAGGGTTGGAACCGGTTTTTCGACCCCGCTTGAGCCAATAGCGCTGACCGTAACTTTCAAAAGAGAGGATCTCTTTTTCAGGAGCCGAAGCAGCGGCTCTCCGGGCTGCTGCCCTGAGATTACTCATTCGTCGCTCCAAATTGTCCGAGGAGGCGTCGATACTCGTCACAATGTTCTTTGAGATTTTCAGGGGTGTCGAGACAGAGGATCCGCCCCTCTTTGAGGACGGCGATACGGTCAGCATTTTCGACGGTACTGAGTCGATGGGCGATGATGATGGTGATGCGTTCTTTGGCGATCCGTTCCACCGCTTCGACGATTTTCCGTTCGCTCTGGGTGTCGAGGGCACTGGTGGCTTCGTCGAAGATGATGATCTTGGGATCGACGTAGAGAGCCCGGGCGATGGCGATTCGCTGCCGCTGACCTCCGGAGAGGTTGGCTCCGTGCTCCCGCAGGGGAGTGTAGATGCCGCCCATCGCTTCGACGAACTCCCAGGCATTGGCCTCTTTCAGGGCCCGGATCACCCGCTCCTCGTCGATCGCTTTGCCGTAGGCGACATTGGCGGCGACGGTGTCGTTGAAGATATAGACCCGTTGGGTCACGATGGAGATCGCATCTCTGAGGCTGGAGAGTCTGTAATTTTGCAAGGGTTTTCCATCGAGGAGGATCTCTCCGGCATCGGGATCGTAGAAACGTACCACCAGGTTGACGATGGAGCTTTTTCCGCCTCCGCTGTCGCCGACGAGAGCCAGTTTCTCACCTTTGTGAACGGTAAAACTTACCCCTTGCAAAGCCTGCTTGCCGTCGTAACTGAGCCGGACATCCCGGAGGCTCAATTCGGCGGCTTCACCGACTTCGAGGTCTCCCTGTGAGACGATAGTAGGCTTCTGATCGAGAAGGAAGAGAATTCGTTCGCTTGCGGCGAGGGCGTTTTGGAGCTGATTATAGATGGAAGTGATCCGTTTAATGGGTGTATAGAGCATAAAGAGTGCCGTCAGGAAAGAGAAGAAACTTCCGACGGTCATATCTCCGTCGATGACCTGGTGACCGCCGACAATGATGACGACCGCGGCCCCGGCGGCTCCCATGGTCTCCATAATGGGATCCGAGAGCTGGGAAGTTTTGACGGTTTTCATATTGAGCTTGAAGTAGTCCATGTTCTCTTTGGAGAACTTTTCGTGTTCGAATTTTTCGGCGGAGCGGGCTTTGATGATCTCGATATTCTGGAAGATTTCGCTCAGGCGTGCCGTAATGTCGGAAGTCTTCTCCTGGGAGCGGTGAGCGAGCTTTTTGAGTCGTTTGGCAATAAGGCTCAGGGGTAGAAATACCGCCGGCAGGCCTACCAGAGCGAAAAAGGCAAGCCGTGGGCTCTGATAGATGACAACTCCCAGCAGTCCCAGGGTAATCAGGCTCTGGCGGGCAAGCTCCGGCAGCATTGTGGAGACTATGGAGCGGATTTGTCCGATGTCGTTGATATTGCGACTGATCAGTTCGCCGGCCCGGAAGCGGTGGAAAAAGCTTAGATCGAGGTTTAGAAGTGTCTCCAGCATCCGGTTACGCACCCGACGGATGATGTCCTGACCGATGAGAGCGGAGTAGTAGACCTGGATGTATTTGCCTACTCCTTTCATGGCGTAGACGAGGATGATGGCATAGGGCAGCAGATTAAGGGCGTTTACATCCTTCTTGATGAAAATTTCATCCAGAACCGGCTTGACCAGATAAGCGGAAGCGGAGGCACCGATGGCCGAGAGGATCGTGCCGAAGATCGCCAGGGCAAAATAGGGGATATAATCTTTCCAGTAGGGAAGGACCAGACGACGGAAAACGGTTTTGAGATCCTTCATTTTCTCCCTTTGAAGCGGTTGGATGAGAGTCGAGACTTCATCGCTTTAGAGAATACCTACCGCGTCGCGGACGATCTGCATCTTCTTCTCGGCGATGGCCCGGGCTTTGGCGGCTCCGTTCTCGAGGATTTCGGTGATCTCGTCGGGATGGGCTAGGTAGTAGGCGCGCTTTTCGCGGGCTTGGGCGAAGTGATCCCAGATCAGCTCTTTGAGCTCTTTTTTGAAATGGCCGTAGCCAAAATCTCCGCTGCGGTAACGTTCGGCGAGTTCGGCCTTGGCACTTTCGTCAAGAAAGAGGGAGGCCAGGGCGTAGACATTGCAGCTCTCGGGATCGAGAGGTTCGCCCAGGGGTGTGGAGTCGGTGACGATCTTGTTGCACCGTTTTTGCAGGGCCTTCTCCTCCATGAAGATTTCGATGGTGTTGCCGTAGCTTTTGGACATTTTAGCTCCGTCGAGGCCGGGGACCACGGCGACGGACTCCTCCACCAGGGCTTCGGGGATCGTGAAGATTTCGCCGTGCTCATTATTGAATTTGATGGCGATATCCCGGGTCATCTCCAGATGCTGGATTTGGTCTTTGCCTACGGGGACCTTTTCGGCATCGTAGAGGAGAATGTCGGCGGCCATGAGCACCGGATAGCTAAAAAGCGCATGAGAGGGGGCAATCCCTTTAGCAACTTTGTCTTTGTAGCTGTGGGCCCGCTCCAGGAGCCCAACGGGAGTATAGCGAGAGAGAATCCAGTAGAGTTCCAGGACCTCCTTGGCGTGGCTCTGGACCCAGAAGACGGTTTTGTCCGGATCGATACCCAGTGCCAGGAAGTCGACGGCTACTTCAAAGGTATTTTGCTTGAGCTCCTCGAGTTTCGCCCCGCCGCTGAGGGCGTGGTAGTTGGCGATGAAAGCGAAGAGCTGATGCTCCTCCTGGAGTCGCAGCATCTGGGCGATGGCGCCGAAGTAGTTGCCGATATGGAGTTTGCCGGAGGGCTGGATGCCGGAGAGTACGCGCATGAGTCGAGAAATCCTTGGAAATTTTTTTTGTGATTATAGCGAGAATGGGGTTTTGAGCTTTTGAAGGGAGGGAGGGTAAGTCTCCGGTAACGGGAAGCCTCTACAATGACAGTGTCCAAAAGGTATTTGGACTCATCTTAATCAAAAGGAGGAAAGTGTATTGAAAAAGAGCACTTTGATCTTGACATCTCTGGCGATGCTCGGTTTGAGTATTCATGCCTTTGCCGGCGAAACGCAGACCGGTATGACTACCGCTCAGGATGCCGCGCAAGCCGTTGCAGGCGAGCAGCAAGCCGAAACCAACGCCAGCAGTGAGGCCAACGCCACACAGTCTGAGTAGGGAGCGATTGCTTCCAATCTAAACTGTTTTTCCTTCTTCATCTACCCTGCCTATTCCTTTCATTCTCAGGACGGAGTCTCTGAGCGGTCGCACCCTGGACCGCTTAGGCTTCATCGCTGCGTTCACCGCGTTTCCTCGTCACGATCTCCAAGGGTACTCCCTCGAAATCGAACTGTTCCCGCAGTATGTTGGCCAGATAGCGTTTGTAACTGAAATGGAGCAGTTCCGGTTTGTTGACCACCAGAGCGATACGGGGCGGTTTGGCGGCGAACTGCGTAGCGAACTTGATACGGACCACCTGGCCGTGGTGGCTGGGGACCTGATGCCGGCGCTGGGCATACGCGATGACTTCGTTGAGCTTGCTGGTGGGGATGCGACGCTTGTATCGTTCATAGATCGCCGTCAGTTGATCGAGAATTTTTACGACGCGTTGTTTGGTCTTGGCGGAAACGGTCAAAATCGGCGCATAATGGAGAAACTTAAGTTCATCCCGAATCTCGGTTATGGCCTCCTCGTAGCTCTTCTCTCCCCGAATATCCCATTTGTTGACGACGATGAGGGCACCGAGCTTATATTTATCGATAAGACCGGCGATACGTTCATCGAGTTCCGTCACTCCGGCGGTAGCGTCGATAAGGAGGATGGCGATGTCTGCTCGTTCCAACATCTTCTCCGTACGCCCCAGGGCAAATTTTTCAATACCGAGAATTTTGGAGCGGCGGCGGATTCCCGCGGTATCGACGAAGGTGATTTCGTAGTCACCGTGGGTAATCGTTTCGTCCACCGGATCGATGGTGGTCCCGGCTACTTCGCTGACGACCGCCCGCTCTTCGCCCAGCAAGGCATTGAGTAGAGAGCTTTTGCCGACGTTGGGGCGACCGAGAATGGCGACCTTGAAACTTCGGTCCTCCTCTTCATCGGTCGAGTCGTCCATCTCCAGCAGTTGCTCCAGGCTCAGCTGCTCGTCGGCAATCAGATCCTGAGTAGCGCTTTCGGAGGGAGGAATATGTTTCTCCAGCCACTGATAGAGCGGATTGAGTTTGCGGTTATGGCTGACGGAGATAGGAAAGAGCGTGTCGGCTCCGAATTCGATGAACTCCCAAAAACGCTCCTGCTCTTCCCGGTCATTGTCGATCTTGTTGACCAGTAGGGCGATGGGTTTGCCCAGATTCTGAAGACGATAGAAGAGCTTTTTATCCTCTTCGTCGGGAAGTTTCTTTCCGTCGACCATGTAGAGGATAATGTCGGCGGCTTCGGCGGCACGCATCGACATCTCTCCCACTTTGGAGAAGAGCGCGTCACTTGCGTCGATCCCTCCCGTGTCGAGAAGCTCGAACTCCCGGTCGTCGCTGATGGTGACGATGTTTTTCTTGATATCCCGGGTAGTACCGCTGACATCGGAAGTGATGGCATCACGCTTGCGGGCAAGGCGGTTGAAAAGTGAGCTCTTGCCTACATTCGGCCGCCCGAGGATGGCTATTTTTTTCATGTGATATCCTATAAAATTTTATGATTTTTATCTTTGAGGAAATGGAAGCAGGCATTTCGTTGCCGTTATTATAGCGTAAGGGGCTCAGATGTCGGATTCTCCCCGGGGCGGCGCTTTGTCGATGCTATGCCGGGGAGCATCGGAATGATATTCGATCAAGTCGGGTTGGGCAGGCAAGCGGCCTCCGAGAAGTCGGGCAAGCTCCACTTTGACCGGGGTCTCGGTCCCTTCTGCAGCAATGATCTCCAGGATTTTTCCGATCTTTTCGTGCTCCTGCCGACGCGCTTCCATCTCCGCCTGATGACGATGCTCTTGTGCCTGCTCCCGAAGCCGACTCTCCCGACGGTAACGAAGGAAGAGAAACAGAGCGAGCAGGAGCAGTCCCAGGGCAGCGAGGAGAATCCAGAGCTTTTTTTCCGCGAGGCGAGCCTGGAGAGCGGCGACGGCCTGCTCGTAGCTGCCGGTGACTTGGACGACCTGTAGTTTTGTCTGGCTCTGCATACGGGTGATGGCGGCCTGCATTTGATCGTGGTGACGCGAAGCGTTGGCTTCCAGGGCTTTGATCGCTTTTTCGTTGCTGGAGAGAAGGGCCGCGTACTCTTTTTTGGCCTGCTCCAGCTTCAGAGCACTTCTGGCTTCGATCTCTTTGGTACGTTTTTTCAGCGCTTCGATACTGCGGAGCTTTTCGAGCTCCAGGGCCTTGAGGGCTTTGACTTTTTCGGCCTCGATAGCAGCGAGGCGCTCCTGGTGGAGATACTTCAGTCGCTGAAGCTTGAGGGCGGTATTCTCGGGATAGGAACGGGTTTTTGCGGAGCCTGACAAGGGGGCAAAGGTCGCCGGAGCTTGATGAGCGGCCCCAGGGTTCATCAAGCGGGCCGACTCTTTATGCCTCCCTTCTTGTGGTGTTCCGCATCCGGAGAGTCCCAGGATCAACAAGAGTAAAAGGGTCGTTACCGATTGGATCATATTGCGTCGCCTGGAGAGAGAATAATCGGAGCCATTGTAACACTAATTTCCTTATCGGTCATTTTTAAGTATAATCGGCGAAATTTTAATATCCAGACGGAGAAAAGCCCATGAAGATGAGCGGAGCTCAGATGGTTTGTGAGGCGATTATCGCCGAGGGGGTCAAGACGGTTTTTGGCTATCCCGGCGGCGCCATCATGAACGTTTACGACGAGATCTACAAGCAAAATACCTTTCGCCACATTCTGACGCGTCATGAGCAGGCGGCGGTCCATGCTGCCGACGGTTATGCTCGGGCTACCGGCGAAGTGGGCGTGGCGATGGTCACCAGCGGGCCCGGCTTTACCAATGCGGTCACCGGTCTGGCGACGGCCTATATGGACTCGATCCCTCTGGTGGTTATCAGCGGGCAGGTCCCCCTTTCTCTGATCGGGACCGACGGCTTTCAGGAGATTGACGCGGTGGGTATCAGCCGTCCTTGTACCAAGCACAACTATCTGGTCCGCTCCCTGGAAGAGCTCCCCCGGATTCTCAAAGAGGCTTTCTATATCGCCCGCAGTGGCCGGCCCGGTCCGGTACTTGTGGATATTCCCAAAGATATCACCGGGGAGTTGGGTGAGTTTATTTATCCCGAAACGGTGGATCTGCCGACCTATAAACCCCGTTACAAGGGCAATGACCGTCAGATCAAAAAGGCGGTCGATGCGATCGTCAATGCCAAGAAGCCGTTGCTCTATATCGGGGGCGGAGCGGTACTCTCCAACGCCTACGAAGCGGTCCGGGAGTTGGCGGAGATCACCCAGATCCCGGCGGTGGAGACTCTGATGGCCCGAGGCATCATGGGAGCGAAGAATCCGCTACTGATCGGCATGTTGGGGATGCACGGCAGCTATGCCTCCAATATGGCCATGAGCGAAACCGATCTGATCATCTCTCTCGGGGCCCGTTTTGACGACAGGGTTACGGGGAAGCTCTCGGAATTTGCCCGCTATGCGGACATTATCCACATCGATATTGACCCGGCCAACATTGGCAAATTGGTGGATGTAGACTATCCCATCGTCGGGGATGTCAAAATCGTCGTCGAGAAGATGATCGAGATGATCCGAGACAAGGTCGATCCCGACCGCTATCAGGTCTGGCGGGATATCCTCAAGCGCTACGATGAGCTGCACCCGTTGATGTACCACGACAGCGAAGAGACCATCAAACCCCAATGGGTCATCGAGCGGATCGGAGAACTGGTCGGCGAAGAGGCGATCATCACCTCCGATGTGGGACAGCACCAGATGTGGGCGGCGCAGTTCTATCCCTTCGACCGGCCTCGCCAGTGGATCAACTCGGGGGGCTTGGGGACCATGGGTTTCGGGTTTCCCGCCGCTCTGGGGGCCAAAATGGGCCATCCCGAGAAGGTTGTCATCAACATCACCGGCGACGGCTCGATCCTGATGAACGTCCAGGAACTGGTCACCGCGGCGGAGTACAACCTGCCCGTCATCAACGTCATTCTCAACAACCACTTCCTGGGAATGGTCCGTCAGTGGCAGACCTTCTTCTATGACAAGCGTTACAGCGAGACCGACCTCAGCTTCCAGCCCGACTGGAAACTGCTGGCCGAAGCCTGCGGCGGTGCGGGCTATGACGTCACGACCAAGGAGGAGTTTGACCAGGCGCTCAAGTCGGCCATTGACGGGAAGAAGGTGACCTTCCTCAACGTCGCCGTTGACCGCTTCGAAAACGTATTGCCCATGGTGCCCGCCGGAGGGGCTCTGTATAACATGCTGCTCGAGCACAAGGAAAAGTGAGATGGATAAAGTAAGACGAGTCATTTCGGTTATCGTTGCCAACGAAGCTCAGGTCCTGGCCAGGGTCTCGGGACTGTTCGCCGGGCGGGGCTACAACATCGACTCATTGACCGTGGCGCCTATCCCCGATACAGACCTCTCCCACATGACCATCGTCACTCAGGGAAACCAGCGGGTCATCGAACAGATCGTCAAACAGCTCCACAAGCTGATTCCTACCTTCAAAGTCATCGAGCATGAGCAGATGGTCGAGAAAGAGATGGTCCTGATCAAATTTCCTATCGAAGGACCCATCGCCGATATCCAGGCCCTCTGCCAAGCCTATAACGGCGGGATCGTCAATGTGGGCACGGAGATGTTTATTGCCATGGCCGCCGACGAGTCCATGCGTATTGCCCACTTTATCGAAGCGGCCAAACGCTACCAGCCCCTGGAGATCGTTCGTAGCGGGGTTGTGGCGATGGAGCGATAGGGAGAAAAATCTTCGTGGATTTTTCTTACGTGAAGCGTGAAAAACGAAAAGTGGAAAGTTGAGGCAAGCGTTGTTTTGCAGCGTAAAAAAGCCTTTCAGTTTTTTGCCTCCGGCTTTCAAAGAAAGGATCAAAGATGGCCCACTCCCTTCGTGAGATTTGCAAAAAGATCGGCGTAGCCTACCAAGGGGAGGACCGCTCCATCCGAGGCTTAGCGACTCTGACGGAGGCGGGGCAGGAGGATCTGAGTTTTTTTCACAACGAAAAATATCGCAAAGCCCTCGCCGATACTAAGGCCGCGGCTGTTTTGATCGAAGAAAAGTATGCTGATGAACTTCCGGAAGGCACGATCCCTCTACTTACCGACGAGCCCTATCTGATGCTGGCACGAGCGACGGAGCTCTTTGCCCACGAACTCTCCGCTGAAGAGGGAATACCCAAGATTGGCCAAGGGTGTGATATCGCTCCGTCGGCGCGTTTTGGCCGTAACGTGACCATCGGCAAGGGCACGCGGATTATGCCGGGAACCTATGTCGGCGACGACACGGTAATCGGAGAGAACGTGCTGATCTATCCCAACGTCACGATCTATCACGGCAGTCGGATTGGCGATCGATGTATTCTTCACGGCGGCGTTGTGATTGGAAGCGACGGTTACGGATTTGCCCATACCCGCGCCGGAGAGCATGTGAAGATTCATCAACTCGGCAACGTCATCCTCGAAGAGGATGTAGAGATCGGTGCCAACAGCACTATAGACAGAGGGGCTCTGGGACCGACGGTTATCCGAAAGGGTACCAAGATCGACAACTTGGTGCAGATCGGTCACAATGCGGAGATTGGAGAGGGGTGCCTGATCGTCGCCCAGACGGGGATCGCTGGTTCGACGAAACTGGGACGCAATGTTGTGATGGGAGGCCAGAGTGCTACGGCGGGGCATCTGGAGATCGGTGACTTTGCCACTATCGCCGCGCGCGGTGGCGTTACCAAATCTCTCCCCGGCAACAAGGTCTACGGCGGCGCTCCGGCGGTGGAGCTACGCCTATGGAAGCGGATGCAGGCTGCCCTGATGCGCTTAGCCAAGTAGTACAAATAGTACAAAAATATTTCCGGCTTTTATCGTCTGGTTTTTGCGACGCTGTTTGCATCGGATGCAAGCAAAATTGGGTATGATGAAACTCCAAAAACCTATGCAAGGAGCGTAAAATGAAAGAGGTCAAAACCCTTCCCCTGAGCAGCACCGAAAAAGGCAAGATCGAAGTGGCCGTCCTGGAAGAGCCCTACGGAGCAGGCAGTGAACCCGTCGCCAGTATCGGCATCTTCCTCGATGCTTCCAACGACGAGCCCGACTGGAAAGTCCATATCCCCAAAGCGGACATCGATGCCGTCATCGAGGCTCTGAAAGAGGCCAAAGCCAAGCTCTAAA
>JALSTG010000076.1 GCA_026983875.1 Campylobacteraceae bacterium
ATATTTCGATGCCGTCTCCGCCGTGGCGGTGACCAACGAACCGGGCCTGGCGGTCACCCTCAACGAAGGGGTAATGATGGCCAAAAGCTTCGCGATTTTCCAAAAGCTCCCCCTCGTTCCCGTCCATCATCTCAAGGGGCACATCTGGTCGCTCTTTATCGAGAAGCCCACCCGGCTGCCGCTGCTGGTCATCCTCATCTCCGGCGGACATACGATGATCCTCCGGGTCGAGGGGCTCGAAGCGATGGAGATCCTGGCCACCAGCATGGACGACAGTGTGGGAGAGAGCTACGACAAGGTGGCCAAGATGATGGGCCTGGGCTATCCCGGCGGCCCCATCGTCGAGGCCCTGGCCAGAGAGGGTGACCCGGAGCGTTTCGATCTCCCCGTGCCTCTGCGCAACTCCCCTCTGATCGCCTTTAGCCTCTCGGGGCTCAAAAACGCCGTGCGCCTCGTCGTCGAAAAGCTCGGAGGAGCCGGAGCGATGAGCGAGCAGGATCGCCGGGATCTGGCCGCCTCCTTCCAAAAGGCCCTCATCGCCCATCTGATCCAAAAAAGCCGCAAGCTCTTTGCCGCCGAATCGATCCCCGACGTAGCACTGGTGGGGGGTGCCAGCGCCAACCTGGCCATCCGTGGCGCCTTCGAGAGACTATGCGGCGAGTTCGGCAAGCGACTGCATACGGCCCCTTTGGAGTTTTGCTCGGACAATGCTGCCATGATCGGGCGCTACGGCATCGATGCCCTGGCGGCAGGCTTTGCCATCGATCCCTCCGAGATCCGGGTCCGTCCCAACCGCAAACTCCAAAGCGGCATGCAACTCTAAGGAGCCTCGAATGCACCACCCCGTCTGGAATATCGATCCGGTTCTGTTCAAGATCGGCCCCTTCTCCATCCACTGGTACGGCCTTTTCTTTGCCGGAGGGTTGATGCTGGGCTACCTCATCATCCGCAGAATCTGCCGCATTGAAGGTCGGGATCCCGAGAGCATCGAGCCCCTCTTTCTCTGGGTCGTCGGCGGTATCGTCATCGGCGCCCGGCTGGCCCACTGCCTCTTCTACGAGCCCGACTACTATCTGGCTCATCCCCTGGAGATCCTCTATATCTGGAAGGGGGGTCTCGCCAGCCACGGCGGGCTCGTCGGCGCCGTTTTAGGCCTCTGGTTGGGTAGCCGGCGCCATCACATTCCCTTCGCCTGGATCTTTTCAAGATTGACGATCCCCACCCTGCTGGTCGCCGCCATGATCCGCATCGGCAACCTCTTCAATTCGGAGATCTTGGGCAAACCCACCGACGCCGCCACCGCCCTCATCTTCGCCCGCGTCGACGCCCTGCCCCGACATCCGGTGATGCTCTACGAATCTCTCGCCTATCTGACGACCTTCGTGCTGCTGATTCTCCTCTATCGCCGCTACCTGCGCGTAAACCCCCGACGCCTCGACTCGCTCTTGCCGGGGGTGGGGCTTGTCGCCGTTTTCGGCGCCCGAATCCTCCTGGAGTTTTTCAAAGTCCCCCAGGCCGACTACAGCACCGGACTGCCCCTGAATGTCGGCCAGCTTCTCAGCCTGCCCTTTTTCATTTTGGGTATCGTTTTGACAGTGCTGAGTTTTCGCTCCAAGGAGTCCGCATGATCGCATCCTTTCTCGAAGGTTTCCTCCTGGGCCTGGGAGCCGCCGTGCCTCTGGGGCCCATCAATGTGCTCATAATGAGCAACGCCTTGCGCCATTACGGTGCGGCGGTGGCCCTGGGAGCCGGGGCCATGAGTGCGGATATCACCTATTTGCTCCTGATTCTGCTGGGGCTCTTCCACTTCATGGAGGACCCGACGATCCGCCTCGTGATGGCCCTGGGGGGTTCGGCCTTTCTCCTCTATCTGGCTTGGCTGATCTTCCGGGGGCGCCACGAGCCGATTCATCTCCAGAAGATCGACAAGGCCCCCATCTTCGGCAACTGGTTCAAGGGCTTCACCCTGACGCTGCTCAACCCCTATACCGTGATCTTCTGGCTGAGCGTCTCCGCCTACATCGCCACCAAGAAGCTCGACGCCTTTATGACGGTCCTGGGGCTCTTTACGGCAATCCTCGGATGGATCACCCTCATGCCGCTGCTGATCCACAAGACCAAACACCTCTTCTCCCAGCGTGTCGTCACTCTCTTTTCCATTGCCAGTGCGTCGATTCTCGCCTTTTTCGCCTTGGGGATGCTGTGGAAGATTTTCACAGGGGCTTGATGCAACCTGAGTTGCTTGACAGCTTGAAGTTGCTCTGCTAATATGATCCTGAAGCATCAAGCTTCCAAACTCCTTGTTTAAGGGGATGACTTGGTTTCGACTGGAGCAGTCGGGGCCGTGTGCATGTCGGAGCGGGCCACTCCGTGATCAAGCCCACACGCGAAATAAACGCAAACAATACCGATTATCGCCCCGCTTACGCTCACGCAGCGTAAGTTCTAACCCTTTTTAGGGGCCGTCTCACCGGCGATGCCGTCTCAGCCGGGTTCGAGGCGTCGACTCCCGACGGCTATATCGGCGCTGCGCCTCAGGCGCCGACGAATCTTCGAGGCTGGTCCCGCGCAGCTCTGGGTGTCGAGCGAGGCGGGATGAGATCCTATCGACACCGACTAAGCATGTAGAGTCACGGTCCTGGCTGTTTCAGGACAGGGGTTCGATTCCCCTCATCTCCACCATTTTTTCTCAGTTTTTCCTCTTATTTTTACTTCAACACTCCCATGCAGATTGGACTGTCTTCAATGATGTTAATCCGACGAATGACATTCTTTTCATCCGTTTCCAGGGCCAGTTCACAAAGATCGGGATACTGATCGTCTCTTCCTGCAGCAATGGCGATGAGACGGCCCGTATCGGATCGCCAATAGTGCAGCACATGTCCGTTGGAGAGCCGCTGTTCCCGGTAGGCCGGGCCGTTATCCATGACAAACTTCATCAATCGCTTATTGAGGTAGAGGCTCTTACCGACCGGCTGGGGACCTTCGAGGGTTGAGACGCATCCCGAAAGAAAAAGCACCGATAAGATCAAAAAGCTCAACATTTTTTTCATCATACTACTCCTTGATTATTCTGGGTATTTGGGGCATCAATGCCGTCGTCATCTCGTAACAAATAGTACCGAAATGCCGAGCCGCTCGCCTTGCGTCGGCCATAATGCAGACCTTTTCGCGCTCCCCCTCCAGAGAGATAAAATCCATCGAAACTCTCCCCAGAATCGGCAGCCCCTCCTCCGTCACGAAGGGCTCGACCGCATCTCCC
>JALSTG010000077.1 GCA_026983875.1 Campylobacteraceae bacterium
GAGGGCTTTTTGAGAATGGCTTTGAGACGATGGGGGTCCATCTCATGACCTTCGAGGGCATAGAGGTGCAGCAGGGTTTCGTCGTCGAGGCGGAGGGCTTGGCGGATTTTGTAGAGGATCTGCCCCGGTTTCACGGCTGGACCTTGACGATAGCGTCAGTAGCTGCGTCGAAATCCCGGGAAATCAGATTGACGAGCTGGATGCAGGTTTTGTCTTTGATATTGTGTTTCAGCGACCAGTATTCGGGGTTGGTGTATACCAGATGGGTTCGGCCGTTGAGCTCGTTGTAGATGCCGACGCGGATGGGAAGCTCGATAGCCATGGTGGGATTGCAGTCCAGGAGTTTGGCGCTGATCTTGGGATTGTTCAGCACCAGAGTATGGGTGGGCTTGAGGTAGAGTTTGAGTCGGTTTGCCTCGGCCTCGTGATCGACTAGACGGATGAAGCGGTAGTTTTTGGGCTTGAGAGCTTCGGCGAAGCGTCGGGCAGTTTCGCTGATATTGTAGTCGCTGACCTTCTCTTTGAGAAAGGTACCGCGGCTCTGACCTCCGCAGCCGCCGAGCAGGAAGGCGATTCCCGCGATCATGAGGATAGAAACTCTTTTTTTCATTGCAACCCTCCCTGAGGCATAACTGATGTGTAACTTCGGGTCCCTTGATCGATCAGACATTGAAGCGGAAGTGCATCACGTCGCCGTCCTGGACGACGTAGTCCTTGCCCTCCAAGCGCATTTTCCCCGCCTCTTTGGCTCCCGCTTCTCCGCCGTAGGCGATGAAATCCTCATAGGCGATCACCTCGGCTCGGATAAAGCCTTTTTCGAAATCGTTGTGAATGACGGCGGCGGCCTTGGGGGCGGTGGTGCCCCGGCGGATGGTCCAGGAGCGGACCTCCTTGACTCCGGCGGTGAAGTAGCTCATGAGTCCCAGCTTCTCGAAACCTTTGCGGATGATCTGATCGAGTCCCGACTCCTCGACGCCCAGGGATTCGAGCATCTCCTTCTTCTCTTCCTCGTCGAACTCCACCATCTCCTCTTCGATCTTGGCGCAGAGTTTGATCACCTCCCGGTTGCGCTCGGCGGCGTAGGCTTTGAGGGCTTTGACATAGTCGTTGTCTTCGGCCAGCCCCTCTTCGTCCACGTTGGCGCCGTAGATGATCTCCTTGGAGCTCAGCAACCGGAGCTCTTTGTCGAGGATGCGGAAGCCTTCGTTTTCCTGGTCGGGGAAGGTGGCGGCAGGCTGCCCCTCCTCCAGGTGTTTCAGCAGCGCCTCGGCAACGGGGAGCTGGAGCTTGGCCTCGCGGTCGTTGCCCTTGGCTTTGCGGGAGAGAGCGGCGATGCGCTTCTCCAGACTCTCCATGTCGGCCAGGATCAGTTCGCTCTCGATGATTTCGATATCCCGGATCGGATCGATGGAGCCTTCGACGTGGGTGATGTTCTCATCCTCGAAGCAGCGCACGATCTGGAGGATCAGCTCGGTTTCCCGGATGTTGGAGAGGAATTTGTTGCCCAGCCCCTCGCCCTGGCTGGCCCCCTTGACCAGGCCGGCAATATCGACGAAATCCAGGGTGGAGTGCTGGATGCGTTGGGGGTTGACGATTTTGGCCAGTTCCTCCAGGCGCGGATCGGGAACGGGGACGACGGCTTTGTTGGGTTCGATGGTACAAAAAGGGTAGTTGGCGCTTTCGGCGTTTTGCGCCTTGGTCAGCGCGTTGAAGGTGGTGGACTTACCGACGTTCGGCAGTCCGACGAGTCCGATTCCCAGGCCCATATTGATGATCCTTATTCAGTGAAATTGGCGCAATTATACCGAAAGCCTTCGGTGTGATAGAATGATGAGAAAAAGGGAGTGCTATGACGCAGGGGAATCGTATCTCACTCTACCTATTTTATCTCAGCGCCCTGGTGGTCATCGTCGCCGGGCTCAAGATGGCGGCTCAGGCGGTGATTATCCTCTTTCTCTCCATCTTTATCGCTTCTATACTGACTCCGCTGATGTTGGGCTTGCAACGCCGGGGAATCCCCAGAGTCGTGGCTTTTTTATTTATATTGACATTGGTTTTGGTGACGCTCTTCTTCCTGGCGACGATTGTCGCGAACTCCTTTGAAGGTTTTGTCCAAAATCTCCCGCTCTATGAAGAGAAACTGAGGGGAGTGGTCGGAGGATGGAGTAGGGCTCTGCAAGAGTTTGGAATCGAGATCGATCCGAATTTTTTTGCCGAGAGCCTTGATCTTCGCAGTTTTGTCGCCCTGAGCGGGCGGGCGGCGGGAAATGTGACGATATTCCTCTCCAAGGCATTGCTGGTGATCATCGGAGTGGCTTTTTTGCTGTTCGAAGCCCCCTATTTTCATCAAAAGCTGGAACGGATCTATGCCGGACGGCCCGAAGCCCTGAAGAATTTCGAACTCTTCGGACACACACTTCAGAAATATTTCAGTATCAAGAGCTTCACCTCGATGCTCACGGGAGTGGCGGTGACCCTGGCTCTACTGGCCTTTGGAATCCAGTATGCCGTGCTCTGGGGGGTCCTGGCATTTCTTTTGAACTTCATTCCCGTCATCGGCTCTCTCCTGGCGGCGATTCCCCCGCTTCTTCTGGCCCTATTTTACAAGGACCTCTCCGTCGTTCTCTGGCTTGCGGCGCTCTATGTACTGATCAACACCCTCGTCAGCAATGTGATCGAACCCAAGATCATGGGCGACGGCCTGGGGCTCTCGCCGGCAGTGATCTTTTTCTCTCTGATTCTGTGGGGCTGGGTCTTCGGGACGGTAGGGATGTTTCTGGCCGTACCCCTGACGATGACGCTGAAAATCGCTCTCGACAGCCATCCCGATACCCGATGGGTCGGGATCTTGCTGTCGAACATGGGAGATGAGAGCTGACGGAGGATGGGTCAGAGAGAGCTGAGGGTATGATGGAGGAAGACGCCCAAAAGCACCAATAGGCTGATGCCGGCCGGTTTGGAGTACATGCGGTTGGCGGTGATGAAGACCAGCATCAGAGTTGCGGCGATCATCGTGCCGATATCGAAGAGGTATTTACTCATGTCGAGCTTGAGGTCGTTGACGACGGCGGCACTGCCCAGGACGACGGTGATGTTGGCCATGTTCGAGCCGATGATGTTGCCGATGGCCATGTCGGCTTTGCCTTTGAGGGAGGCGACGATAGAGACGATGAGCTCGGGCATGGAGGTCCCCAGGGAGATCATGATAATCCCGACGACCCATTCGCTGACTCCCAGGCTGCGGGCGATGCTCGAAGCGCTTTCTACGGTGAACTCGGCCCCGACGATCACCAGAACAAAGCCGATGAGAAGCATGATGGTGACCATCGGCCAGGCGAAAGGAGCCTGCTCTATCTCTTCGATCTCTTCATCTTCCAGGGCTAGGATATCCGGTCCGCTGTTTTTGAGAAAAAGGAGATAAGCTCCCATCAGGACCAGGAGAGCGATGCCGTCGAAACGGCTGAAACGGTTTTCCATTGCCATAATGACAAAGATCAGGACCGGGAAAAGGGCCCAGGAACTGTCCTTGGCGAAGAAGTCCCGATGGGGATTGATCTTGCGGGCCATCACGAAAACCATTGCCAGAACGAGGGTGATATTGAGGATATTGGAGCCGATGACGTTGGAGACGGCAATTTCCGGTTTGTGATTGAGGCTGGCGGCGATGGAGGCGGCCATTTCGGGCAGGCTGGTCCCCAAAGCAATGAGAGTGGCTCCAATGACATATTCGGAAATATTAAAGCGCAGAGCGATCTTTTCGCTCTGGGCGATCAGCAGGTCGGCTCCCCAGATCAGGGCAGCCAGAGAGACGACAAAAATCAGATAGTCCATATTCAAGCTCCTTCGGTACGGACGATGAGGCTCTCCGGCAGGCCAAGCTCCCGGATAAGCGCCTCCTCTTTGGCCCGCATCTCTCCCTCGTCCGTTTCATGATCGTAGCCCAGCAGATGCAGGAGGCCGTGGATGAAAAGCAGCGTCAGCTCTTCGGCTTCTCTGTGGCCCAGCTCCGACGCTTTCTCCCGGACTCTATCGGCCGAGACGACCAGCGAACCCAGCGGCTGATGGGGCAGATCCCCTGACAGGGGAAAGCTGAGGACATCGGTGGGGCGATCTTTTCCCCGGTACTCTCGGTTGAGCTCCCGGATCGTTTCATCGTCGCAAAGGATTAGTTCGAGATCCCGCTCCGTGCATTTAAGGGCGACGCGTTGGAGCATATCGGTATCGACCGGCAAGGAGGTACGGTTGTCAAGTTCTATCATGGGAAGAGAGTTTACCCGAAATAGGGTAAAATCGCTCTTTGATCGTAAGACATTCAATGATATATTTAAAAATATTAAGGAAGAGAGAATGAAAAAAGCGGTCTGTATCATCTCCGGAGGCATGGATAGTGCGGTGGCGGCTGCCCTGGCAAAGCGGGAAGGATATGAGATCATCGCCGTCCATTTCAATTACGGTCAGCGAACCGAAGGAAAAGAGTTGGAGTGTTTTCGGCGGCTGACCCAGGATCTGGAGGCGGCGGAGCACTATGAGATCGATCTGCCTTTCTTCTCTCAGATCGGGGCCTCGGCCTTGACGGACCCCTCTATCGAAGTTCCTACGGAGGGGATCGAAGCGGGCGTGCCGGTGACCTATGTCCCTTTCCGCAACGGGATCTTCCTCTCCATCGCCGCCGCCATCGCCGAGAAGCATGGGGCCGAAGCGATCGTCATCGGCGTCGTGGAAGAGGACAGCAGCGGCTATCCCGACTGTCGGGAGAGCTATATTCGGGCCATGGAACGGGCCATCAATCTCGGGACGAAGGAGGAGACGAGGATCCATATCGAGATGCCTCTGGTCCATCTGAAAAAATCCGAGATCGTTTCTACTGCCCTGGAGATCGGCGTGGATTTGAGCCATACCTGGAGCTGTTATCGGGATGAGGAGGAGGCTTGCGGGGTGTGTGACAGCTGCCGCCTCAGGCTTCAAGGATTCGAGGAGGCGGGCGCAAAGGATCCGATCCGGTATCGCCGTTGAAGATTTGTAGACAAAGTGCCGAGAGTATTACTCAGTGCTATAGCGTCTAATCCGCTCCTCCGTAGAGACATACTCCTCTTCCCCGGTGTCGGAACGTTGCGCGGAAGAAGGAATCGGGTGATAGGAGTAGGTAGGAGAGTCGGACCAGCCTTCGGGGCGGCAGAGTGTTCGTCCTTTGTCCCAGCCGGCACGATAAAGCGGTGAAGTGCCGGAGAGGGAATAGTCTTTGCGGAAATAGCCTTTTCCGGTACTACAACCGTCTTTGATCCCCTGGCGGTATAGGGGATCGTCGGCTCTACCGAAGTCGATACCCTGATAGCAGAATCTTCCCCCATTATCGACTCCGGGTACACAGGGAACAGGCGAAGAGCCACAGCCCGGCATCAAAGAGAGGCCCAAAAGAGCCAGGAGGCTCCAGCTGCTTATTCCCGTCATTCCCTGTTTCATCTGCTGCTTCCTCTGGATTGATTTGTGCTATTCTATCCAAAAAAGTCAAAGCCTCTTTAGCAGATATTATAAAATATCAAAGGGATTGGAGCCGGAATGCGTCTTTTGATTATCGGATTGTTGTTGAGTCTAAGCCTGGCGGCCTATGACCGGGACGGCGTGAGGGAGGTCAATCGGGTGCGACGGAGCGCCGGGATGATCACTCTGAAAAACAACTACGAGCTCTCCCGTGCCGCATACCATCACGCCAAATACCTGGGACGCCTTCGTCGCAAAGGACATACGGAGCGGCCGGGAGGCCCCTATTTCACCGGCCGGACTCCCTCGGATCGCATGGTCCGGGCAGGCTATCCCAGCCGGGCGGGGGTGGAGAATATCTCTTACGGAGACTCCAGCTACGCCCATTCGGTACGGGTGCTGACGGCGACGCTCTATCACCGGCTCGCGTTCCTGGATTTTCGTGTCGACGAGATGGGCAGCAGCGAATACGGCAATCGCCGTGGGCGTATCTATGTCTACGACTTGGCATCTTCGGCTCTGGCAAAGCTTTGCAGAAGTTCCGGTTCTGCGGGGAAGGGTAAGTATATTTACCGAATCTGCTCCGATCCGAAACAGCGGATTGCCCAGGGAGATTTTACCCGGGCTTTGGTTGCGGTCCAGCGGCGCAATCCTAGGATGGTGCTCTATCCGCCCCCGGGTGCCAAGGGGGTCGGCCGCCGCTTCGTCCGGGAGACCCCCGATCCTATTCCCGGCGTTTACGGGGCAGGGTATCCGGTGACGGTACAGCTAAACCCCGCTTACTACCGAAGGGTCAGGCTGAAAAAGTTTCGTCTTTACGACGCGCGGGGCAAGCGCATAAGGGCCAATGTCCTCACGAGTCGAAACGATCCCCACCGCAAGCTCCTACCCACCGATTTCGCTCTGATCCCTCTGGCGAAGCTCGCTCCCCGTAGCCTCTATCGTGTGGAGTTTGAAGCCTCAACCAATCGGGGAAGCATACGAAAAAGTTGGCAGTTTAGTACGGGAGATTGAGGTTCGAGAAAATAATATTTAAAAATATATGGCCTACTACCGGTTTCAGGCCGGTCGGGAAATCAGCCGGATCTTATGCGATTGATATTTTGAATTGTGGAGGTAAAGGGAATTTCAGCAGGTGACCAATCCACTGGGCAATTGGTCATGCTGTCCGGGGAAGATGCTTTCGACATTGAGCTCGGGATGGATCAGCTCTCTGAGTTTTTTCTGGATGACCATCTTGGTGGTCATGGTACTCATGGAGCAGCCGTTACAGGTCCCTCCGAGTTCTACATAGGCGGTGCCGTTTTTGACCCCGAGAAAGCCCATGGTTCCTTCGTGGGATTTGACATACTCCTCGATGGAAGGAAGGAAGTTTTTGACGGCGACGCAGAGGTCCTCATCGCTAAATGGCATCATCGTTCAACTCCTGGTTCAGGATAACCCTGATAAATTTGGTCAGAATATAGCCAAAGAGTTTTAAAGAGAGGTAAATCGTGCGATGCCTTAGCTGTCAAAGGTGGAGTTTGCGAGTGATCTGCGATAATTGCCATGAGACACTTTTTAGACCGACGGTCTCTACCCGACGCGTCGGGACTTTGGATGTAGTGAGCCTCTTTCGTTACAAAAATATCTCCCCCTTTCTTTTGAGTAAACATGCGCCCAGGGGCCATCGGCTCTATCGCTATTTCGGTCGGCGGCACGTCGCTCCTTTTCTCGAAGCCTTTGCCGAAGGTCTTGATGAGCCGGCGCTGATTCTGGCGGTTGATGAGAGCGTGCGCCACGGCTACTCCCATACGGCTCTTTTGTCCCACTGGAGTCGTTTCGAGAATCTTCGGCCTCTGCACGGTGCTCTGCGGGCGAGCAATAGGGTGAGTTACGCAGGAAAGTCCCTGCAGTTTCGCCTGGAGAATCCCCGCCAGTTCGTCTATCGCGGTCCGAAGGGGATCAAGGCGCTACTCCTGGACGATATCGTCACCACCGGCACCACCCTTGACGAAGCCCGTCGCGTTCTGGAGTCGCAGGATGTAGAGGTTCTCTTTGCCCTGACGCTGGCCGACGCCCGGGAAGGATGATGCGCCTCAAAAACTTGAATAGGCAATAAGGCGATCATGCGTTCCGTCGTAAATATTATCGTGACCTCTGGCGGTTTGGGCTTCGTCGTAACGATAGCGCCTACCCCCGGTAAAGGGGATAGAAGCAATATTTAGACAATAATTTATGATATAGTTATATTATAAAAAATAATGGAGATGCATCATGGAAACGATTCTTCCCTTTGTCGGTATCGCACTGGCTTACAGCCTGATCATCTTCTTCCTCTGCGAAGAGAAGTCTTTACGGCATAAGAAACTCTCGGAAATGAAATGCATCGAATACGATGCAATGAAGGTCCATGTCTGCCTGGAAAAGTATCAAACCTTTCGCTATGCAGGTTATTACTTTGTCTCCGCGCTGATTTTTACGATTATCATCGCCAGACTGAGTTTTGTCAAGCATCAGTTGGGCCTGCCGGAAGTGCTCTCCTATATCTTTTTGACGGCGTTGATCGGTTCGACGTTTATCCTCCTATTCAAATGGAAAAAGGATCTATTGATCAAGGTGTTCTCCTCGTTCATGTTCGGTTCGATCTTTATCGCCGCCAGCGCGATCGGTTTCGCTGTCAGCTATCTGATCGGTTAGGAGTACCTTCCAGCGCTCGAACGACTTCCAAGAGCTCGGCGGGGATTCGCTTTGGACGCCCGGCAACAACATAGACCAGGAGTATCTTCATTACGAAGATCTCCTCGCCGTTTCGATGGATACTTTGGCGCAGCCGCACGGCGCTGCGCTGCTCTTCGACGATCTCGGTGCGAACCTCCAGCAGATCTCCTAGCCTTGCCATCCCCAGAAAGTCCGCTTCGATCTGCCGCACGACAAAACCGCTGCGCTCTTCGCCGAAGGGCATCATCCCCCGACGAAAAAACTCTTCGCTTCGGGCCCGTTCGCAGAAGTTGATATAGCGGGAGTGATAGACGATCCCTCCCGCGTCGGTATCCTCGTAATAGACCCTTATTTTCACGCTAAAACCCCCATAAATAGGGCATCTTAAGGGCTCTCATCTTCGAGTGTGCCCATAAGTGTGCCTATTTTTTCTATTTTCTTAAAGCGTATTTCGTCGCTCTCTTCGATAAATTTGGTATAGATCTTGAGCGTAATGGAAACATCTTTATGCCCCAGCATCTTGCTCACCCAAACGATATCCGCACCCTTACTAATAAGCTGCGATGCGAATGTATGTCTGATATTATACAGGGGTCTGGCTTTGATGCCTGTTTTGCTTAGAATCCTTTGAAAGTTCACGCCAATGACATCGTGCGAATAAAACGGTTTCCCGGATGAATTGACAAAGATATGCTCGTTATTTTTAGTAAGCTCGTATTGTGCTTTAAGCGCATTTTCCGCTATAGGTAGCAGGTCGATATAACGGGTAGATGCATCGGTTTTGGTGCGTCCATCCTCATTTCTAAGTCGTGTTTTGGTGACGTTGATCGTTTTTCGATCAAAATCTATATCGCTCCAGCGTAAAGCTACGATCTCTCCCGGGCGCATCCCGCAGCCGTACATAAAGAGAATGAAGTTCTTCATATAGCCGTTTGCGTTTTCGATGATGGTTTTAAGCTCCTCTTCGGTGAACGGATCGGCATTTTCTTCATCGTTGCGAAGATGGAGCATAACCTTGGGTGCCGTTACTTTTTCGAGCGGGTTTTTGGTGATGATGTCGTTATCGACGGCTTTATCCAGTATCGAGTAGAGAATGGAACGAAACTTTTGCACCGTGGCAGGTTTGTATTTTTGGAGTAGATCGTTTTGCCACCTCTCCAGCTCAATGGGTTTGAGCGTATCGATCAGCCTCGATCCAAAATAGGGAAACACATGGTTTTGGTAGTGCGCTTTGTTGCGTTCTAAGGTGTGTTTGCGTATTTTGGATGCTTGAAGGATGAAATACTCCTGCGCCAACTCATCAAGGATCCACTCTTTATCTTCATAGGGCGGCACGATATGATCCAGTAACGATGCGGCAATATCCGGAATGAGTACGCGTTTGACTTCCACAATTCCTTCTTTGGAGGCTAAAATATCGGTCGATCTTCTAATGCGTTTGCCCTCAAAATAAAAATCTACATAGAGTTTCCCAGACTCCGGGCGCGTTTTAATGGTAAACTTGATGCCGCTATAGTTGTATTTGACCGGTTTGAGTTTAGCCATTGCTATCCTTTTTAATGCCGGCTACTATCCGCTTGGCAGTAGGATTTATACTTTCTATTTTTGTATCTTTTGGTTTTTCTTTTTGGCGTGTTCGTTCTTTAGGACGCTTTTTGAACTCGATGATTGCATCGGGTATAAACACCAAACGTTTACCGTTACGGTAGTAGTGCTCCCCGTCTTGGAAAATGCCTTTTTTCACCCATAGCTCGATGGTGCGCTGCGAAACGCCGAGAAACGCCGCCACCTGCCTGCTGGTGGTAAGAGAACTTAGAACGACTTGTAAAAGCTCTTTTTGATCTTTGACCTCTTCGAGAATCTGTTTTAGCGTATTTTCAAGTTCGTCAAACATAATTATCGCCCCATTCCTTTCTTAGATTTTTGATTCACATTTTTGTAGTCATTTGCCAACAGTTTTGTAGTCATATCTTTTTGGAGTTTGGAAGCCTCCCGGATCTCCTGCATCGTCTTATCCTTGAAGTTGATCTTAAGATCGTACTTCTCGGTAACGGCAAGCACCTTTTGCTTAAAGGTAAGATCCCCGGATATGTCAAGATTGTTGCCGTACTTGGCGATACTCATCTCAAGCATCTCCTTGATAGCAAGCTCGTTGTTATCAATGGTGATGCGTAGCCGGTCGCCCTTGTCGATGATCTTTCCGTGATCGCCGATGCGATACACCACTAAGCCCTGCTTGGTGATATGCGGATCCTTGGTAATGAAGATCTTATGATCGGTTTTGCCAAGTATCGCTTTTTCGTCTGGCTGGAGTTTTACTTTGGACTTACGCAGTGCTGCCAAAGCCTTGGTATCTCCCTCCAGTGCCTTTTGGATCAAAAACTCTTTGTAAGAGATCTGATTGGTGCGTTTGTGGATCTCGTCACGTTTGGCTTTGTATGCCTTGGATAGCTCTTGATACTCCTTTTTGCGATTGGCAAAAAGAGACCGGTAAATGTTCCGCTTCGCCCTTGGTGTCAAAAAGAGATCCCGTTTGGTTTCAGCGATAAGGCGTTCATACTTGGCTTTGATCGCCTCTTTCGCCTGAGTATTCTCATCTTTTGCCTCGGCTAAGAGTTGCTTTTTAGCCGCTCTTAGCTCATCGCTTCGCTTCTTGTACTGCTCCCATAGGTCGTGCTTGGGCATACCGAATTGGCGTTTAGGCTCAACATCGATGCTCTTAAAGTCTAAAGGTTTTCCAAAACGCTTCTCAAGCTGTGCTTTGGATAGACTTCGGTGGATGCTGCTTGATTTCACAAAGAGCTTGCGGCTCTTGTGGGCTATGACCACACCGTTACCTCTTGGCTTGAGTTCAAGGTTAGCCTCGGCAAGTACCCGTTGCAGATCCTCAAAGGTTGATTTCTCATCCTTGATGACCTTTTGCAGATCCTCAAGCACCTCCTCCTTGATCCAAGTGGAGAGGTTTTTTGTGCCGCTGTGGATCTCCGCATCCTTGTTCTTGCCTCTGGCGGCGATTTGGCGGCGGGTTTTGTCGATGTGGTTGTCGTACTTTAGGGCGTACTTCTCTTCCAGCTCCTCGGCTTTTTTCTGGAGTTTAATGATGCTTCTAACTGGATCGATCCGGTTATGGGTTTTGGGGCATATTCTGCTTACAGCGATATGGATATGAAAATTGTTGGTGTTGTCGTGCGCTACGCTCAATCGGTAGTGCTCCTCCATCCCTATCGATCTAAGCAGCTCTTCTTCGATCCGACGCAACACCTCTTTAGGCGGGATCGTCTCGTCCTCTTGGAATGAAACGATCAGGTGCATATTCTTGTCCGATTTGGTTCGCTGATTGAGCTTGTTGTGCTGCTCGACAAAGCGGATGTTTTGTTCGATGCTATTAAAGGGGCAGTTGGTCATATGCATATAATTGTCCGCCACTTTCTCTCCTTCGTGTTCTTTGTCTCTGATATAGTCGGCTAAGCCGCTAAAACTACCGGTGCCTTTTGACGGCACCATCTTGACGATCATAAAAGACCCTCCGCGATGGCAAGCAGCTTGGCTTGCTGCACTTCGATCTCATCGACCAAGGTTTCGATACTCTCAAAGCTACGGTTGCCGAGACTGAGCCGCTCATCCTGGTTTTTAGTAAGCCACAGTTTGAAAAGCCCACCAAGCCGTCCCAGGTCGGCACGCGCTTTGATCAGCTCATCCAAAGCGTGTTGATCGACAACGGAGGTGAGGGGATACGCCAAAGCAAGATCTCTAAGGAAACTTGCCGCGCTTACCCCGCAACTCTTCGCACGATTTCGCAAAAGAGCCTTTTCAGCTTCGTCCACACGGACTTTGATCTGGAGGTTTCTCTTGCGCTTTTCCGATCTGCTCATACGGCGGCTTCCTTCTTGGCACTCTTTTCAATCACCTCAAACGCCGGCGATAGGATCTTCTCGACATACGCCTCGCTCTCATCATAGATTTGCAGCAGCGTGCTAAACTGTCCGATGCGTTGGTTATCATCCGCGTCAAACGCCTGGTCAAGGGCAGCTTCCAATAGTTTTTTAGCCTCTGTATCAAACGCGATCTCGTAGATGCTCTTGGCATTTTGTCGGGAGAGATCCACCACGTCGCTTTCGCTTAGGATTAGATATTTTTCGTTTGGAAATGCCCTAAAAAAGTCTCCATACTGAAATTGCAGCCTTTTGGGGTTTCGCACACGGGATAGTGCGAAGATCACCGGCACGCCAAAGTCTTTGATCATCTCGTAGGTCTTTTCGGCGTTTTTCAAGTCCTGATAACCTCCGCTCATCGGGATGATAAAAAGATCGATCTTCCGGTAAAGCCGTGTCTTTTTCAGCCCCTCGATGATGATCGTGGTGGTTTTGTTGCCTCCAACATCGATGACAAGGTTTTTCTCGTTCGGTACCAGTAGGGTATCCTTGAGGACTTCATCCACATCGGTACCGTCTCCGATCTCGACTTGGGTAGATCTGATCTTAGAGTTAGAGAATGTTTCGCTATCTTTGTTCTCATCGTCAAACTCGATCAGCTGCACCTCTTGCTTTTTTGCCAAAAACGAAGCTGCTGCCACCTGGAACGCCACGGTGCTTTTTGATGCACCTCCTTTTGTGTTTACTACTGCGATTGTCATTGTTTTATCTCCTTTGCTTTTTTAATTGCTTCTTTTAATGTGTCAAAAAAACCTTTGAGCGTGGCTCTATCCCACGCTCCGCCATCCAAGCATCTGACTACGTATCCGTCTCCTCGGTTCTCTACAAACGGGACATCCCACCACTCTTCTAACTCGGCTCTGCCTCTCTCTTCGTGCGGAGTACAGTCGAAATCTTCCGGTAGATTCGGGTTTACCTTGATGCCATCTATTACTTTCTCCATAGGTTTGCTACGCCCCTTTGATTTCACCGGTGCTGCTGCCACCGTCGCTTTTTAGTAGGCTAGTATCAAAGCCGGTGCGGTCTTTGGTCGATGCCTTACCGGTGCTACTGGTCGAACCTGATCCGCCGGTTGCCATTCCAGCTACGCCTTTTGCGGCATTTAACCCCGCTTTGGCTATTCCACCTACCGCTTTTGCGCTTGCGATACCTGTAAGCTGCCCGGTTCCCTGGTGAGCTTTGCCCATAGCACCTTTTGCTGCTCCGGTGATTGCTCCGCCGATACTTCCGACAAGTCCGGCACCGGCGGCTCTACCGACATTTGCCATTCTTCCGCCGCCTTCACCGGCTGCCGCTGCCGCTTTGGCTGCGGCGAGTCCTCCGCCGGCTGCACCTCTTGTCGTTCCTGCCGCCGCTCCGACGGTGGCTTGCTGCACCGTTGCTTGAGATCTCTGCAAAGATCCGCTTATGACGGAGTTGCCTGATCCTCCGATGCCATTAAAGATCCCATCGACAAATCCTTCCGCACCCTCTGCAATCTCTTTGATCACAATCACTGCAAAAAGTGTCATAGCAAGATCCTTTATCTTTGCGTCGCTGCTGAGTGCAGACCCAAGGATGATTAGCCCAAGATCCACTACCAATAGCATCATTAGGTACTTTGCCCCGTAACGAAAAATATTGACCAAAGCATTGATCGCATATTGCCTTGTGTGCGAAAAGGCACCAAAAGCAAAAAAGAGACTACTACCGTAGACTGAGATGAGGGAAAAGATAAAGTTTTTGATGATTTGTCCGATTAGAATGGCAAAGACACCCAAACTGGTGATGATAATTGCTACAAGCATAATCGCTTCACCGGGTTTCCAAACCGAGGCTTTCTTCCAAAGCTTTATCACCATATTGATGATCTTTTTGAATGCACTGTCCACATCCAGCCCACCGCCGACGTGTTGTGCCATCCACGTATAGCCCGACAAAATCTTTCGCAGGTCGTATGTGCTATAAATCAACCAGGAAAAAAATCCAAAGACAAGGACTATTCGGATCATATCCGCCGCCACCGACCCAAACTCGAAGTCGCCTTTGAGGAACTTCATACCAAAAAGCAAAACCACTTCAATCAGAGCTAGTGACCCCCAAATGCTCCAAGCAACATTTACAAACTGCCCGTGCCAGTGCTCAATCGGAACCTTGATCATATTCATTATGTCGCTTGGCATTGGAGTAGAAGAAGCGGCATAAATTGAAGCACTAAAAAGGGTGAGTAAAATCAAAATCTTTTTCATTGTCTGCCCTTTGCTTTTCTTCTTCGGTAGCTCCAATTTGCTAACAGTACAATCACAATGCCGGCAAAGAGCATCATCCAATCACTGATACTCTCCGGTTGCTCCTTAAGTCGCAAAATCGCATAGGCAATAATAAGTGAGGCTATAATTTCAACAGTCTTTTCAAACTCTTTAATTGTCATAATCTTCACCTCAAAACATTGGTAGCTTTTTGCCGCCTTCTGGTAGCAGATCACTGTCCATCGCCTTTGCTGCTTCCGATCGTTGCGGGTGTTGAGTTGCGTTTTGATCACTGCTCTTACTCTTTCCGTTGCAGCCGCTAAGCAATATAGAAATACAAACTAACGCCAAAATAGAAACTCTTTTCATCTCAACCTCCTAAAATCCAGGCAGATTATGCCCGCCGCCTTCCGGTAACAGGTCGCTATCCATTGCTTTAATTTGAGCTTGGCGTGCTGCTTCTTTTTCGTTTTGGTGAGCGATCCACTCCGCCTGCATATTTGCCTGGGTCATAATTGTTTTTTGGAGTTTTTGCAGTGACTGTGTTTGATGATAAGAGAGCTGATTGGC
>JALSTG010000078.1 GCA_026983875.1 Campylobacteraceae bacterium
ACGCTCCAGAGAGGCCGAAGCGATTGATGAGATTAGGGAGCGCTTCGTCCGTCTTCATCGTCGGGAAAAGCTGGCGACTCGGGAATGGCTCTTTCTCTGGATTCGTGAGCTGGAAGCCCTGCGCCTAGATGATGTCCGGGGAGGAAAAGTGACGGTCATGGGAGTCCTGGAGACACGGGGCGTCGCCTTTGACGGAGTGGTGATCGTCGATTTCAACGAGGGGGTCGTTCCGGCGCAAACAGGGAAAGACCGCTTTCTCGATAGTCGGGTGCGCCGGTTTGCCGGTTTGCCGGATCGGCAGGATAGGGAGGCCCTGCAGAAGCACTACTATGCCCGGCTACTGGAGCAGGCTCGGGAAGGGACGATTCTCTATGCCCTGGGGGAGAATCGTCTCCCCTCCCGCTTCCTCTATGAGCTGGGACTGGGTGACGGTGAACGGGTCGCCGCACCCCGGGAACTGCTCTATCGCTCCGAGCCTCTGCCCGCCCTTTCGGGAGATCCGGAAGTGACGGACTTCGATCCGGCAGCGATGATCTGGTCGGCATCGCGCCTCCAGCACTGGCTGGAGTGCCGCCGGAAGTTCTACTACCGCTACATCGCAGGTCTGAGGGAGAAGCCCGAAGAGGGGATTAACGAAGGGCAGGTACTCCACCGGATCCTCGACGAACTCTACCGGGAGCGGACCCACTTCGAGGATGAGGCGCAGATGCGGCAGGCCCTTGAGGAGACGGCGGGTAGGTTTCTGGTTTCCGAGGAGGTGCGGGGGCTCTACCTGGGAGCCTACTGGACGAAGGTCTTGCAGGATTTTGTCCGGAAGGAGATTCATCACTTTGCACAGGGGTGGCGGGTCGAACGAAGGGAGATGCCGGTCGAAGGTGAGATTGCAGGCCTGCGTTTTACGGGAAGGGTCGATCGTCTCGATCGCCAAGGTGACAATTACCTCGCCTTGGATTATAAGAGCGGCTCCATTGCGTCATCCAACCGTCAGAGCTCTCTGGAGAAGCTGACGGATTTTCAGATGAGTATCTACGCCCGGCTGCTTCGGCCTCGGTATCCGGTCCTTGATTTGGCCTATGTACCGATCCTCGACGGAGGCGGATATGTACCGCCGACAGTACCGGAGGAGAAAGAGGCGCTGCTGCTGGAGCATCTGGAGGCGCTCAGGGGGACCCGGACCTTCGTAGCGGAAAAGACCGACGAGCTTTCCCGATGCCGCTATTGCCCCTATCAATTGCTCTGCGAACGAGGAGAGTATTTGTAGAGGAATGGAGAATGGAAGGTTAGGTTGAGAAAAGCGGGGGCTTGGGCCCCCCGGAGGGTTTAGGGGATTTTCTTGTCGCCCCGGATCGCGTCGATATCGAGGCCGAACTGCTTGAAGTTGCTGCGTACGCTGTGGTGCTCCTTGAGGACCTTAGAGTTGTAGTAACCCATTTCGCACTTGGGCAGCAGCCCTTTGGCCAGATCGAAGTCGGCCCGGGGCTGGGCGTCGACGTAGAGCATCACGTCGGCAGCTTCCTGATCGCTGAGCGTGCCTCCCTGGCCCAGGGGCATATTGGACTGGACCCAGGCAGCGCCTTTGTTGAGCTTGCTCATTCCCGCTCCGGTATTGTAAGCCAGCCATTTGCCCTGGGCGTCTTTGCCCCAGAGGGGAGGGAAAGTCCCCATGCCGGCTCCGTTCTTACCGTGGCAGGAGGCGCACTTGGTCTCAAAGATTTTTTTACCGTTGAGGTAGTTGGCGTGGGTGGCTTTTTTCTGAATCTGGGCGAATTTTTTGGCGTTTTTGGCCCAGCGTTCGCTGTTGTACGGTGAGCAGGGTCGTTTGGTGTCCATTTTCATGGGCAGGCCCTGGGAGAGCCAGGTAATGTAGGTCGCCATAGCGATACTCGCTTCGGTATCGATGACGGGACGCTTGCCGTTCATGCTGCGCATAAAGCAGTTGTTGATCCGGTCCTGGAGGGTCTGGACGGTCTTTTCCCGCTTGGAATAGGCGGGGAAAGTGGTGGCGGTACCGATAAAGGTCCCGATACCGTGGGCGGTGCCGGGCTTGCCGTCGGTCCCTTTGAGGTGACAGCTTTTGCACTGGAGTTTGTTGCCTACCAGACCTTTGGTCAGGGGGTGGGTATTGGTCTCGTTCATGATCGCTTCGCCGAGTTTGACCATGCGTCCGACTTCTCCCTCGGGATAGCTCTTCGGGGCTGCCGGAATATCGGCGGCCTGGAGGCCGAGGCTCATGGCGGTAATCGCTGCAGTTATTGAGAGGATTCGATTCACTTTGACTCCTTTTGAATATGATTGAAGTACATTATAACTTTTTAGTTTATAAAAATAGATGATTAAGATCAAAATATAGTATATATTTCATTTAAGATAATGATAAATATTTATTACATAAGAAAGCCAATGTCCGACTTGGTACAATTCACAATAAAGAGGTGCCCCGTGTGTATGATTGATGCAGTGGGATTCACCGAGGAGTAAAATCATGGGATTTCAGCCCTTTTTGGCTCTTTCTGCCTCGGCGGGGAGCGGGAAGACCTTTGCACTGAGCGTACGCTATCTGGCTCTTCTCTTTCTGGGGGAGTCCCCGGCGGCGATTTTGGCGGCGACTTTTACCAATAAAGCCGCGGCGGAGATGCGCCAGCGCGTGGTTCAGGCATTGCGTTTTCTCGACCGGGAGGAGTTTGACGATTTTCGTAAGAAACTGGCCGAGCAGACGGAGTTGAACTCCCGGGAGCTGCTGGAGCGTCGGGATGAGGTGCTTCGCCGGTTTTTGCGTTCGGAGAACCATATCGTCACCCTCGACAGTTTTTTCGTCTCGGTATTGCGGGCGGGAGCTTTGGAGATCGGTCTGGAACCGGATTTTGTTCCGAAAGAGGAGCCGGGAGGTGATCTGGAGGGGGCGCTGCTACAGGAGTTGGAGCGGGAAGGACTTCTGGGTGTGCTGGTGGAGCTGGCGATTCAGATGCAAAAGAGGAGAGTCTCGGGGATGATGGAGAGCCTGGAGAGCCTCTATCGTCAGGATGCGCTTCTGCCGGACTTTCCGCATGGCGACGGAGAGAGCTCTGCAGAACTGGAGGCGGTGATCGAGGAATTGAGAGCATCGCTACATCGACGGGTGGAGGCGGCGGGCGCGTCCCAAGCGGCCGTCAAGAACTTCGCGCCGGCCAGCGTGGCCGAGCTTTCGGCTAAAAGTCTGTTCGACAAAACGACCCTAGCCGAGCATCGCAACTACCGAAAATATCTCGAAAAAG
>JALSTG010000079.1 GCA_026983875.1 Campylobacteraceae bacterium
TACAGACCTTTTTTCTGTTTCAACATACGAGGATGATCCCCTTGGAATCTCTTGGATATCGAGGGATGGCGAAAGATCCGGACTATGTGGTATTGAACGTTCTCGCAAGAAAAGAAAAATATGAAAAGCTTTTGGGGGTTAAATTGCAATACCAACAAGGCTTTCAATACAATGGAAGTTTCTACAACCTGTTCAGGGTGAAACGATGAAAATCACTTTCGTCAACAGAATGATGGGGGTCAAATTCGGGGGCGGGGAGAACTTTGACCTCAATATGGCTAGAGCACTGAAAAAAAGAGGCCATGAGATACGCTTTGTCATCGGAAGCTCTCCGGGAATTCCAGAACCCGTCGTGCTCGATGACGAGTTTGAGGTGATTAGGATACGTACACCCTACTTGAGGAGATGGCACTATAAAATTCGCGGAAACGGAGTGGCAAAAAGATTTCTCTCCTCACTCGCGCTTGAGCTTGACCTATGGCTCTTTGAAAGAAAGGCAGCCGGCTATTTGTCAGGGGATCGCTGGACTCAGGTATACCAGCTCTGCGGCCTGGCGCGTCTGGGTGCTTGGCTGTCTACAAAAAAAGAGTCGAGCGAGTGTGCGACCGTGCTTCGCTGGCCCGGCCCCCCGTCTCGTCGTAAGCTCCGGTTTATGCAGCGATGCAGTATCAATATCGCCAACGGGGATGCTTACCGGATCATCCGCAGGGATTTGCCCGTCGAGATACGCTCCGTGAATATCGGAGTCGACACCGAATATTTTACGCCCCCCGTATCTAAAACGGAGAAAGGGGAAATCAGGTTTTTGTTTGTCGGGCGAATCGTGCCGGTGAAAAATCTACCGATGCTCATCGCCGCTTTCAAGAAAGCCTGTGCAGTGGAAAAAGAGATCTACCTGGATATCGTAGGTACGGGAGAGGAGAAGGAAATAGAGCGATTGAGGCAAATGATCGGAAACGAGTCGAAAATCCGTTTCTTGGGAGAAAAACGGGGAGAGGAGCTCCTGAAGGCGTATCGGAAGAGTGATGTTTTTTGTTTGAGCTCCTCCTACGACAACTTTCCCAATGTGATCCTGGAGGCGATGGCTTGCGGTCTCCCCGTCATCGCCACCCGTGTCGGAGGTGTTCCGGACCAGGTCGAAGCAGGGCGGACGGGGCTTCTGGTGGAAGCCGATCATATCGAAGGGATGAGCCGGGCGATCCTGGAACTGTCGAGGAATCCGGAACAAAGGCGTACAATGGGACGCAATGCCCGCAAAAGGATCGAAGAGCGGTTTAGCTGGAGTTCAAGCGCCGAAATACTTGAACAAATCTATCGGGAGGTGTGTCAATGTGCGGAATCGTAGGAGTCGTCGATTATCGCAGACGCACTACCGAGGAGATATTGGATCGGATGACGGACCGTCTGACGCATCGCGGGCCCGACGATCGGGGAACGCGGATAGATAAAGAGGATGAGTACGTACTCGGCATGGGGCATCGTCGACTGTCGATCCAGGACCTTTCCCCCTTGGGACACCAGCCGATGTCCTTTGAACACCTCGATCTGGTGTATAACGGAGAGGTGTACAACTTCGCCGAGATCCGTCTCCGCCTGGAGCGTGAAGGGTATACTTTCGTTTCTCACAGCGACACGGAGGTCATTCTCAAGGCTTTTCATCGGTGGGGCCTCAAAGCCGTCCATGATTTCATCGGGATGTTCGCCCTGGCACTCCATGACCGCCGACTTCAAAAGCTCTACCTCCTTCGGGACCGCACCGGAATCAAACCTCTCTACTATCATAGGACAGAGGACTTTTTCTGCTTTGGCAGCGAATTGAAAGCCTTTCACGAACATCCGGCTTTTGAAAAAACGGTTGACGGGGATGGTCTGGCCTGTTTTTTGCGCTACGGTTATATCCTGACACCCTATACGATCTTTCGAAATACCTACAAGTTGGAAGCAGGATGCTGGCTGGAATTCGATCTGAAGCACAGATCTGTACGGATTGAAAAATATTGGGATGTCTATGAGTGTTACAACCGTCCCAAAGCGGAGATGGACGAAGAGGAAGCTCTGGAAAAGCTGGAATCCCTTTTGGAAAACGCTTTTGCCTACAGGATGGTCTCCGATGTTCCCGTCGGAGTCTTCCTCAGTGGAGGTTATGATTCGACCTGCGTAACGGCACTGCTGCAGAAGAAAGCCTCCCGTCCGATCAAAACCTTCACGATCGGTTTCGAAGCGGAAGGGTTCAATGAAGCGCCCCTGGCAAAAGAGTACGCAAAAATCCTCGGTACCGATCACCATGAGCATATTTGCACCGAGTCGGATGCCATGGAGATCATTCCGGACCTTCCGGACATCTATGACGAGCCTTTCGGCGACAGTTCGGCAATTCCCACGACGTTGGTCTCCAGGATCGCCAAGCAGGAGGTTGACGTGGCTCTTTCGGCGGATGGAAGCGATGAAATCTTCGCCGGGTATAACAAGCATTTTTCCGAATCGGCCCGCTATGAAATTTATGCAAGAGTCCCCCGAGCCGTCGGACGGATGGCGCATCGCATTTTGCCGGGACTGGGGCATCCGTTTTTTGAATCGCTCAATCGCCGTACGTTAAAAATCCCCAACTTTCGGAATAAAGTTCATAAGTTCACCGATATGATCGGGAATCCGTCCCTGGGCTATATTTTTGACCGTTCGAACCACTATTTCACCGATCGAGAGATCCGAGAGCTTATCCGTCGCGAATTTGACGTCGAGACGGCATTTGACAGCATGAATCAGGTAGAAGACATCAACGATCCGATTTCCAAAATTCTTGCTGTAGATTACAAAACCTATCTTCCGGATGATATTCTTACAAAGGTCGATCGTGCTACCATGAGTGTTTCATTGGAGGGAAGGGAGCCCTTCCTCGATCACCGTATCGTGGAGTTTGCCGCGCAACTCCCCATCGACTTGAAATACAGAAACCAGACACCGAAATACCTGATAAAAAAGATTGTCCATAAATATATTCCCCAATCTTTGATCGACCGCCCCAAAAAAGGTTTTTCGGTTCCAATTACCCAATGGTACGACAACACGTTGAGGGAGTTGTTTTCTGATTATCTCCGACCGGAGTCGATCCGGGATGTGGGAATCCTTGATGCGAAAAGCGTAGCCAATCTTCTCGAACGGTATGAAAAAGGAGAAAAGTTTTTGATCAAACAGATTTGGTTTGTCTTTGTATTTCAAATGTGGGCGAAGCGATGGCTCTGATCATTCGGGATGACGACTTGAGTTTCTGGAGCACTCCGGAAGAGATCGAAGATCTGTACGGGCCTTTGTTCAGACGAGGAATCAAAGTCTCTTTTGCCACGATACCATTTGCCGTACGTATGCACAATGCCGGAGATTTCGAACGGTTCTGCCAGGAAGAGGACCCCCGGCCATTGGGAGAGAACAAAGAGCTTGTCGCCTATCTCCGATCCGGAGTTCGAAAAGGGTTGATCGAAATCATGCTTCACGGGTATGATCATCTATACCGTGTCGAGGCTTCGGCCGGGAGTATGGCAGCGACTTGTGAGAATCTTTCGGTTTTGCGAAATCGCGGGGAGCACTTACGCTTTATCGGCGAGTTTGCCGGAGGAACTGTCGATGAGTTGACGGAGAAAATCCGTTCGGGGCGAAGCTATTTGGAGGGATTGCTTGATACGAAAATTACCAATTTTGTCCCCCCCTCCAATCAAATTTCGTATGACGGGATTCGTGCATTGATCCGAAACGGTATGAACCTGTCAGGTCTAATCGGACGGAAATATGATCGGGAATGGAGTTTGAGGGGGCTCATGACCTTTACGGATCGTATCCTCTTTTCTCTATCGCATTCTTCGTTGACCTATCCAAAAATTGCCGACTACGGGAGGCACCGGGAATTGGCGGGATACGCCTTAACCCCGACGACGGATCGACAGCGGTATGAAGAGCAACTGGCTTTCTGTATGAAGAAGGGCTATCCTTTTCAGATTGCCACTCATTATTGGGAGCTCGGAGGAGAACTGCGGGAGTATTTCTACCAATTGGTTGAGACGGCCTTGACGCAGGGAATGCGAAGCAAACATTTGAACGAGGTCCTATGAAGCTGGCATTTGTCATTTATAGCCTCGGGCGTGGAGGTGCGGAGCGTGTGGTATCGATATTGAGTCGGGAGCTGGCGAAAAGTCATCGAGTGGATTTGATCACTTTTGACGGAGATGTCGCCTACGAATACGGGGGAACGCATATCAACCTCGCCCTCTCGTCACGAAAAGGTCTGATCGGGAAAAGTCTGAATATCGTGCGACGCACGCTTGCGCTGAGAGGGCTCTTCGCACGGAGAGAGTATGATCGTATCTATGCCTTCATGGAAAGTGCCTATCTGCCGGCTATTTTGACAGGATACCCCGTCATCGCTTCCGTCCGGAATAACCCGGACCGTTATTCGGCGTTGCTAACCCGGTATCTGCTCCCCAAGGCTCAGAAAGTCGTTGCTGTTTCGGATCAAATTTCCGAAATGTTAAATGCGAGGTATGGACTCGAAAATGTCGTGACGATTCCCAATCCGGTGGACTTTGAGTCTATTGACCGTTTACTCGAAAAAGAGCAAGGAACGACGAAAGGTCGGCTCGTCGCGATGGGCAGACTGCATCCTCAGAAAGGGTTTGATCTGCTGATTTCTGCCTATGCCCGCTCGAAGTGGGCTCGAAAGAAAAGACTTGTCATCTTCGGCGACGGTCCGATGAGGAGTGAGTTGGAGAAGTTGCGGGAAGAAGAGGGGCTGGAGGAATGGGTGGAGCTTCCCGGAGCGATCGATAACCCCTACCCCCATTTGCAGGCAGCCGATCTATTTATTCTTTCGAGCCGGTACGAAGGATTCCCCAACGTAGTGGTGGAGGCACTTGCCTGCGGAACGCCAGTACTCGCCGCCGATTGTCCTACCGGACCCCGGGAAATTATTCGACACGGCGAAAATGGATTTCTGGTAGAGCCCGGAAAAGTAGAATCCCTGGTAGAGGGAATGAATGAATTGGCCGGGGATACTTTGAAGTTGAAGCAAATGGCACAGACGGCAAGAGAGTCCGTTAGCCATTTGGATGTGAGACGTACCGCCGAAAAATGGATCGATCTGTGAAGCCACGCGTCGCGGTACTGATCTACTCCCTGGCCGCCGGGGGAGCCGAGCGGGTGGTTTCGTTGCTGCTTCCCGAGCTGACGAAGCATTACGAGGTGACGCTGGTGCTGATGAACGAGACGATCTTCTACGAGGTGCCCGAGGGAGTGAAGATCCGCTATCTGGAGCGCTCCCGTTCCGACGAGTCGGGATGGAAAAAACTGCTCAAGCTTCCCCTGCTGTCCTGGAAGTATCGCCGGTTTTGCCGCAAGGAGGGGATCGGGCTTTCCGTCAGTTTCATGACGCGTCCGAATTACGTCAACTCCCTCTCTCGGATTCTGGGATCGGGGGCGACGACGGTACTGAGCGAGCGGGCACTTCCTTCGAAACAGTATGGTGGTGCTGGCGTGTCGTCACGGATCAACCGGCGACTGATTCGCCTGCTTTATCCCCATGCGGAGCGCATCCTGGCCAACTCCCAGGGGAACAGGGGGAATTTGGGTGAAAAGTTCGGCATCGAGCGGGAGAAGATCTCGGTGATCTACAATCCCGTCGATTTGAAGGCGATCGCCGAGGCGGTCAAGGAGCCCTTTCCGGGCCCGGAGTTCGGGGAGGCCTTTGTCTATCTGACGGTCGGGAGGATGGATCGCGGGAAAAACCATCGGATGCTGCTGGAGGCTTTCGCAACAATCGATGCCGACGACCGCCGACTGGTCTTGGTCGGAGACGGGCCTCTGAGAAGTGAGCTGGAGTCGCAGGCAGCTTCACTGGGGATTTCGGATCGGGTCGTTTTCGCCGGAAGGCAGCGTAATCCTTTTGTCTGGATGGCCCGGGCCGACTGCTTTGTTTTCACCTCCCGTCACGAGGGTTTTCCCAACGTGCTGGTCGAAGCCCTTGCCTGTGCTTTGCCGGTGATCTCGACCGATTGTCTCGCCGGGCCGAGAGAGATACTGGATGAGCGCTCGGATTATGCCCGGCCACTTCCTCGGATACGGGAAGGGCGTTACGGTATCCTGACGGCGGTAGACGATGTGGAGGCCATGGCCGAATCGATGCAAAAAATGTATAATGACGCCAAAATACGAAAAAAGTATCGGGAAATCGGACCGGCTAGAGCCAAAGAGTTTTCGATAGAGAAGATCGCTTCGCAATATTTGAATCTATTGGAAACAACTCTCAAAGGAACAGAATGAGCAATGAAAAACTTTTCGAGGTCGAAGAGAGCCCCGTCGCGCTGAAGAGCTTTTTGGTCTGGATGCTGCTGGCCTATCTCTTCGCCCTGGCGGTACGCTATATCTGGGTGGATTGGGCGAGTCAGTTTCCGGATTTCTTTTGGAACGGGCAGCTGATGATCAACACCAACGACGGATATTATTGGGCCGAAGGAGCCCGGGACATCCTGGCCGGAGGGCATCAGCCCCACGACCTCTCTCCCGTGCACGCTCCTCTGGCCATGGCGACGGCTTTTCTGGCGCGTTGGCTGCCCGTATCTTTCGAGACGCTGATCCTCTGGATGCCTGCCGTGTTCGGTGCGTTGCTCGTCGTGCCGGTGATGCTGATCGGACGCGCGTTGCAGCTGAATCGGGTGGGGTTCGTGGCTGCGCTGCTGGCCGGTGTCGTCTGGAGTTATTACAACCGGACGATGGTCGGATACTACGATACCGATATGTTGACGATCGTGTTGCCCACCTTTGTCCTTTGGGGAATCATCCTGGCCGTGACCCGCAAACGCAACCGCTACATGGCACTGACGGCACTCTTGATGATTCTTTACCAATGGTGGTATCCTGCCGCCTATTCGCTCAATACGGCGTTTCTCGTCATGGTCCTGCTCTATGTACTGGTTTTTGAGCGCAGAGAGCTTTACAACTACAAACTGCTGCTTTTTATGCTCTTGGGCCTGATGCCGTTGGGATGGATGGAAGATACGGTTTTGATTCTTGCGGCCTTTGTCCTCTTTCATTTCGGAGGCAAGAGAGTCAATCGGCTTGTCTGGCCTCTGCTTGTTTTGGCCGTTGCCGCCTTTGCCTGGCTGGGAGGACTCGCTCCGATCTGGCTTCAGATCAAAGGATATCTGCTTCGCCAAAGCGTAACGGGCGGAGGTGAGGGAGATCTCCACTTCTTCGCCGTCAGCAAGACGGTCCGGGAGGCGGGGAAGATCCCCTTTGAGATCTTTGCCGACCGGATCAGCGGTCATCCGGCCGTTTTCCTCCTCTCGCTCCTGGGCTACCTGATGATGGCTTGGCGTTATCGGGCCATGTGGCTGGCGCTCCCGATGCTGGGCCTGGGATTCATCGCGATGATGGGGGGATTGCGTTTTACCGTCTATGCCGTACCGGTCATGGCACTGGGGATGGGGTATCTGATCGTCTGGTTTTCCCAGCGGCTGGCAGCCAGTCTGGCGGGGGAGTCATCGCAAAGCAACCGGATGGAGTGGGGCGTCATGCTTCTGCTGACCGCGGCAGTGCTCTACCCCAATATCCGCCATGTGATCGATTACAAAGTTCCTACCGTCTTTAACAAAAACGAGGTGGCCGTCCTTGAGAGACTGCACAAAGTCGCCGGCAGAGGAGATTATGCCCTCGCCTGGTGGGACTACGGATATCCGATCCGCTACTATAGTGACGTCAAGACGTTGATCGACGGAGGAAAGCATACGGGAGATGTCAACTTCCCGGTGAGTTTCGCCTTGACGCACCCCCAGACCGCCAGCGCGAATATGGCCCGTCTGATTACCGAATATACGGAACGGAATTTCCGGCAGGAGCGTAACGGCAGTTATCTCAAGCAGATGATGCAGGACTATAAGGTGAGCGATCCGGAGGCATTTTTTGCGATGCTGGAGGATCAGGAGTTCAAGGTCCCGAAAAAGAGCCGAGAAGTCTACTATTATCTTCCTCTGAGAATGATGGGGATCTTCCCCACGGTGGCTCTTTTCAGCAACATCGATCTGGCGACGGGAAATCCGCGGAGGGAGCCGCTTTTTTATTCTCTGGTCCCTCTGGGGCAAAAAGGCTCCAAGGTGATCTTCGGCGGGAATCTCTGGGTGGATCTGAAAGAGGGGACGATGCGGATGGGGCGGCAGACGACCCGGCTCAATCGTCTGGTCGCCGCCGAGCTCAACAAGGACGGAACGATGCGCCTCGAGGAGAGAAACTTCGATCCCGACTCCCGCTTTTTTCTGGTCTATATGAAAAACTACCGACGCTTTCTGCTGATGGATCGGAGGATGTTCGAATCGACCTACGTACAGCTTTTCGTATTGAGGCGTTATGATCCGAAACTCTTCGAACCGGTGATTCTCGCTCCCATGGCAACGGTTTACCGGCTGAAAAAGTAGTCCATGTGCGGTATTGCGGGAGGGGTTAACTGCCGAGTCGATGCCCGCCGGGTCTTTGCGACGCTGCACCATCGGGGGCCCGATGCACACGGCGAGGCGACGGTAGGGCCTTGCCGACTTTTCCATACGCGGCTGGCGATCCAGGATCTGAGCGAGCAAGGAACCCAACCGATGAAGCGTCGGGGGTGCACCATCGTATTCAACGGAGAGATCTACAACCACATCAGTCTCCGCAAAGAGCTTTTGGGCGATGAGATCTTTCGGGGAACTTCCGATACGGAGACGCTGCTTGCCCTCTACCTCCGATACGGCGAAGCGATGTTTTCCCGCCTGGACGGAATGTTCGCATTTGCCGTCGTCGATGAGCGGGACAATACGCTCTTCCTCGCGACGGATCGTGCGGGAAAGAAGCCGCTGTTTCTCTACCGGAAAGGGAGAGAACTTTTCTTTGCCAGTGAGCTGAAGGTCATCGCCGAAAACTGCGACGTCAGCATCGACGAAGCTTCCATTTCCGCCTATCTGCGGACGGGATTTTTCTACGGCCGGAGTACTCCCTATCGGGAGGTGGAGCGACTGGAAGCGGGAAGCTGGCTGAGGGTCGATCTCTCTACGCTGGAGAGAGAGGAGGGGCACCATTTTCGTCTGGAGGAGCTCTATCGGGATTCTCCGGAAACGACCGATGCCCGAGAGGCGATCGAACTCTTGGACGCAAAGCTGCGCGAAAGCGTGCGTCGTCGCCTTCTGAGTTCGGACCGGGAAGTGGGGGCCTTTCTCAGCGGAGGGATCGACAGCTCCCTGGCCGTGGCCATGGCTTCCGAGCATACCGATCGCCTCAAAACCTTTACCGTGGCTTTCGAGGGAAGCTATGACGAGTCGGGACTGGCGGAGCTGACGGCGAGGCGCTACGGCACCGAGCACCGTACCCTGCGGATCGAGATGAACCTCCGGGAGGATGTAGAGCGGATCCTTGCCGGCTACGGGATGCCTTTCTCGGACAGTTCGGCGATTCCCAGCTGGTATGTCAGCCAAGCGGCCGCAGAACATGTCACGGTCGTCCTCAACGGCGACGGTGCCGACGAACTCTTTGCCGGTTATCGCCGATACGTTCCTCTCGCCGGCAGATGGATCGAGAGAATCCGCCCTTTCGCTCCGTTGCAAAAACTTCTGCCCAATCCGGGAAGAAAGCAGTCGATATACAACTATCTCTATCGACTGCTGGGAATGGCGGGGAAGGAGGGGCTTGATTTCTATCTCAGTGCGACGACGGATATCTTTGAAGAGATCTACCGTTTTGGCTCCAATCCGATCCTGGAGGAGATGGATCGAAGAATCCGCCGCTGCAGGCTCGAAGGCCTCTCCCGTATGCTCTGCCTGGACTTCGAGATCCTACTATTCTCCGATTTACTGGTCAAGATGGATATCGCAACCATGGCTCACTCGTTGGAAGCGAGGAGCCCTTTTTTAGGGAAGGAGATGTTGGAGCTTGCACCGAAGCTTCCCGATCGTTTCAAGATCCGGGGAACGACCACCAAGTGGATACTGCGGCGTTTGGCGGAGCGCTATCTGCCCGAAGCGCTGATCACCCAACCCAAACGGGGCTTCGAGGTCCCCCTCGTCAAGTGGGTGGACGGAGTCTTGAGAGAGCTGATCGCCGACGCTCTGGCCCCGGGATGCTACAGCGAAACCTATCTGGATCGGGCCTTTATCGAGAAGCTGAGGGAGGGGAGAGGGGCTTTCCCCGTAGAAAAACGCGCCAAGATGCTCTGGAGCCTCTATGCGCTGGAAGTCTGGAGGAGGGCGTCGTGAAGATCGTTTTTCTCTCCCATCTGGATCTCAATCTCTATCTCTTTCGCCGGCCTGTCATGGAGGAGCTGTTACGTCGGGGGCATGACGTCTATGCCGTCGTCCCGCCGGGGAGTTATCGGGAGGCGTTAGAGGAAATCGGAGTCCACGTCACCCATTATGCCCTCGACCGGGGAAGCCTCAACCCTCTTCGGGAGCTTGCTGCAATCCGGGATCTTAGAAAAGTACTCCACCATATCGATCCCGACATCGTTCACGCCTTTACCCACAAGCCCAATCTCTATGCAGCCTTTGCGGCACCCCGTCGCAGCATTCGGACCGTGACCGGACTGGGAAGTTTTTTTACTGATCGCTCTTTCCGTGCAGCGATCGTCCGCGGGGTGATCACCGCACTGTATCGGATCGGATCGCCCCTCTCAGCCGGCACGATTTTCCAAAACCGGGACGATCTCGAACTCTTTGTCGGCAAAAAGATCGTCTCCGCCCGCCAGGCGCGTCTCGTCCTCGGAAGCGGCGTGGATACGGAGGAGTTTGGCCCCCGTGGACCGTCGGAGGAGTGGAAAAAAGGTCTCGGGATCGATCCAAACAAACCGGCGGTGCTGATGATCGCCCGGGTGATTCGGGAAAAGGGAGTCCGCGAATATATCGAGGCGGCTTCTCGGCTAGCGGACCGCGCGGAGTTTCTCTACCTGGGAGAGATCGATCGGGGCAATCCCAATGCGATGGATCCCGACTGGGGGCCGGTGCGTCACCTGGGATTTCATGAAGATGTGCAGAACTGGATCGCGGCGAGCGACCTGGTGGTGTTGCCGAGCTATCGTGAAGGTCTTCCCCGGACACTGCTGGAGGCCGCCTCGATGGGCAAGGCCCTGGTGGCGACGGATGTCCCGGGCTGTCGGGAGATCGTACGGCAGGATGAAAACGGTCTGCTCGTCCCCGCCGGAGACTCCCGGGCGTTGGCCGAAGCGATTCGGAGACTTTTGGCAGATCCGGAGCTTCGAGAAACCTTCGGACGTGCCAGTCGTCGGATAGCCGTGGAGGAGTTCGATATCTCCCGGGTTGTGGAACGATATATCGAAATTTATGAGGAAACGTTACAATAGAGCCATGATCTATTGTCGATATCTCAAAGAGGGAATAGACCGGGTGCTTGCCGCAGGACTGCTCCTGGTGCTTCTGCCCGTACTGGCGGCCGTGGCGGCCGTGATCTATACCCAAATGGGATCTCCTGTCTTTTTTCGACAGCGGCGACCGGGAAAAGATGGTAAAATTTTTACTATTTATAAATTTCGTACAATGACCCAGGAGCGGGATGCGTCGGGAAATCTCCTGCCGGACGAAAAGCGGCTGAAGGGAGTCGGCAAAGTGATTCGCAGTCTCAGTCTCGATGAGTTGCCCCAGCTCTTCAATGTGCTCAAAGGAGAGATGAGTTTCATCGGTCCCAGACCCCTCCTGGAAGAGTATCTTCCCCTATATGATGAGGTGCAGCGGCGTCGCCACGAAGTGAGGCCCGGGATCACCGGCTGGGCCCAGGTCAACGGCCGAAACGCCATCGGCTGGGAAGAGAAGTTCGCTTACGACGTTTGGTATGTCGACCATTGCTCTTTTTGGTTGGATCTCAAAATTGCCTGGCTGACGGTGAAGAAGGTCTTTGCCCGGGAGGGGATCAGTCAGGAGGGAAAGGCGACGATGGAGAAATTCAGGGGGAGTGATGGAGAAAACAATCGCCGTATACGGTCATAGCGGACATGGAAAGGTCGTGGCCCAGATTGCGGAGAGCCTTGGTTACGACACGATTTTGTGGATCGACGATGACCCGGAGAAAAATGCAATGGGATGGGATGAGTTTCTTAGAGAGTTTCCGGGGGTGGAAGTGGCTTTGGGAATCGGTGACAATGTGCTGCGTCGCAGAATTTTCGAGAAGGTAAAGGCAGAGGGAGCTACCTTGGCGACCCTTGTCGATCCTACGGCAGCGGTTGCCCGAAGTGTCGCCTTGGGGGAGGGGAGCGTCGTGATGCCACAGGCGGTTGTCAATACCGATGCATCCGTCGGGCGTGGATGCATTATCAACAGTGCCTCGGTGATTGAACATGACTGCCGACTCGGCGACTTCGTCCACGTGAGTCCTCAGGCCGCGTTGGCAGGAAACGTCCGTATAAAAGATCGGGTTCATGTCGGTCTGGGGGCTTGTGTCATACAGGGGCTGGAGATCGACGAAGATGCCGTGGTCGCAGCCGGGGCGGTGGTGATCGAGAACGTTGAAGCCCGGACGATGGTAGCCGGAGTGCCCGCCAGGAAAAAAAGGGAGGGGATATGAGCGACCGGATCTTCCTCTCTCCCCCCCATATGGGTCCCAACGAACGGCGCTACGTCGAGGAGGTCTTCGCCAGCAACTATATCGCGCCCCTAGGGGCCTTCGTGGACCGCTTCGAGGCTTCGGTCCGGGAATTTACCGGAGTCAAGGCGGCGGCGGCTTTGAGCAGCGGCACGGCGGCAATTCATCTGGCGCTTCGTCTCTGCGGGGTGAAAGCAGGCGACAAGGTGGCGGCTTCGACCTTCACCTTTATCGGTTCGGTCGCCCCGATTCTTTACCAGGGGGCCGAGCCGGTCTTTGTCGACAGCGACGAGAGCTGGAACCTCGATCCGTTACGCTTCGAAGAGGCGTGCGAAAAGGAGCGGCCCAAAGCGCTGATCCTGACACATCTCTACGGACAGAGCGCCAAACTTGATGAGATTGTATCGATCTGCGAGCACTACGGCGTGACACTGATCGAAGATGCCGCCGAGAGCCTCGGAGCAATCTATGGGGGACGCCATACCGGGACCTTCGGCCGTTTCGGTATCTACTCTTTCAACGGCAACAAAATCATTACCACCGGAGGCGGGGGGATGCTCGTCAGCGAGGATGAAGAGGCGATTGTCCGGGCGAGAAAGCTGGCGACCCAGGCGAGAGAGCCCGCCCCCTGGTACGAGCATACCGAGCTGGGCTACAACTACCGTATGAGCAATCTTCTGGCCGCAGTCGGGGTGGGGCAGATGGAGGTGTTGGGCGAACGCATCGAGAAAAAGCGACAGATCTTTAGAGAGTATCAAGCGATGCTCGAAGAGATCGAAGAGATCGACTGGATGCCGGAGGTTTCCAACAGCCGGGGCAACCGCTGGCTGACGACGCTGACCTTTGCCGAATCCGATCCGATGCGGGTGATCGAGGCGCTGGAGAAGGCGCAGATCGAATCCCGCCCGCTCTGGAAGCCGATGCATCTGCAGCCCCTCTTCAAAGGGGCGCGCAGCTATGGGGGGAAGGTGAGCGAGGACCTCTTCTCCCGAGGGATCTGTCTCCCCAGCGGTACGGCGATGGAGCAGGGCGATCTGGAACGCATCTGCGAAATTGTGCGGGAGGCGATGCGATGAGATCAGGGGAGTGGCTGCGTCCGACACCGGCAAAACGCTTCGCATTCTTCCTCACTGCCGATGCACTGCTTTCACTGATGACCCTCTATCTGGCCTATCTCCTTCGGTTCAATTTTCATATTCCCGAAGCCTATCTTCGACACTTCTGGCTCACCTATGCTACCCTCTCGCTTCTGAAAATCGGGGCCATGGCATGGAGGGGGCAGTATCGGGTAGTGTGGAGATTCTTCGGCCTGGGGGATGCCCGCAGGGTCCTGGAGGCTCATCTGCTCGCCTACGGACTCTTCATTCTGCTGCTCGTGCTTTTCAGAGAGGCCTACATGCCTTTTGCCCGCAGCATCTTCATCATCGATTTTTTTCTCTCCTTCCTGGCCCTCAGCGGTTTGCGCTTGAGTAAACGGCTCCTGACCGAATCGATGCTCCCTTCGGGATACAAGCCGACGTTGATTGTCGGTCCGGGGGAAGGAGGGGTCTCGGTGCTCAAGGCGATTCACTCCGCCGAGCCCGCCTATCGTCCTGTGGCCATCGTCTCTTATGGGCAAAAGGGTATCGAAGGGGGGGTCATCGAAAATCTTCGGGTCTATCCTCCCGAGGAGATGGATCGGCTAATCCGAAAGTACGGTATCCGTGCGGTGATCGTCGCCGAAGAGTTGAGCCCCAAAGAGCTCAATCGCCTCATCGATCGTCTGGAGCTTCTGGGCATCGGTGAGATTCGCAGGATTCGTCTTCTCGAAGAGGGACGGGAGAAGCTGGAGGAGATCCCCATTGAGGAGCTCCTGGCACGAAAGCCCAAAGACCTGGACCGGGAGATCATCGGAGATTTTCTTAAAGGAAAAAAAGTACTTGTCACCGGTGCGGGCGGAAGCATCGGCAGCGAGATCTGCCGCCAGTGTCTGGCCTTCGGTGCCCAAAAGCTGATCCTGGTGGAAAACTCCGAATTCAATCTCTACCGCATCACGGAGGAGCTGCCTCAAAATCGATGCACTCCCCGACTGATCTCCGTGTTGGATCGGGAGCCTCTCCAAAAGGTCTTTGACGAAGAACGCCCCGAGATCGTGATCCATGCCGCGGCCTTCAAGCACGTTCCCCTCTGCGAATCCAATCCCCAGAGCGCGGCGAAAAATAACATCGTCGGCAC
>JALSTG010000080.1 GCA_026983875.1 Campylobacteraceae bacterium
CCCTTACCGTGGCAGGGGTGTCCCAATCATGAACGATCTCGACATTCTCCAAACCGTGGGCTCGGGCGATGAGGCCGAAACGCTGACCGAACTTGCCGGCGTTAACGTTGAGTAGCTTGCGATGACAGAGGTTGGTCACCGCCGCCTCCATCGCTCCGGTCCCACTGGAGGCCAGCACCACCACTTCGTCGGTCGCCATCAACTCAAAAAGTTTCCTCCTCACCTCGGCAAAGATCGCTTCGAATTCGGGGGTGCGGTGGTGCAGCGTCGGCCCCGCCATCGCCAGGCGGACCGATTCGGGCACGGGAGTGGGGCCGGGAGTAAAAAGCAGCATCGTCTTATCCTTTCCAAAAGAGGGAAAATCGAAAGGATTATATCGAAAGGTAGATTAGGTGCCTACTTCTGCCCCGCGGCGCGAAACGGCCCTACGGCAAATATATTTTCTTCTCCCTCACGACGGTAGCTTAGCTCCAGCCCTTGACGCTCCAGAATCTCCCGGACGATATAGAGCCCCAGCCCGAAGCCCTTGGCCCGGGCCTCTCCCCGGCTGTAGGGGCGCGCATACCATTCCAGGGGATGATCCAGCCCCGGACCTCTGCTACAAAACTCTATCCACCCCTCCCGGATGCGAATTTTCAGATCCTTTCCGTATTTGACGCCGTTGTCGATCAGATTTTTGAAAACGATGGCCAGGGAGGCGAAGTCAGCCAATACTACCGCACCTCCTCCTTCCACAGGGATCTCCTCCTCGATCCAGAGCCGGTCTCTGGCCTGATCTACCAGATCGACAATCCGGACGGGACGCAGTGCCAGGCTCTCCTCCGCCGCGCTAATACGTTCGATCTGGGCCATCTCCTCCAGCAGCAGAGAGAGCCGCTCGAAGATCGAATGAAGCATCCGGCGGGTCTCGGGGTCTTCGCTGATCTCCGCAAGGAGCCTCCCTTTGGTAACGGGGGTATTGAGCTCATGCAGGACATTGCGCAAAAAGAGCTGACGCGACTCCTGGAGACGGCGGACTTTGTGCGCCGAATCGTAGAAGGTACGGGCCAGCCGGCCCACTTCGTCCCGCCGGGAGGCAAAAGCCGCCTCGCCTCGGGGCGCCCTGCCCTCCCCGAACTCCTGAATCTCTCGTTCTAATGCCCGCAAAGGCAGCAGCGCCCGACGCAAAAGCAGATAGAGAATCGTTAACATCGCAAGAAAACCCGCCACCGGAACCATAGGCAACCACCGTCGCGCCCAGAGCGTGCCCTCAGGACGCAGCAACAGCACCCGGTTCCCGTCTCTCAGGTAAATCAACGCTCCCCTGCGGCTGCGAATCACCGCCACGCGCCGCGGTCCCTTCTGGAGCCTCGGAAGCGCTTGGAGTCCTGCCAGGGACTTTTCCCTCTCTTTCGACGGAAACGCTTCCAGGCCCATCATCTCCAGCATCTCCTTGGGGATCCGACCGCTTCGATGCCACTCGTGAAGCACCAGCTTCCCCTGCATCCTCAGTTGAAGGCGCTCCTGCATCTGCCAATGCCTCCAAAGAAAGACTCCGGCGACTATCGTCGCCAAAAGCGCCACGGCAAAAAGAAGATTGAGTTTAAAAAAAAGAGAGTGGCGGTTCATTCAAGGCCCCACATATTTGTAGCCCACCCCCCGCACGGCGCGGATCATTTTCGGAGGGCGGCTCTCGTCACCGATCTTGTGGCGAATGCGACTGACGATCGTATCGATGCTCCGGTCCGAGCTCTCCCAGCGCAGCGCCTCGACGCTGTTGGCGATGAACTCCCGGCTCACTACCTGCTCCCGCCGCTGTAACAGCAGAGCGAAAATCTCGAACTCCGCCGGCGTCAGCTCCAGCGGCTCGTCCTCTTTGAAGATCTGCATCCGCCGGCGATCCACACGAAAGAGGGGCGTCTGCTCCTGCACTCCGGAGAAGTGGCGGTAGCGTTTGACCAGGGCTTGAATACGAGCCACCAATTCCCGAGGCTCGTAGGGTTTGGCGACATAGTCGTCGGCTCCGATTTCAAAGGCGACGACTTTATCGCTCAGGTCCGCCCGGGCGGTGGAGATGATGATGGGAATTTCAGGATGGCGTTCCTTGAAGAGGCGGCAAAGCTCCAGCCCGTCCATCTCGGGTAAGCCCAGATCCAGGAGGATCAGATCGTAGCTCTCCAACTCCAGCTTCTCCAACGCCGTCGAGGGGGAGGCGAGACTGAGAAGCTCTATGCCGTAACGGGGAAGGAAGCGCTCCAACAGATAAGTGATCTCCGGATCGTCCTCCACCATCAGCACTTTGATCATCGCACCCCCTTGCTGCACCTCATCGGGCTTTTTGCTGAGACAATTCTAACAGTTTCTTTCTCTGCTCGGGGGTCAAGACGTCGTGGACCTTCTCCATCGCAGCGGAGAGATGCTCCAGCATCACCCGGCGGTGCTCCATCCGGCGGGCATCCTTCTTCGCCCAACGCTGTTCCATCATCTTGACGAAGGCGGCTTTGTCGAACTGCTCCGCCCCCAGTACGGAAGCCAGAGGCATCCTCCTTTTCATCCCTTTGCCTTGACCTTGCATACCCATACCTCGGCCTTGGCCTTTCATCCCCCGAGCCTGCATGCCCTTACCCATTCCTTGGCCCATGCCCTGACCCCGTTTTTTATGCATCTGGCTCTGCATCTGTTGCCAATAATCCGACATGATCGCCTGAATCTTTTGCTGCTGCTCGGGGGTCAGATCCAGCTGCTTCTGCATGCGTTGCATCATCCGCTGCATCCGATTGGGACGCTTCCGCATATCTTTGGCGTGCATTTTGCCCTGTTTACCTTGCATCATGCCGGGGCCCTGCCCCTTCATCATACCCTGCCCCATATCGGTGCCACACTGCATCCCTTTGCTACCCTTTGCGTCACAGGGAGTCTCCCCCATGCCGTTTCCTGCATAGAGTGCCGTTGCGCCACTCAGAGCCAGTGCCATCAAGATCACTTTGCCTTTTTTCATCGTCAATCCTTTTTCGTTTTGAGTTTATCCATCCCGAAGCCTCGGCTCCGGTTTGAGACATTGTCATTATGAGAGAGTCTCGTCAACTCTATGTGAAGGATTTGTCAACGAATGTAAAGACGGTGGATTTTCCGATCGATTCCTCCCAGAGGAAGCTCTTCGATCTCTGGGGAAGTGCAATAGACCACTTCTGTTCCCAGCGGCAATTCTTC
>JALSTG010000081.1 GCA_026983875.1 Campylobacteraceae bacterium
ATAACCGATCTCCCGCTCACCTACGCCGATATCGCCGGCGGGGACGTCCCGGGTCTCGCCGATGTGGCGGTGGAGTTCATTCATGTAGGCCTGGCAAAAGCGCATAATTTCATTTTCACTTTTGCCTTTTGGATCGAAATTGCTCCCTCCTTTTCCTCCGCCGATGCCGAGATTGGTCAGGGCGTTTTTGAAGATCTGTTCGAAGCCGAGAAACTTGACGATACCCAGGTTGACGCTGGGGTGGAAACGCAGCCCCCCTTTGTAGGGCCCCAGCGTCGAATTGAACTGAACCCGATAGCCTAGGTTGGTCTGAACCTTGCCGGCATCGTCGATCCAGGTTACCCGGAAGATGATAGTGCGTTCCGGAAGGATGATGCGCTCCAGAATGCTGTTTTCCCGGTATTTTTTCTCCTCTTCAAGAAGCGGGACGAGACTTTCGAAGACCTCGGTCGCCGCTTGATAAAACTCATCCTGTCCGGGAGAGCACTCCCGGATATAGTCGAGGACCGACTGGGTGTATTCGGTAGCATTCATGGCGAGGATCCTTCGGTATGCTTATTGGGCCCGGCGTAGCAAGGCGGCAGCCTCTTTGGCATGGTAGCTGATGATGATGTCCGCACCGGCACGTTTGAAACTCAGGAGCGTCTCCATCATGACCCGCTCGTAATCTATGACACCGGCTTTGGCTGCCATTTTGAGCATGGAGTACTCGCCGCTGACGTTGTAGACCGCCAGGGGAAGGCGGCTGGCCTCCCGGATATCCCGGAGGATGTCCAGATAGGCCAGCCCCGGCTTGACCATCAGGATGTCGGCGCCCTCCTCCTCGTCGGCGAGGGATTCGAGGATCGCTTCGCGTCGGTTGGCGGGATTCATTTGATAGCTGCGCCGATCGCCGAAGCTGGGAGCCGATTCGGCGACGTCCCGGAAGGGGCCGTACCAGGCGGAGGCGAACTTGGTGGAGTAGCTCATGATCGGCAGGTGCTTGTACCCTGCCTCGTCGAGAGCGGAGCGAATCGCGGTGATCATCCCGTCCATCATCCCGCTGGGAGCGATCATGTCGGCGCCGGCCTTGGCGTGGACGACGGCCTGGAGGCCTAGGTTGTGCAGTGTCGCGTCGTTGTCCACGGTCTGCAGCACCGGATCGAGAATTCCGCAGTGGCCGTGGTCGGTGTATTCGCAGAAGCAGAGGTCGGTGACGACGAAGAGATCGGGGTGAGCCTTTTTCAGCTCCCGCAGGGCCGTTGCGATGATCCCGTGATCGCACAGCGCGTCGGAGCCGACGCTGTCCTTAGTTTCGGGAATGCCGAAGAGGATGACCGCCCGTAGTCCCAACGCTTTGAGGCTTTCGCACTCTTTGATCGCTTCGTCGATGCTGAGTTGGAAGACTCCGGGCATCGAGGCGACTTCGTTGTGGATGCCTTCTCCGGGACGGATGAAGAGAGGATAGATGAAATCGTCGACGCTCAGACGGGTCTCCTGCAGGAGATCGCGGAGTACCGGTGAGAGCCGCCGCCGTCGAAATCGTGCAAACATGGTAAAAACACCTTTTGAAAGAATTTTCGATTATTCTACACGGTTTTATCTCTGGGGAGGCTTGGGGTATAATGCCCCCATGAAAAAAATCGATATTTCCGAAATTGCGACCTTGCCGACGCGGTATGGAACTTTCAGGATCCAAGCCTTCAAGGAGGGGTGTCGGGAACATCTGGCGCTCTTTAGCGAACCCTTGCCGGAACTTCCTCTCGTACGAGTCCATTCCGAGTGTCTCACGGGCGATGCTCTGGGGTCGGTCAAGTGTGACTGCGGTGAGCAGCTCGAAGCGGCGCTGGAGCGAATCGCCTCCGAAGGAGGAATGCTGATCTACCATCGGCAAGAGGGGCGCAACATCGGCCTGCTCAACAAGGTCAACGCCTACGCTCTTCAGGATCAGGGGCTTGACACCGTGGCGGCCAACCATCAGCTGGGATTTGCCGCCGACGAGCGCACCTACGAGATCGTCGAGACGATTCTGGAGCATTTCGGTATCACCCGTATGCGTCTCCTGACCAACAACCCCAAAAAGATCGAATCACTCCATAATGTAGAGATCGTCGAACGCATCCCTCTCGTCATCGAGGCCAATCCCCATAACGAAAAGTATCTGCGTACCAAGAAAGAGCGGATGGGGCATCTGCTTTGAATGCGGAGGATGGTAGATAGGCAATGCTAGATGAGGGTGTCGCGTGATTGCAGGGGAGCTTCAAAAGGCAGGGATCAAGCTGGATGCGGAAGCAGGTGCACGTTTGGAGCGCTTTACGCAGCTGCTGTCGGAGTGGAACGCGACGCACAATCTCACCGGCGCAAAGAGCCTTCATGAGATCGAAGAGAATTTGTTTGATTCGCTCTATCCCGTAAGTTTCGTCGATCCGCCGGAGAGTCTGTTGGATGTAGGGACTGGAGCCGGCTTTCCCGGCTTGGTGCTGGCGGCGGTCTGGCCGGAGACGGAGACGGTGCTCTGTGAGCCTCTGCAAAAGCGATCGGCCTTTCTGCGCTTGGCAGCTCTGGAAATGGGGCTGGATCGGGTGGAGGTGGTGCGCAAACGGGTGGAAGATCTGGATCATGCTCCCTTTGGCTTGATCAGCTCCAGGGCCGTCAGCGATACGGCGCTTTTGCTGAGGTTGACGGAGCATCTCCGGGACGAGCAAACGCGTTATCTTCTCTACAAGGGGAGCCGGGTCGATGAGGAGCTGAACCGCGTCGAAGGGTTTGAAGCGCAGATCCGAGAGCGGCCGCCCCGGCGCTATCTGATCCTGAGCAGGGGATGAGGCTGGAGAGCCGTTTGCCTCCTTGGCAAAAATGTTATCATAGCAGGACAAATACTCGAGCCAAAAGAAATAAGGAGAATTTATGACAAAACGGGATGATCTGGATCTAGAGTATTTCCGCAACAGACTTCTGGATGAGAAGCAAAGACTAGAAAAAGAGATCGACGGCGTCAGCGACGAGACCCAGGCCCTCAATGACAGCGCCGAAGGGGCGGAGGATCGGGGAGACATGGCGGAGCTGGATGCCCAAAACGCCATCGACCAACGCTTACTGAATGATTTGAAACGTCAGATTGCCGAGGTGGAAAATGCACTGAAAAAGATCGAAAAGGGGAGCTACGGAATCTGCGAAAAAACCGGCAAACCCATCCCCGTCGAGCGTCTGGAAGCCTACCCCGCCGCCCGTACTCTTGCCGATGTTGATGCCTAAGAGGCGGGCGGATATATGTGGTTGAAGCTCCTAATCATTGGAGGAGTCCTTTACGCGCTTTACCGCTTTGCAGGCGGAAAGATTCTCCCGGGGCGGAAAGCTTCCGTTGGGACTAAAGCGGAGGAGAAGGGAGAGAGCGATGAAGAGACGCTGGTAGAGTGTGATTGCTGTTCGACCTTTGTCGTGAAGAAGGAGGCGATTTTGTTCAAAGGGAAATACTACTGCTCCTCCGAGTGCCTTGAGAAATCGAAATAAAGGAGAAAATGATGCTTATTTTTGGTCATGAATGGATCGAATCTCCCCGTTTTGTGAAAGTTTTTTCCATTCCGGAGATTGAAAAAACTTCTACCGGGGATATTCTCCTTCTCGAACCCTTGAACGTGTCCATCGATTTGGCTCGCCATTGTCAGAAAAACGGATTGCCGTATGCGGTCACCATTAGCGAGACCCGGGACGGCGTTTTTGCCAATGCCCTTGGAGCCAGCTATGTCGTCAGTGAACACGAACAGGCGATTACGCTTCAGAAAATCGCCGAAGATTATCTTTTTGATACGAAGATTCTCGTCCTGATCGAGAACGAACGCCAGATCGATACGATGCTGCGTTTCGGAATCGACGGAGTGATTTTCCCGACAGCCATCAGCCAGATCTGATGCGGCGCTTCGCAAAAGAATACCCCCTTACGGCTTCCCTGATTTTTCTCAATCTCCTTGCGTATGCAGTGAGTGCATGGTGTGGCGGAAGTTTATCGGAAATCGGAACCCGAACATTGGTCCAATGCGGAGGGGTCTATGCTCCGGCGCTTGTGGGTCAAGGAGAGTGGTGGCGGCTTTTGAGTGCCATGTTCCTCCATGGAGGGATGGAACACCTGGCGCTCAATATGGTCTCTCTTTTCATTGTAGGGCGGATGATGGAGCTCTATTTTTCCCGCAGTGTTTATCTGCTACTCTATCTTCTTTCGGGGATTGTCGGCTTTCTCGTTTCGATGGTGGTGCATCCGATGACGGTGAGCATCGGAGCCAGCGGAGCAATCTTCGGGATTTTTGGTGCGATCGGGGGTCTGATGCTCTTCCACCGTCAGCGTCTAGGAGAGCGCTTTCGGCTTTTTATGCAGGAGTTTGGAGCCGTCTTGGCCCTCAACCTGCTATTCGGGATTTTGATCCCCGGCATTGATATGAGTGCCCATATCGGCGGCTTGACGGTAGGCTTCGTCGGAGGCTATCTGGCGAGCAGAGCGCTATGGGCCTTTTGGGTTTTTGTAGGGATGAGCACCGTGATCTCTTTGTGGATCGCTCTACGCTGGCTGCCGATGCGCTTGGTGTCCGTGACCCCCTTTTTATAAGCTATTAAGGAATCGTGATGAAAAAACACTGCAAAATCCTGGCGACGGTGGGGCCGGCCTGTCACTCCGTCGACCGACTCGAAGCGATGATCCGGGCGGGGGTCAACCTCTTTCGTCTCAACTTCAGCCATGGGGATCACGACTACCACACAAGCTCCCTGAAGATGATTCGAGAAGCCTCCAGACGGACGGGATATTTCGTGGGGATTCTCCAAGATATCAGTGGACCCAAAGTCCGCATCGGCAAGCTCAAAAGGGACGTTACTCTTCAAGTAGGAGACATTATCGAGTTTGTCAGGGAGGAGGTCGTCGGTGATTTCGTCGAGCCCCACCGTTTGGTCGTGAGTCTCAACCATCCGGAGCTCTTGGACAAACTCAAAGTCGGGGATCTGATCTACCTCTACGACGGGATCATCTGTACCCGAGTGATTGAAACGGGCCAAAGTGTCCGGGCCGAAGTGATCAGTGGAGGGATGCTCTCTTCACGTAAGGGGGTCAATTTTCCCAATACCCGACTGGAGATGGAGGTATTGACGGAGAAAGACCGCCGGGATATCGCCTGGGGTGTGGAGCACGAGGTGGACTTTATGGCGATCTCCTTTGTCCAGACAGGAGAGGATATGCGCAAGGCCCGGGCCCTTGTGGAGTCTCACGGAGGCCGACAGCACCTGATCGCTAAGATTGAAAAATTCGACGCGGTGGAGAATATCGACGAGATTTTGGCGGCCAGTGACGGCCTGATGGTCGCCCGGGGAGATCTGGGGATCGAGATCCCCTATTATCGAGTCCCCGAAGTACAGAAGATGCTGATTCGCAAAGCCAACGAAGCCTCCAAGCCGGTCATCACGGCTACGCAGATGCTTCTGAGTATGACCCACGCCGAACGGGCGACTCGTGCCGAGATCAGCGACGTCGCCAATGCGGTTCTTGACGGTTCCGACTGCCTCATGCTCTCAGAAGAGAGCGCCATCGGCGAGTACCCCGTGGAAGCGGTGGAGACGATGGCGGCGACGATCCGGGAGGCCGAAGCGGTCTATCCCTACTTCAAGATCCACCGATTTCCCTACAACGACGAGATGGACGTCATCGACGAATCGGCGGTTAATCTTTTGCAAAATATCGATGCTTCGGCGCTGTTGGCGATCACCACATCGGGGCAGTCTGCCCGCAAACTCTCCCGCTATCGCCCTCGCCAACCGATCTATGCCGTGACCCACGATCCTCTGATCGCTCGGCAGCTTACCTTGGTCTGGGGGGTGATCCCGGCCTTCCTCTCCGCTGCGGAGAGCGCCCGACAGATGATGATCGACGTGATTTACCGGGGTTTGGAGACCGGGGTGCTGATCAAGGAAAACAATTACGTAGTCACCGCCGGAGATCCTCCGGGAGTTCCCGGCACGACCAACATCATCCGCATTCTACGTCGAAAAGAGCTCGAACACTTCGCCGTCATGGCCAAGGAGCGGAGAATCCCGAAAGATTGGGAGTAGGAGATGAGGTTGACGAACTTTTTTTCAAGCGGGCCGGAGACCAACTCTGCAGCTCCATATCGGCGAGGATCTCTGCACCGTGGATTTCTGCGTGCACAGGAGTGACTGAAGGCACTTGGCAAAAGCGTCAAGCCATGTAAAAATCTCTTAACTCTTAACTCGACAACTCTCCCGTACAACTCTCTTCCCACCCGTCATCGAGCCTGACGTCGATCTTACCGGGTTTTTCCATACTCTCAATTTCTTCGTGAGCCAGATACAGAGGGCGGTCACTGTGGACGAGGAGGGTGTGTTTGTCTTTCCATTCAAAGGTGATCCGGGCGTGAGAGGAGTTTTCGTGGAGGATGAGAGTCAGCGTATAGGCAAAGCTGAGCCATTTGATCGCTTCTTTGGAGGGAAGCAGCTTCTTGTAGCGGCGCCAGAGGGGTTTGTAGTAGAGGCTGTCTCCTTTGGAGCGCATGAGTAGGGCGATCGTCAGCATCTGGGAGTGGGTGTATCCGTAGTTGAGTTCCTGCATGGCAATATAAAAGGCGTGTTGGTGCTCCTTGTAGATCGTCAGCATCTTGCCGATATTGGAGAGGCTCAGGGCATCGTGGAGGAGGCGTTGCTCTTCTTTGGTCCCTTCGAAGCGGGAACGGAGTGTCTCAAAAAGCGCCCGGCCGATACTCTGCTTGTTCCCCTCAGGAAGTCGGAGGAGATCAAAACGATCCTTGATGCTGCGAAGACTGGGATTGATGCCGCGGGGAAAGCGGAGGCCGTCATTTCGGAGCAGATCGCTGAGAAAGACCCCCTCCCTGACTCCCACGCCGCTGACCAGGACTTTTTCGGCATCTAGGTGTCGCAACACCTCCAGAAAGATGAGAGCACCCTCGCGAATGGTGTCGGCCCGATTTTTTTTGATGAAGAGCCCGGGAAGATCTTTTATGGAGGCCCTGGAGATCGTCTCGATGTAGCTTTTTTCCTTTTTGAGGGAGTACTCAAAGGCGTGAATTTTGTCAAAGGGGTAGTCGTTGCGAAGCATCACGCCCCGGGCTAGGGCCCGTCCCGTACCGCCGATAGAGACGGCAAGCGCCCCTCGGAAGCTCTCGGGCAATGCGGTGAGATGTTCGCGGATATAGGCACGGGCCTCTCTGAGGGGCCGGTCGGTATCGGTGAAGAGTTCCTTGATCCGTACCGTGCCCAGATCCAGAGAGTAGGTCGCGGTAATCCGGCCGTTTCGGATGAGGGCCATATCGGTGGAGCCGCCGCCGATATCGACGGTCACGGCGTCGCTTAGAGGCAGAAGATTCAGCGCAGCCACCGCGCCGTAGGCCGCTTCTTTCTCACCGTCGATGACACGGATCTTCAGGCCGAGCCGTTCCCGAACCAGGCGTAGGAAGTCTCCGCGATTGGGTGCATCCCTCAAGGCGGAGGTAGCGACGCAGTGAACTTTATGAACCTTGTATTCCCGGAGGGTGTGGCTGAAGGAGTAAAGCGCTCCAAAGGCACGGCGGATACCGACGCTTTGGAGCCTACCGCCCGCTTCGTAGGCGCCTTCGCCGATACGGACGCGGCTTTTTTGCTGGGTGATGAGGTGGAAACCGTAACGGCTTGTGCGCTGGTAGATGACCAGGCGAGCGGAGTTGGAGCCGATGTCGATGACGGCGACGCGCTTGGGCATTGGAGCTTAGAGCTCCTCCTGCAGCTGGTTGAACTTGAACTTGAGCTCTTCGACGCTCTCGACATTGTCCGGGTCGGGGATGATGCAGTCGACGGGACAGACGGCGATGCACTGAGGTTCGTCGAAAAAGCCGACGCACTCGGTGCATCGGTCGGGGTCGATGATATAGATAGGATCGTTCTCCTCGATTGCCTCGTTGGGGCACTCTTCGCGGCAGGCGTCGCAGGCGATGCATTCGTCGGTAATCAACAGGGCCATATTCATCCTCGTCTTGGAATTGGTTTCCGTGTTATAGCCAATCGTTCCTTAATGGAAGCAAAAAGCTACAGAGACTATTTTTCTTCCAAGGGAAGGGAAAAAGTGGCGACGGCCCCCCGGCCGTCTCTGCGATTTTTGAGGGTAACGGTGGCCCCCAGAGCATCGGCAGCGCTCTTGACCAGGAAAAGCCCCAGTCCGGCACCCGGGGAGTCCTTGGAGCGCTTAAAGGGAGCGAAGAGATCGACGGATTCGTCGATACCGGGTCCTTCGTCCCGGATCTTGACGACAAATTCGCCGTCCTTCGTATAGGAGAAGAGCTGGACTTTACCTCCCTTGGGGGTAAAGCGTATAGCGTTTTGCAGAAGGTTTTGGAGGATCTGGGTCAGCAGCAGAGGCTGAACGGTATGGGGAAGACTCTTGGGTGTCAGACGGGTGTGAAGCTTTTTACCCTGGGATTGGGCCAAAAGGGCAAACTCCTCGGCCTTGGAACGGACAAAGGCGACAAGGTCGAGGGAGACAGGCTTTTCAAATTGCGCCCCCTCGGCCCGGCCAAACTCAAGAATGGAGCCGATGATTCGGTTCATATTATCGATGGTGTCAATATTTTCCCGGATGACCCGCTCCAGATCCTCGGAGCTCTTTTGTTTCTTGATAAGAGCAACCTGGGAACGGGTCTTCATGACGGCCAGGGGGGTTTTGAGTTCGTGGGCGGTGCCGACGAAGAGCTCTTTTTTATAGAGAAGGAAGTTTTTGATTCTGGCAATCAGGGCATTGACGGAGCGGGCCAGGGGATGAAATTCGGGAGGAATCTCCCGTATGTTGAGGGGCTCCAGGATATTTTCGTTCATTTTCTCCAGTCGGCGGGAAAAGTAACGAATGGGGCTTAGGAGCATTCCCGAGAGGAGGAAGGCGTAAAAGAGAATCAGTACCATGGCGACCGCCGTGAGGAGTACGATGGCCCGGAATACCTTGTGCTGCATCCGTTTTTGCTGGGTGATGTCGGCGGTGAGGACCAGGTAGCTCTGCTCCCGGAAATTATAAGGGAAATAGGCCTGAAGATAAGTATGCTTTTTCTTTTCAAGGACCTGGAAATGCAACGGCCGATACCGGGCGGAGGGAGCGGAGATGATTTGGGCGTTGATTTTGAGGGTTCGACGCAGGAGATCTTTCTGTTTTTTTAGAGCGCTTTCCAGGTCGTCGTATTTGGCCAGAAGATAATGGGCTTGTTTGACCAATGAAGCCCTCAGTTCGGTCTCGACGCTGTAATTGATGTAGGCGTAGAGGATAAGGGAGAAAAACCCAAGCAGTACCGCCATCGAGGCGGTGAGCTTGATGAGAAAATTTCGTCTTAGGCTTTTTGGGGAAAGCAAAAGCGATAGCCTCGACGGCGAACGGTTTCGATAGTGGTGATTCCCAGGGGTTTATCCATCTTCTGACGGATCTGGTTGATGGCGACTTCGATGACGTTGGGGGTCACAAGCTCAGGCTCTTCCCAGATGGCGTCAAGCAGCTGCTCCTTGGAGACGATCTGGTCCTTGTGCATTGCCAGATGGGTTAAGACTTCAAAGGGTTTACCTTTGAGTTCGATGCTCTCGCCCTTGTAGATGATCTTCTCTTCTTCCGGGTTGATGATCAGCTCTTCGATCTCTATGATGTTGCTGCCGCCGAAGCGGAGCTTGGCTTCGATCCGCATCAGAAGGATGTCGAAATCGAAGGGTTTCTTAATGTAGTCGTCGGCGCCTGCGCGGAGCGCTTCGATTTCACTCTCTTTGTCGTCTCGGGCGGAGAGGACGATGATGGCGGTCTTGGGGCGTTTCTCTTTGATCTCCGGGATCAGGTCGACGCCGTTACCGTCGGGAAGCATCCAGTCCAGAAGGACCAGATCATAGTTGCGGATGTCGAGATAGTATCGCCCGTCGGCCAGACTCTCGGCTATATCATTCTGATAGCCGTACTCTTTGAGTCCCTCGGAGAGGGTCTTGCTCAGGGTTACTTCATCTTCGATGATCAGGATTCGCATCGATTTAGCCTTTACTCAGTTTAAGATTTTTTTAATTATATCACAAATATAGCACAAAAAAACGCTGAAGAAGCATTTCCTCCGGTTCATTTTCATTTCATTTCTGCCCTTTACTCTTCGGGTTATGAATGAGACTTCTTCTCTCCCGAAAGAAAGGAGTTTCATGTTTCGACACGCGTTCAAAGCCCTCCGGGCCCATCCGACCCGCAGCCTGCTGATGCTCGCCAGTCTGGCGGTGGCGGTAGCGGCGGTCTTTCTCATCACGGCGATTGCCCGGAAAAAATATCGTCCTGTCAACGAGGCCGCCAAAGAGCTGCAAGAAGGGGAGATGCCTCCGATGGTCTACGCAATCATGCACCATGAGGCGCGATTGAGTGCAGAGGAAAAAACAGCTCATCGATGGGTTGAAACGGACCTTCGGTTCCAAAAAGAAGAAGGATTAGTCTCTCTTGTTTGCCGCGGGCTTTTCCCAAGCCCCGGAGACGGCGACCTCCGCATGGGGGAGGATGTGGGGTTTGCAAAGGCGGCACTCGAGGCGCAAGATCTCGGGATGATGGGCAAAAAGCAGTTCACGAACTCCCAGAAGTGCCTCTTCAAGGAGTTCATAACGACGGCTTTGGATGTGCTCGATGACGCTTTGGGCGATTTCGGCGTAGTCGAGATAGTCTCCGTCACGGTAGTCGTAGTCGATCTTCAGATCCGCGACGAGGGTTTGCTCCTCTTCGCGTTCGAAATCGAGGACTCCGATGATCGTCTCGAAGCGCAGATCGGAGATTTCGATCCTCATGCGACGGGGGCCTCCTCTTTACGAAGGAGTCGGATGAGGTTGGGGAGGTGCTTGTAGAAGACGGTGACGGCGATGATCCAGACCGGTGCGTGGGTACCGATGCCCGGGATGCCGGCAGGGTAGAGCACGTAGGATGCGATGAGTAAAGCAGTCAACGCTATCAGAGAGGAGAGCGAAGAGATCTTGAGGGTCTTAGCGGCGACGGCCCAGGCGGCCAGGGCGATCAGGGCAGGGATCGGAAGGAGAAAGAGCAGCACCCCGAAACCGGTAGCGACGCCTTTGCCTCCTTCGAAGCCCATAAAGAGACTGAAGCAGTGTCCCCAGACCGCCAGTACGGCGACGGTCCAGAGGGTTCCGGGCTCGGCACCAAGCATCTTGGCGGCAAGGAGTACGACGACCCCCTTGATGGCGTCGAGGAAGAGGGTGGCGGCACCGAGTTTTTTTGCCAGGGCGGGATCGCGCTCTTTGAGCACCCGTAGGACATTGGTGGCTCCGATATTGCCGCTGCCTTCGTGCTTGATGTCTACTCCGCCGAAATATCTGGCCAGGAGATAGCCGAAGGGAATGCTGCCGACAAGATAGGCGGCGAGGTAGAGCTGAATGTTAAAATTGGAGAGGAGTTCCATCATACATGATTCCTAATGTTCAAGTAATACTTTTGTCGTAAAGTTTCGGTCGCATTGTCGGCGCTATTTTAGCAAAAAGTATATCGGGCAGTTTTTAGGATAGTGTATAATTCATAAATTTAGCAAAAGGACCGGACGAAATCATGAAGATCGATTATCGCGCCGAGATCGAGCGCATGAAGAGAGAGCTGCCGGTGACGGTGGTGGCTCACTACTATCAGCGGGACGAGGTCTTCGAAATGGCCGATATTACCGGCGACAGCCTGGAGCTGGCCCGCCGTTGTCAGGCCGACGACAATCCCTGGGTGGTCTTCTGCGGGGTGGGATTCATGGGTCAGAGCGTCAAGGTGATCGCCCCCGAGAAGCGGGTGTTGATGCCCAAGATCGCCTGCTGCGCTATGGCTCGGATGATCGACGGCAGCTACTACGACGAGACCGTGGAGGCGATCGAGGCCGGAGGGGTGAGCCGGGAGGATCTGCTGCCCATTACCTACATCAACTCCGACGCCGGAGTCAAAGCCAAAGTCGGCAAAATGGGCGGCCTGGTCTGTACCAGCTCCAACGCCGTCAAGATCATCAAAAAGGGGCTCGAAAGCGGTAAGAAGATTCTCTTTGTCCCCGACCGCTGCCTGGGGCAGAACGTCGCCAACATGATGGGGCTGCGCTCCTGCGTCGTCGGCCAGGAGGGCTGCGACCCCAAGGAGGCGGATATTCTCTGTTTCGACGGATTTTGTTCGGTTCATCAGCTCTTTACCGTCGACGACGTGAACTTTTACCGAAAAAAGTATCCGGGCATCAAAATCGCCGTGCATCCCGAATGCGACCCCCGGGTCGTAGCCGCCGCAGACTTCACCGGCTCCACCTCGCAACTGATCAAATACGTTTCCGAACTCGACCCGGAGCAGAAGGTGGCGGTAGGCACCGAATATAACCTGGTCAAGCGAATGCGAAAGAAGAACACCTATGTCCTCTCCTCGACCAAGCCGGAGTGTCCGACGATGAATGAAACGACCCTGGAGGATCTCTATCATGCTTTGAAGTCCATCGAAGTCGGAAAGCCCTTCAACGAGATCGAGGTGGATGAGGAGACGGCGCACTACGCCAGGCTCGCTCTCGAACGCATGCTGGAGATCAAGTAGCAATGACGGTCTCTCAGCGGCTTTTGGAAGCCTTCGTCCGCAATGCCGTCGAAGAGGATCTTGGGAGGGGGGATCTCTTTGCCCGGATTGCCGAGCCCCGGCCCGCATTTGCCACCATCGTGGCCAAGAGCGAAGGCGTTTTCGCCGGACGGGAGTATATCGAGACCGTCGAAGCGCTCTACGATATTGCTTTAGAGTGGAAGATTGCCGACGGAGAGCCTTTTCTTCCCGGGCAGCGTCTCTTGGAGATCGAAGGAGATCGGCGGGATCTGCTGAGTCTGGAGAGGAGCATCCTGGATTTTGCCCTCCATGCCAGCGGCATTGCGACACTGACGGCCCGTTATGCGGCGAGACTCAAAGGCTACGACTGCATACTCCTGGATACGCGAAAGACCCGGCCGGGTTTACGGGCTTTCGAGAAGTACGCCGTGCGCTGCGGGGGAGGGCAGAACCACCGGATGGGACTGGACGACGCTTTGATGCTCAAAGATACCCATCTGCGTACGATCGATGATCTGGAGGGGTTTATCAAAAAAATCCGTCGTCAGATTCCCTTTACCGCCAAGATCGAGGTGGAGTGCGAAGATCTCGTCACGGTTCGCCGGGCGATGGAGGCGGGGGCAGAGATCATCATGTGCGACAATATGAGTCTCGAAGAGATGGCGGAGGCAGTTGTCCTGCGGGATGCGGAATTTCCAGGGGTGTTGATCGAAGCTAGTGGCAATATCACCCTGGAGACGATCGAAGCGGTCGCCGCGACCGGCGTGGACGCTATCAGTACCGGCAGCATCGTCCACCAGGCGGTCTGGCCGGATCTCTCTATGCGGGTGGAAGGATGAGCCGGGGAGAGAGGCTGAGTTTCAGCCGGGAAGAGCGGAAGCGATTTCAGAGCCTTCTCTCAGAACACCGGAGTGTAACGGTGCTCTCCCATCTTCATCCCGACGCCGATGCGCTCGGAACCTCTTTGGGGATCTATACGCTGCTGAAAAAGGAGGGCATTCGGGTCGAGATTGCCAACGCGACGAGCGATCTGCCTAGACATCTGGATTTTCTCGAAGGCTTTGACCGGGTCAAGAAGAAGATCGATTTTGATGATTCGCTGATCATCGCCTGTGACTGTGGCAGTCTCGATCGACTAGGCTTCGATCTCTCGGGCCGGGAAATCGTCAATATCGACCATCATCCCAGCAATACGGAGTATGGGATCCTTAATCTTGTCCGCCCCGATGCGGTCAGCAGTTCCGAAGTCGCCTTCCGTTTTTTCGCACCGATATTTCCGATCCCTCGACCCACCGCGGAGGCTTTCTACGCCGCTTTACTCTCCGATACCCGATACTTTACCACGGGGAACGTCACGGCTGAGAGCTTTGAAGTGGCCCGTGAATTGATTGAACTGGGAGCCGAGCCGGGAGTCATCGCCCAGGCGATGCTTCAGCGTCGCTCCCTGGCTTCACTGAGGGTCTTGGGGCGGGCATTGGCTTCCTTGCGCCTCTATAGTGACGCTCAGGTAGCTGTGCTGACGGTGACGCGAGAGGATCTCGCCGCTACCGGAGCACGCTACGACAATCTCGACGGTGTGGTGGACTATGCCCGATCCCTGGTGACGGTAGAGATCGCCGTCATGATCGTCGAGCGTCGCGACGGCCTGAAGGTTTCTCTACGATCGAAGGGGGCGGATGTGATGCAAATTGCCCAGGATTTTGGGGGTGGAGGCCATCGGGAGGCCGCGGGATTCGAGACGACAGAATATACGATAGAGGCGTTGCTCGAAGCGCTGCTCGAAGCGATAAAAAACAAAGGAGTATTGACCAAACGATGAGACGCAACTATCGATACGGACGCCGGCGCAAGAGCCGCACCGGCCTCTGGCTGTTTTTCTTCTTGATTGTGGCGATAGGTGCGGGAGCCGGTTATCTCTACCTTTCACCGAAATTTGAGCGCATTCCTCCCCGGGTAGATCTACCGAGCAAGCTCTACTGGGGGCCGGGGAAAGTGATCCATGTCCATCTGGAGGACAATC
>JALSTG010000082.1 GCA_026983875.1 Campylobacteraceae bacterium
TGTGGGACGCGATTTCTCTCCTCTGCTGTCGGTTTGGCGGAAGCGATGTCGATGTGTCGATAGATGGAGAGGGAGTCGAGGGAAAGGATGATGCCGTGGTACTTTTCGGCCAGTTCCAAAGCAAGGGAGCTCTTGCCGCTTGCCGTGGCACCGATCAGTGCGAGCTGTGGAGTAAGTTTTCGCATGGGAAATCATAGCATAGCCTTTTGTCAGGAATCAGGAGGTCGGGGTTCGCTATACTTATTATCGATGATCTGAACGGGAGCAGTAAAAAGATGGCGAGAAAAAATGAGCATGTGCAATGGAAATATGATGACAAGGCGATGGAGCTTGGAGTAAAGTTTTATCGCCAGAGCGAAATTCCTCTCGATCTGCTTTACCATCTGATGCGTAGCCATCGACTCAACAGTTTTTCGGCAATTTTGCTTCATTCCGATCGGATGAATTTCGGTGAATTCCTCAATAAACATAAGCGAAAGACCGATCTGCTTTACGAATTGGATGGGCAGGAGAATATCTATGCACTCTTTTGCCAGGAGACACAGGTAGACGGCGGGTTCTATTTCATCAAGCGTTTGCAGACACTGATGGAGAATGAAGGTGCCGACGATATCACCGCTGCGATTGTCGGAGTGGAGAGTACGGTCTATCCGGTGAAGGATCTAATGTTTATCATTTTGGACACCTTTATCCGTGCACGCTCCAAGGAGGAGCCGGAGAGCGTTATTTTCAAGACCGTCAAATAAGTTCGGATACCGGCGTGAAATTACTGGAGCGAGAGAACCGTTACAATCTGGCAAATCTCATCACTTTTGCCAATATTTCCTGCGGTGTTTTGGCCCTCTATTTTATCGGCAAGGGGGAGTTTTTTACGGCGATCATCCTGGCATGGATCGCCGGAGCTCTGGATATTGCCGACGGCAAAGTAGCCCGGAAGTTCGGTCTTTCCACGGAGTTCGGCGTACAGCTTGACAGCTTTGCCGATTTTCTCTCTTTTGTCGTTATGCCCTCCTTTTTGCTCTTTTATGCCCTGCAGAAAGATTCTCCGTTTCAGGAGGCAGTGTTGGGAGCGATCTTTCTCTTTTATATCATCAGCGGTTTGAGACGACTGGTGGAGTTCAATCTCAAAGTCGATGCAGGCAGCGTGGCAAAGTATTTCGAAGGAGTTCCTACCCCTCTGGGGGCGATCTTGCAGTGGGTACTCTATCTGCTCTATACTTATGGGGTGATCGGCAATGCCTGGATCATCGGACTGCTGGTGCTACTTATTGCCTGGTCGCTCAATTCGAAGATCAGGATTCCCCATCCCTGAATTTAATGAATAGTGAACAATGAAAAAATGAATAATTTTAGAAAGATTGCGTTGCGATCTGTTTTATGTGAGAGAGGATAATGTGGGCTTGAAAGAATTCAAGAAAAAACTGAGGGATTTTTCCGAGCTGGTGATGTTTCAGCATTCGGTCTTTTCTCTGCCTTTTATCTTCGTGGCGATGGTCGTGGCGGCCCATGGATGGTTTGGCTGGCGGCTGCTGATTCTGGGAGTGTTGGCGGCGGTAACGGCCCGGAACTATGCCATGGGGGTCAATCGCTATCTCGATCGGGATATCGATGCCCTCAACCCCCGGACGCAAAACCGTCCCTCGGTGGATGGGCGCGTCAGCGGTGCTCAGATGTTGGCTTTCATCGCTCTCAATGCTCTCGGTTTCGTCGCCGTCGCCTGGGCGATCAACGACCTGGCCTTGAAGCTTTCGATACCGATTCTGATCATCCTGGGAGCCTACACCCTCTTCAAACGCTTTAGCTCCCTAGCCCATATCGTCCTGGGGCTCAGTCTGGGACTGGCTCCTATCGCAGGGGCGGTGGCGGTGCTTGACGCTATCCCTCCTTGGAGCCTCGCTTTGGCGGCGGGAGTGACCTTTTGGGTGGCAGGATTCGATCTGCTCTACAGCCTTCAGGATATGGAGTTCGACCGCACCCACGGACTCCACTCCATCCCCTCCCGGCTGGGACCGCAGCGGACGATGAACCTGGCGGCGCTCTTTCATCTGCTGACGCTGCTCTTCTGGGAGCTTTTTGTCCGAAGCGCCGGATTGGGGGCTTGGGCTCAGGCGGCGGTGCTCTTCTCGGCTTTGATGCTTGGCTACGAGCATTGGCTGGTACGCAAGGACTTTACCCAGATCGACCGGGCCTTTTTTACGGTCAACGGCTACCTGGGCTTCCTCTTCTTCGCTCTCATCGTCCTGGATCTGCTTTTATGACGAGTAGAGAATATGAAAAGATGAAAGAGCTTTTGGAGCTCAACGGCGTCGATGGAGATTGGGAGCCGATTCTTCTGTCGGCTCTGGAAGCGTTGGACCAGGAGTATCGGGAGTGGTTGCTCGGCGGTAAAGGCTATATTCCGGCAAGGGATCGAATCCTGGCAGCCTTTTCGACACTGAAGCCGCAGGATCTGCGTTATATCCTCTTCGGACAGGATCCCTATCCCCGGGTGGAGAGTGCCGTCGGCTACGCTTTCATCGACGGAAGGGTAGGAAAGATCTTCTCCCCCACAGGCTTGAGCCGGGAGGTCAATCGAGCGACCAGCCTGCGCAATTTCATCAAGATGGCTTTGGTCGCCGACGGACGACTCGATGTTGCCGATACTTCCCAGGCAGCAATCGCTGCACTCGACAAGAAAGATCTGATCACGAGCATGGAGGAGCTACGCCGGAATTTTGAAGACTCAGGCGTCTTGCTGCTCAACACCGCCCTGGTTTTCGAGTCCAAAGAGTGCTCGCGCCGGCATATTCGTGCCTGGCAGGGCTTTGTGGAGGCTTTGTTACGGGAGATAGAGCCGCTGGAGCCCGGGTTGATCCTCTTCGGCAGCCACGCCGCCACCCTCAAGAGACTGGAAGTCGTCTCGCACTTGGAGTGCCTGGAGCTGGAGCATCCTTACAACCACAGCTTCGTAGGGAATAGCCGGGCCCATACACTCTTTGGGCCGATGAATCTGCTTTTGCGTCGGGGACAATAGAGTTCCTTTCGATTTTAGCTCGATTTAAGAGTTCTTCAGATATTATTCGACTCCCAAATACGCGCCCATGGCTCAGCTGGATAGAGCACCTGATTGCGGTTCAGGAGGTCTCAGGTTCGAATCCTGATGGGCGTACCACTTTT
>JALSTG010000083.1 GCA_026983875.1 Campylobacteraceae bacterium
TGATCCCGCTCTCCAGGGCGACGGTAAGGATGTAAGAGGTGTAGGCGTTGCCCCCGAAGAGATCGTGAAGTTTAAAGACGCCCAGATTGCTGCTGGAGACGAAATCCTGGACATAAGGATAGAGGATAAAGTAGAGAAAGGCTCCGCCGAAGAGGCCGATGATGAAGACCAAGGCGTCGCTCTTGCCCGTCCCAAGTCCTGCGACGGCGGTACCGGGGCAGTAACCGGCCATGACCATGCCGACGCCGAAGAGCAGTCCTCCGACCAGGTAGGGCCAGACATAGGTCCCCGGCGTAAAAAGGGCATCGAGATCGATCCATCCCATCCAGGCGAAGAAGATAAACCACGTGGTTGCCGTGATGACGGTCACACCCATGATCTTGGGCACGGCGATGTTTTTGAAGTAGAAAGTATCGGCGATGAGCTGAGAGCGGGTAAAACCGGTGCGCTCCAGGACGAAGCCGAAGGTGAAGCCCAGTACGATGGCGAAGAAAAAGTTCGCCTCGGACGTGAGAAAGCCGTTTTTGTAGAGAGGAAGAATCAGATCGTTCATTCTTCACCTCCTTCGTTGTTCTCTCCGACCCACTGTTTGCGCCAGAGGGGAGAGAGGATCAGCGCGCCGGCAAAGGCGGCGAACATGAAGATCCACGCTCCGACGGAGAAGGTCGCCATCCCGTCAAGGCCTTGGCCGCTGGTGCAGCCCCGGGTAATGCGCGTGGCAAACTCGATGATCATTCCGCCGATGAGAGCCCAGAGGAAGCGCTTGGCTATGGGGTAGCCGGGGGCCTTGTCGGGGCGGATCATGAAGCGTCCGGCAAGCAGAGCACTGGCGAAGCCGCCCAGGAAAATGCCGATCGTCTCGATGACGGTCCAGTTGAGCATGGCATTGTCGCCGTGGCGGAAATAACTGGCGATGTAGGCGTTCTCCAGCCAGCTTTTGTCACTGTTGACGAGCAGCTGGGCCGTAGCTCGGGAGAAGGTGCCGCTGGCACCGAAACCCTGGGAGGCGATGACGAAGGTCAAAAAGAGCATCGTCCCCAGGACGACCCCGCCAAAGTAGGGATTCCAATATTTTTTTTCCATCAGGGTGGACTCCTTTGTGGGAAGTTTTAGAGCTATAATTCTATACTATTTATATAAATTATGCCTTACATTCAAGGTAATTTATGATGATGAGAAGAAGGAGTGATCCCTTTGCGGAGAAAAGGCACAGTCGGGGAGTTTTCCGGGATCATTCTCTCCTTACCGAAGCAGGAGATCGGCATCGAGGTCTAGAGCTTCTCTCCCGCGATCCAGACCGCCTCCGCTTCCTGAGTATGGAGGATCGTGTGCAGAGCCAATTCATCGCTTCGTTCACAAGTTTGGGGAAGACGAACGAGGGCAAAATCGGCGGGAGCTCCGGTCTCGATGCGGCCGGCATCGCTTCGAATGGAGCGGGCGGCGTCGAGGGTCACGGCTCGGATGAGGCGTTCGGCCAGAGGCGGTAGTGCTTCTCGATGGTGCAGCATCAAGGCGGCACGCATTTCGTCGAAGAGGTTCAGCGACCAGTTGGAGCTCAGGCCGTCTGTAGCCAGGGCGACGGGTATGCGTCGGTCTTCGATGGGGTAGCGGCCGCAGCCGAGCAGCCGGTTGGAGCGAGGGCAGTGGGCGACGAAGTGGCCGGCTTCGGCGAGACGACCACGCTCTGCCTCCGTCGTTTGGACCGCATGGACGAAGAGGCTGGGGTAACCGTCGAAATGGGCGAGGAACTCTCCGATAGACGTGACGGGTTTCGTCGTGCCGAAGAATTTTTCGAAAAAGCCCCGGAAGCCTCCCGAAGCGCTTTCGAGCCACTCGCGTTCGTAGGGAGACTCCAGAAAGTGGGAAGAGAGGGGCATCCTCTCTTCCCGGGCCAGAGCTACGGCGCGTCGGACGGCGACGGGGTGGACCGAATGGGGCGCGTGAATGGCGACGGCGGGGGTGATACGGTCTTCCGCGGCATCCAGGCGGGAAGCGTCGACCCGCTGAAGGAAATCCTGGTAGAGCATGTCGACGGTCGCCGGGTTGGAACCGATAATTTCATTGAAGTAGGTCACGCGCTGGGGAACGCGGCGACAGACCTCCAGATCGGTGCCGAAGCTGGAGACGGCCCCGAAGCTCGTAATCCCGCTGCGAAGCATCGCCAGGCAAGCCTCTTCCATGACGGCGTCGGTCGCCTCGTTGACCAGGGTGTCCCGCTCTCGAATGACGCTCCCGAGCCAACGCATGAAGTCGCCGTACTCCAGACGAGTCCGGTTGGCGGAAAACTCCAGATGGACATGCACGTTGATAAAGCCGGGATAGAGGATACTCCGCTCTCCCGGCTCGACGACCTTGGCTTCGGGAAAGCGCTCCTGCAGCGCATCAGGCGTGTCAATGGCCCCGATCGTTTCATCAAAAGCAACGGCCAGATCCTTGCGATAACCGTGAGGGGTATAGAGATATTCGGGATCAAGTATCGTGATCATAAGGCTACTTTTTGTCGAATTATAGCATCCGGACTCTCTCTAACCGCCCCTTAATCCCATTTTCAATAAAATGAGCCCACATTAAACTACACGATAAAGGAAACGCCATTATGAAAGTCGTCGTTATTCAGGGACCCAATCTCAATATGCTCGGAGTCCGGGAGCAGCATATCTACGGCCCCATGAAGCTGGAGCAGATCCATGAGCAGATGAAGCATTTTGCCAAAGAGAACAATATTGAGATCGAGTTTTTCCAGAGCAACCTGGAAGGGGAGCTCGTCGATCGGATCCAGGAGTGCATGGGCGACGCCCAGGGAATCATCATCAATCCCGCCGCCTACAGCCACACTTCTATTGCCATCCGCGACGCGCTGGCTGCGGTGGGAATCCCCGCCATCGAGGTACATCTGAGCAACATCCACGCCCGGGAAGAGTTTCGCCGCAAGTCTCTCACGGCGGAGGTCTGTGCCGGCGTCATCGCCGGAATGGGGCCCTTCGGCTACCATCTGGCGATGATCGGTATTACCCAGATCATGAACGAGATCCGCGCCGCCCAGGAGGCACAGCGTCAGCAACAGCAGGGATAAGCGGGTGAAACATCTGATTCTCCGGGACGAAAGCGCGCTCTACTACGCTTGCGGTTACAGCTGCGATAACGCTATCTTGC
>JALSTG010000084.1 GCA_026983875.1 Campylobacteraceae bacterium
TCCTCTTTCCCTCCGGTGGGGACCCCACGGTAGACTGTAATCCCTTCTACCCGAGTATCGGTGATCGGTTTCCACTCAAATCCGACACTCGTCTTGCCGACCACGGTTCGGATACCTTGAAGCGTCGGCATGGAGGGATCGGTCTTTACGGCGGTAAGACTCGTAATCTCTCCGACCGTATTTGCGCATCCGCTAACGATCAGCGAAACGCCGAGCCAGCTCAGGGCCCAAAGCGTCCTTCGATAGGATTTCATCGATATAACTCCTCTCATAATATTTCTCCAGGTAGTTCCGCATATCCTCAGGGATCGGCGCCGTAATCTCCAGCCGCTCTCCCGTAGCCGGGTGGGTCAGGTAGAGCAACGCCGCATGGAGGAAGACCCGGGGGATTCTACCTTCACGGCTCTTAAAACCGTAGAGCTCGTCGCCTAGGATATGCCGTCCGAGACTCGCCAGATGGACCCGGATCTGATGGGTGCGTCCCGTATGGAGTTTGGCCGCGATCAGTTCGGTACCGTTACGGCCCTCGGCGAGCTTGACGAAATCGGTCCGCGCCCAACGTCCCCCTTCGACGATCCCCATCTTGAGACGGTTTTTCGGATGGCGGGCAATCGGCTGCTCCACCTGGGTATCCTCCCGCAGCGGATAGTCGATGATCGCCAGGTAGTAGCGCCCCATCTCTCGGCTCTTGAGCTCTTCGGCCAACGTCCGGTGGGTATCATTGTCCTTGGCGATCACCAGAGCGCCGCTGGTCTCTTTGTCGAGGCGATGGACAATACCGTGGCGTTCTTCTCCGCTTAGGGTAGAGAGGGAGATCCCCCGCTTTACCAGCCAATCCACCAGTGTCGCTCCCCGTACCGAGGGAGCGGGATGGACGACGACGCCGGCAGGCTTGTCCAGGACCATAAGAGACTCATCCTCGTAAAGTACCGACACCTCGAAATCCACCTGAGCCTCCTCCCGGCGGGGTGCCTCGATAAGACGGTAGAGAATCTCCTCTCCCTCCTCGATTTTATAGCTCGGTTTACGGACCGACTCACCCGAGACCTTTACTCCTCCCGCCTCGATCAGCTTGGCTACCTGACTTCGACTGGCCTCCATCGCTTCTGATAGGACTTTGTCCAACCGTCCGGGCCGGGATACGATGATGCGATACTCCTGCCCACCTTCCGCCATCAGCTTCCTCTCTTTTTGATCCAAACAGACAATTGACAATAAGATACCAGAAAAAGTTTAGAAGGATATTAAAAAATATAGCACCCTTCAAGCATCGGCTATTTTCTTCCTTACGATCCTCTGGATCTCCTCCAGGATCTTTCGACTCCGAGAGACAATAACATACTCCTCTTCTACGATGATCTCCATCCCCTTGCACAGAGCCAAGCCCGCGGCAAAGTCGTAGATACGGAAAGGTCCGACAAAGAGAAAGTAGTTGACGCTTCGGGCATAGGCCAAGGAGAGGGCCACGGCTCCGGGAGCGCGAAATTTGAGCCCCGATTGATCAAGAGCGGCGACGATTTCCGGTCGGGCATAAGCCTTTTCGAAAAGACCGATCTCGGGATGGGGCGCCGTATAGGGAGTGTGCCACCCCACCCTCTCCAGATGCCCCTGAAGCGGCTCGCATTTTTCATTGAGGCAAAAGAGATCGCCGTTGGCCAGATTGGCTACCAACGCCTCCCGGAGGATCCCCTTTTCATCGAGACGGGCGATGGAAACCCCATAGTAGGGAAAGCGACTCAGAGCGTTGGAACTGCCGTCGAGAGGATCGAGAATGATGCGCCAATCCCCCGAACCGATCACGCCGGACTCTTCCGACTCGATCCGACCGTAGGGACCCAACGCCTCGACAAAAATCTCTTCCAGGGCCAAATCGATACCGCTGCTGCGATCTCCTCCGGCACCCGTCATGGCGTTTTTGCTCAAAAGGGATTCACTCATCGATGAATCAAGAAGCGCTTTGGCCCGACGGCACGCCTCGACTGCCGCGGTATAAAAACCTCTCATCTTATTACCTCATAGTATAAAAAAACATTGAAAGTAGATTATATCTTAATGCCTTGTTTAAGAATGGCTAACGTTTAAGATGCATAATAGAGATTGTAAAAAACCTTAAAAGAAAAGGAGGATTGAAATGTCCAATCTAGCATTTGCCATTGGAGTTTTTTCGGATCTCGCTTCCGTTAATGATGCAGTCAAAGCACTCAGCGATGCGGGAGTCGCTAAAAACGAAATCGCCGTCGTCACAAAACTCGATCATCCTGAAGAGGAATTGATCGAAGATGCGGAGATCAAAAAAGCTGATAGACACGCTAAAAGCTGGGCCGAATTCGGTGCTATTGCAGGAGGATTGCTCGGACTTTTGGTCGGAGGAGTTGTCTTTACCGCTCCAGCCGTCGGTTCCATGCTTGTTGCGGGCGCTTCGCTCAGCGGAGCCATCAACGCTCTGCTTGGAGGAGCGGTCGTCGGTGGCACGCTTTTCGGTATTTCCGACGGATTGATCGAGTGGGGCATGGCCTCGGCCGACGCGAAGCATTTGGAAGAACTCGTGGCTAAGGGCAAAGTCCTCGTCATCGTGCGAGGAGAGGAAAACAAAGTCCGTGATGCGGAGGAGACGCTCAAAAAATATGCAGAGAGTGTCGAAGTCCTCGCCTAAGTCTACCTCAGGCTTGGAGGATTAACTTCTGGGCCATCGCCCGGGCCGCCTCACGGCCGTCACGCACCGCGGTGACCACCAGATCGGCGCCCCGATGGCAGTCGCCGCCTGCATAGACGCCGGCTTTGGTCGTCTCGTAGTTCTCGTCGACGACGATCCCGCCCCACTTGTCGGTCTCGATTCCGTTTTCGGCCAGGAAGGGATAGGCCACCGGATCGAAGCCCAGGGCGAAGATTACGATATCCGCCGGTACTGTGAATTCGCTGCCGGGGATCTCCTCGACCCGCTGGCGCCCTGAAACATCAGGCTCTCCCAGGCGAGTCTTGATCATCTCGACGCCGACGACTTCGCCGTTTTCATTTCTGAGAACCTCCTTGGGAGCGCAGTAGAACTCGAACTCCACCCCCTCCTCTTTGGCATTGACGTACTCTTTGCGTGAGCCGGGCATATTGCCTGCATCCCGACGGTAGAGACATTTGACGCTCTTGGCT
>JALSTG010000085.1 GCA_026983875.1 Campylobacteraceae bacterium
GCTTAAGAGCCTTTTCCAGCTTCCCCGGCGTCGTGATAGCATCCTTGTCGAACTGCTCGATCCGCATCTCGGGAATCGCCTCGGCGACGATCTCCATCGCCTCCTGGGTTCCGAGACGGTCGCTTTTGAGCGGCGCGTGGCCGCAGTAGGCGCAGCGCTCCCGGATCGCTTCGGTGTAGTTGCAGTAGTGGCAGCGCAGATGCCGGCGCCGTCGGTGAAGACTCATCCCCACCGAACAGTAGGGGCAGAGATGGGTCTTGCCGCAGGCTTCGCACCAGAGATATTTGAAGTTGGCCCGGGTCGGGACGAAGAGGAGGCTCTGTTCTTCCCGCTTTCTGTTGGCCTCCAGGGCCTTCAGGATCGGCTCGTTGATCGTCTCTCCCGGTACGAAACGGTAGCGCTTCTTCGTCCGTACATAGGGCACGGCCAGGCGCACCACCGGATAGCGGACGTAGCTGGTCGCCGAAGGGGTAGCGCTGGCGAGCCAGACCTGCGCCCCGAGTTTTTTCCCCAGATAGACTGCCAGATCCCGGGCGTGGTATCGGGGCCGGGTCATCGCCTTGTAGCTGTCATCGTGCTCCTCGTCCACGATGATGAGCCCCAGATCCTCCAGAGGGACGAAGAGTGCCGAGCGGGCTCCGGCGACGATCCGAACCCTTCTCTCTCTAATCCCCTCCAGGATCTCCTCCCTTTTTTTCTTCGTCAGACGGGAGTGCCAGATCGCCACCGCATCACCGAAGTATCGCCGTAGACGCTTTTGCATCTGGGGCGTCAGAGCAATCTCTGGCATGAGCAAAATCGCCGACTTCCCCTTGGCCAGCATCTCGGCCATCCGGTGAATGTAGAGCTCGGTCTTCCCTGCGCCCGTCACGCCAAAGAGGAGTGCCGTATCGTGGCTACGAAGCTCCTCGTAGGCCCGACGCTGGACTTCGCTGAGCTCGGGGAGTTTTGCCATCGGTTCCGGATGCCGGTCGGGTGCGGCCGGATTCTCCCCGCTCACAAAGGGGACGAAGAGCCCCAGTGCCTCTCCGAGAATCGAAAAGTAATACTCGGCAACAAACCGGGCCGCCTCCATCTGCCAGGGACGGAAATATTCTCCCGTGGCGGCAAGAATCTCCTCCGTTTCAAAAGCAGGCTCGGACTCCCGTGTCAAGATCACCGCACGTTTGGGCTTCTGCCGCACGGGAACCTCCACGACGGCCCCCGGTTCGTAGCGCGCCTCGCTTCGATAGCTTAGTTGGGGGGAGGAGGAGCGAAGAAACGCTACTCGATAATAATGGAAATGTTTAGAGATCAAGCGTTCTCAAAGATCCGTGAAATTCGGAACGGTGCATCCTGCCTGCTTGACGAAACGGAACTTGTTGTCGATCTTGAAGGTACAGCTGGTTCCCCCCGGACCGTAGAAGACAAAGGTATCATTGGCCGTCCGGCTCCAGCAGTTGCTCCCCCCGCCGGCGGGGCATTTTTTGACCGCGTACTCCGTCAGGTTCTGCTCCCCCGTGCTGGTTTTTATCACAAAAACACGCGTACCGGTCGGGTTGACGAGCGTTGTATTGAAATCCCCCCGCAAGATCCGCTTCTGCCGCTCCGTGGCCAGAGCGCTCCGGACGGCCCCCACCGTCGTCCGGGCCTTGGCGATGATGGCGTCGTCTCTCGTCGCAGCGAACTTGGGGATAGCGATACCCGCCAGGATCCCCACGACAACGATGACGAAGACCAGTTCGATCATGGTAAAAGCTTTCCGCATCCCGGCTCTCTCCTTTTTCATATTTATATACTCAATATCTTATTGTAACGAAGTTTTCGATAAACTCTCCTCCTTAGCCAAGATGCCGGAGCGCCTCCATGCCAATCCCCAGAGATGATGTCGTTATCACCCGATTCTTCTCCGGCTATCTGGCCCTGTTGCTTCTCTATGCCGGCTTGGGACCGACCTTCACCTCTTCAGACTTTCACTTCTGGTACCAAAGCAGTCGGCTGACCGTAGGGCTGGAGTGGGGGCTTATCTTCCTCTATTTTCTCCTCAGCGGCAGACTCTCTCCTCTCGTTTCGCTCCTCACCGGCCGCTATCGCTCGACATTGACGATCGCTATCCTCTGGCTCATGACGGTCATCCTCTCCTATCTGACTTCCGATTTTTACGCTCCGGGGAACTCCCTCGCCACACTCCGCCTAGCCGAGACGATCACTCATCTGCTCTTCTTTCTGGTTTTGTGGGATTTTTTCTCCAACTACCGGGCCGATTTTCCTCTGATCTTCGCTGCAGTAGCGACACCGGGAATCATCATCTCCCTGCTTTTGGCACTGGGACTGGCTCTCGATCTCTCACCGGCAGGGACCTGGAAGCTTCCCCTTCCCCACTGGGAGGCTCTGCATCTCAACGACAACATTCGACGGCTGGGGTATCAACTCGTCATCTCCGCCGCCGGACTCTTCTACTTCTTCCGCTCTTCCGGTCTCCGGCCTCTCTTTTTGATCTTCTATGCTCTTTTGGTCTTTTTTATTTTCTGGCTCGGGGGCCGGGCTTCCCTGCTGGGGCTTGCCGGAGCTATTGCACTGTTTGCTTATATGAACAAGGATCGACGCGTTACGGTCGCTATCTTGCTGGCCACGGTAGTCGCTTTGATCCTTTTCATTTCGGCAGACTATCTGAATCTTTGGGGAACGGGCCATGGAGGCAGCACTCTGGTCGAACGCACCTTCCACTCCCGGGATCTCGATCGGATGAGTTCGGGGCGACTGGAACTCTGGTCGACGGTCCTCAAAAACTGGCTGGATCACCCCTGGCTTGGGGGTGGCCCCCAGAGCTGTTTTTTCCTCCCCAATCGCGGGGTAATGATCATCCACCCCCACAACTTTCTCCTCCAGTTTCTTCTGGAGTGGGGCGTGGTCGGTACGCTCCTTTTCCTGCTGCTTCTCTATAGGGCTCTCCGGAACGGATGGAGGCATTACCGGCAAAACCCCCGATCATGCACGGAGCATGTCGCGGCCGCCTCTTTGCTCCTGGCTTTGACGCTGATCGGATTCTTCGGCGGCAGCTATTTTTTCGTCCAGACCGTTATTCCGCTGCTTCTTGCCTATGCACTCTGGGCATCGTCGCCTCCCGAAACCTGACACGCCTCAATAGCTGGCCCACGCCCCCGTCAAAGGCATGGGATAGTCGTCGATCCGTATCATCCACTGGAGTGCCCGGCATTTCGTATCGGCTCCGGCATTGCCGTAGCTTAGCGTCAGATTGGCGTCGCCGCCACCGCGCACGATTTTGAGGATCAAACAGTCCGCCGTCGTCCCCATCCTGATATCCACGGTCCCATTCCCCTCATCCGCCGCTTCACCCCGTGCGAGCATCATACTCAAGGCGTTGGAGCTCTCGGCCAAACGGCTCTCGTCGAGCTCTCCTTGCGCCAGGGTATGGGCCGAGATCTCCCAGGCCGCCGTCGTCACCCTCTGCGCCAGTGCGACCACTGGGCATCATCTCGCGTCGCTGCCAGCTTGGGGATCGCCACCGCCGCCAAAATTCCGATAATGACGATCACGAAGATCATTTCGATCATGGTATATGCGGTTTTGAGCACTCCCGATTCCCCTTTCATCCCACTATGATAAAACTCGAGAGATATTCTATCAGCTATTCATTGATTGAATCAAATCCCTCAATCCCATACACCGGCACTGGCCATCGGTTGCAGAGTACGAAACAATCAGAGAGGGGAAGGTTGTCGCCCGAGAATACGGTGCTGTTTCCGGTATGAAAAGTTCTTGCGGAAACCCGGCACACGGAATGTTCAGAGTAGAGAGATTTCAAGGAAAAAATGTAGAGAAGTTTTTCAGCAAAGAGAGGGAAGATTTGAATTTGTGAGAAGATGGAGGGCGAAGCCCCCCTTCGAGAGCGTCGGCTTAGAAGGAGATCTTGCTTCCGCCGAACTGATGAATCTGTCCTGTTCCAAAGGCAGTACCCTTACTCAGGTTCTGCTCCTCCGCCATTGCTTTGGCCGCTTTACAAGCAGCAGAGCCGGCGGTACCTTGTGCATAATATACGGTGATGTTTCCATCTGTAGTCGTACTAACTACGGTTCCAGAGTGCAGAGGATCGACGACGAAACAATTGTCTCGTGCGACCGCTTCACAGGCAGCGGTATTGTTGTTTTCCTCGCCTGTCGCAGTATAGGCCGATCCGATGTCGTTGACACAGGTCGCCAGATTCTGCAGAGATTTTACTGCTTTGGCGTCGTCTCTCGTCGCTGCCAGTTTGGGGATGGCAACTGCTGCCAAGATTCCGATAATTACGATCACGAAGATCAATTCGATCATGGTAAATCCGCGTCTCATAGAGAACTCCTTAGATTAAAGTGATTTATGTACACAGAAAATTCTGCATAGCGAGGGTATTATATCATGAATTACTTAGCACTTATGTAGGTCTATTCCTACAAAATACAAAAGAAAAGATCTCACAGGCTTTCGACGCTTCCGACGACCCGGCCGACGATCCGCACCGCTTCGGGAGGAAGCGCTTCGGGCGCGTAGAGGGGGTTGTCGGAGATCAGCTCGACGCTCCCGTCGACCCGTCTGCGAATCCGTTTGACGAAGAGGCCGTTGGCCGTGGAGGCGACGAAGATGCCGTCTTTGCCCACATCGGTCTGACTTCGATCGACGAAGGCGATGCACCCGTCGGGCAGGGTCGGTTCCATCGACTCCCCTTCCACATGGATCGCCTCGATCTCCCCGTCGGGAATCCGTCCGAGCATCTTTTCCATCAGACGCCGGTCCACGTCGATGAGCTCGTATCCCTCGTCGAAGACTTCCGCCCCGCCGCCGGCGCTGGCTCTCAGCTCCGAGAAATAGCGCACCCGGAAAAACTTCTCCGTCTCTTCGATCAGCATCTCTGCCGGCTGGTCGAAAAAGAGCCAGTTGATGCTGATCTTCCGCCGGGCGCAAAACTCCATGATCTCCCGGTAGGGGATCGAGCCCCGCTTTTTCATCGTGGCGAAGGTCGCCTGGCCGATCCCCAGCTCCGCCGCCACATCCTTGTCGTAGACCTTGCCTCCGATCTTCTTCGTAGAGATAATGTCCTTAAGCCGTTCGATCACCTCTTGAAAATCTATCATTCCTGCTCCCTTCAATGGCATATGATTTGCAATATAGCATATATTGACTTAAATAGTATTTCATTTTGAAATATATTTCAAGATTTATCTACCTAATGAGTACCATGGCACTATCACTACATGGAAAAGGATCGGAAATGAAGATTAAAAAAGACAGAAGACTTATAGATCAGGCTTTGAGAGAGGGGATTCGGACCGTTTCGGAGCTTGCCGCATGGTTGAGCCGACGGGAGCTCCTCCCGGCTCAGGCGTAGACCGACTCTTTGCCGAACTTTTTGGCCAGCAGAGCGTAAAAGAGCGCCCGGTATTTGTTGCGGTTGGAGCTGCCCATCTTTTCGCAGACCTCCTTGATCGCCGCATCGAGCTTGTCGTCCTCCTGGGTGAGGCCCAGCTTTTTCTTGAGGAAATTCTCCCGGACCCGTGCCAGCTCCGATGCGTCACTGCAGGAGACCGTCTCGGCATCCTTATTGTAGATAGAAGGCCCCAGGCCGACGGTAACCTTTTGGATAAAGGCATCCTCCAGGCCCAGTTTGAGATCCTTGGCCGCTTTCTGATAGAGCGCGATCTTCTCGTCTCTTTTGCTCATTCTCTCCTCCTAAATAATTGAAATACCCCACTATTATGCCATAGAACGGTTACACTTTCATACCGATAATGTATAGATTTTCCTATTCTCCCATCATTTCGCTGTCGATGGTGATGACGGTATGGACGTTACCCCGGGGGTTGAAGTCGGCGACGAGTTTCATGCGGCGAGGCTTCAGACGTCGATAGAGCGTATCAAAGATCTCGTTGGCCGCGTTTTCGTGAGAGATATAGCGATCCATAAAGCTGTTGATATAGAGCTTGAGGGCCTTGAGCTCGATCACCTTCTCCTCCGGGACATAGCTCAAACGTATCGTCGCAAAATCGGGATAGCCCGAACGGGGACAGCGGCACATAAACTCGGGAAGCTCGATATCGATGGTATAGTTTTTCTCGTGGGTGTTGGGCCAGTAGTGCTCGTCTTGTTCGATATCGAACTCTCTGATCTCCCGTTCGCCGTATTTCATCTTGGTCTCTCCTTCATATTTACATTACTTCCGTGGGTTGTTGCGGATAAACCCTTCTTCATCCACGACCTTCCCGACGGCAAAGCCCTGGATATAATCCACGCCCAACTTCGACAGGATTTCGATCTTGCGCCGGTCGTCGACCCATTTTACCCCGGTAAGCATCCCCATCTCGCGGGCCATAGCGACAAAAGATTTGAGCATGGCCAGGCTTTTCCCTCTCTCCAGATCAAAGGTATACTCCCGGTCAAACTGAATCATATCGAAGGGGAACCGGCGCAGATACTCCATCGAAGCGTTGCTCGATCCAAAGTTGTCCAGACAGAGGCGTACCCCCCAGCGCTTGAGGGTTTTGAGACGGGAGAAGTACTCTTCGGGGCGGTGGTGGCTGCGGCGTTCGTAGAGTTCCACGATCAGTCTGGACGCCTCCACTTCCGACGCTTCGAGCCGTCGGTAAAAAGCATCGAGGAAGGAGGTTTTGCGTAGAGTAAAAGGCGACAGGTTGAAACTCAACCCGATGGATGCATCGCTCCGGCGGGCCGCCTCCAGGACCCGCTCCACGATCAAGAGGTCGTAACGCTCCCCCAGATTGTGGCGATTGACGATCGGCAGAAACTCCCGTGGAGCGATCGACGAACCGTCCTTCCTCCGCATCTTGACACCGATTTCGTAGATGTCCGTTTTTTGGCTGTGAAGATTGAGTAAAGGACGAAAGAGAAGCAGGAGATCCCCGCGATCCAGCGCCTCGATCACCTCCTGCTCCGCCCGGGTCAGCTCCTTGGCATCGGAAACGGCCGCGGCGGGCTCGGCATCCTCAAAGCGATTGCGCTGAGCCACCAGGTCTCGCAGCTGCTCGATCGCCTTTTCGGGATCCTCGATATTGTTGCGGATGACGGCGAAAACAAAGTCGACCTCCACATCCTCCAATTGACCGTAACCCTTGACAAAGCGCTCCAACTCTTTTTCGACCTTCTCCGGCTCTTCGTCAATCGCCAGGAGAAACTCCGCCCCGTTTTTCCGCCCTATCCAGCCCTCTTTTCCCCCAAGGTGCAGAAGGGCTTTGTCCAGGGTATCTACCGCAACCCTCAGAACCTCATCGGCCCGTCGGACCCCGTAGTTCTCATTGATGACAGCAAGGTTGTCGATCTGGACCACCGCCAAGGTCCTGGGGCGGCACTTGCGGACTTCATCAAGAAAAGATTCGTAATGATAACCTTCGGTCACGCGGTCCAGGAGCGTCTCTTTGCGGCTAAGCTCCAGAGCAAAAAAGATAAAGTAGACAATCGCGAAGAGCATCGCCAGGAAAATCGCCGTATTTTGAGCCGTTACGGCGATGGGTTCCTCCCGGTAAAAGACGCCGTAAACCAGCGCCATGACGAAAACGAGGACGGGAATCCCGATCCGAAGTGCCAGACGGAAGTGCCTTGCCCGCTCCTCTTTAAGAGATCTCAGCATCAAACATCCAGGTGTTTGACATCTTTTGCGTGGGTCTCGATGTAGTTTCGTCGGGGTTCGACTTCATCCCCCATAAAGAGGGTAAAGGTGTCGCTCGCCTTCTCCAGATCGTCGATGGTGATCTGAAGCAGCCGTCTGTTTTCGGGGTCCATCGTCGTCTCCCAGAGCTGCTCCGGGTTCATCTCTCCCAGACCTTTGTAGCGCTGGATATAGGCTCCTTTGCGGGCGGTCGCAAGGATCTGTTCCAATGCTTCGAGCAGATCTTTTCCTTCAAATTCGTCGGTGAGACGTTCACGGATCTTGTCATAGATATAGAGCGCTTCGTTGTAATGGGGGTTGGTAAAGAGCTGATCGTCGATAATCAACTCCTCCAGCCCTTCATTGGTCTGGACGTAGTAGTGGATCCGATCCTCTCTGACGCTGCGGTTGAGAATGTTGTATCCCAGTTTACCGATATACTCCTCCAGCGCCCGGGCAAGCTCTTCGTTGCTTCTGCCTACGACATCGGGGTTTTCGATCATATAGCGGATCACCTCCGCCAGAGCGAAGCGCTTGTCCAGCTCCTTGAGGGTCATCTGGTAGTAGGCCACCAGTTTGAAAAGCTCGATCAGATCCTGCCGCCCCATGGTCTCGGCCTCCACGGCGGAGATGCCGTTTTCGATGAGGAAGTCGTTGAGGGCTTTGTCGTCTTTGAGATAGGTTTCATTCTTGCCCTTCTTGTAGCGATACAGAGGTGGCTGGGCCAGGTAGAGGTAGCCTTTCTCGATCACGGGACGGAGGAAGCGGAAAAAGAAGGTCATCAGCAGGGTCTGGATGTGACTCCCGTCCACGTCGGCGTCGGTCATGATGATGATCTTGTGGTAGCGGAGCTTCTCCTCGTCGAACTCGTCGCCGATCCCGCATCCCAGGGCCGTGATCATGTTTTTGATCTCGTCGGATTTGAGGATCTTCTCCAATCTCGCCTTTTCAACGTTGAGAATCTTCCCCTTCAGGGGCAAAATCGCCTGGAATACCCGGTCGCGCCCCTGCTTGGCCGAACCGCCCGCACTGTCCCCCTCGACCAAGTAAAGCTCGCTGATGCCCGGGTCCTTGCTCTGGCAGTCGGCCAGCTTGCCCGGAAGCGTCCCGACGCTCATGGAGTCTTTGCGTTTGACCAGATCTTTGGCCCGCTTGGCGGCTTCGCGACCTTTGGCGGCCAGAAGCACGTGGTTCATGATCGCCCTGGCCTCGATGGGATTCTCTTCGAGGTATTTGCTGATGCGCTCGTAGGTAAACTTCTGCACCAGGGGCCGGACGTAGCTGCTGCCCAGCTTACCCTTGGTCTGGCCTTCGAACTGGGGCTCGGGGACCCGCACCGAAACCACGGCGACCAGCCCCTCTTTGGTATCGTCTCCGCTGATCTTGGTGTTGCGCTCCTTGGCGTTGGCGTTTTTGGAGATGTAGTTGGAGATCGCCCGGGTCAAGCCGGCGCGGAAGCCTGCCTCGTGGGTCCCGCCGTCGGCGGTTTTGATATTGTTGACAAAGCTGATCACCTTGTCGCTGTCGGCATTTTGGTACATAAAGGCCAGATCCATCTCGATATCGTCGGCCTTGCCTTCGAAAAGCTGAGCCGAACTCAAAGGCTCCTTGGAGTGCATATCTTCGACAAACTGCCGGATGCCTCCCTCGAAGTGGTAGCTCTCTTTGAGTCCGCTGCGCTCGTCCTTGAAATCGATGGTGATGCGGGGATTGAGATAGGCCAGCTCTTTGAAGCGTTTGGCGAGGATCTCGTCTTTGAACTCCACCGTCTCGGTAAAGATCGACTCGTCGGGCCAGAATTCGATCTTGGTCCCGGTCTTGCGGGTCTTGCCGGTCACCTCCAGAGGGGTGACGGGAATCCCCTTCTCGAACCACTGCTCATAGATCTCTCCGTCACGGAAAATCGTCAGGTGCAATTTCCTGGAGAGGGCGTTGACGACGGAGACGCCGACCCCGTGAAGTCCTCCCGAGACCTTGTAGGTATCTTTGTCGAACTTTCCTCCCGCGTGCAGCACCGTCAGGACCACCGTCGCGGCGGGGATTTTCTCCGTAGGATGCTCGGCGACGGGGATCCCCCGGCCGTTGTCCTCGATGATCGCCGAACCGTCCCCGGTGAGGGCCACCTTGATCCGGTCGCAGTAGCCCGCCATCGCTTCGTCGATGGAGTTGTCCACGACCTCGTAGATCAGATGGTGCAGTCCCTTGACGGAGGTATCCCCGATATACATACCCGGGCGCTTCCGCACCGCTTCGAGTCCTTTGAGGACCTTGATATTTCCGGCACCGTAATCAGCCATACTTCTTGCTCCAATTCTTCATTTTAGAAATTATTAAGATTATATCGAAAAAATCGAAAAAAAGCATAAATATAGCCCTCAGGAAGAGGAAGAAGCGTCGCCAAGAATCCAGGATTGTCGATGCCCGCCCCTTCTCGACTAATCGAACGCGATGACCTCTACCTCTTCTCCCGCATCTTTGTTGCCCTCCTCTTCCGAAGTGTAGAGCAGTCCGACGGGGCCGAGCATATTGGTCAAGATGGCGCTGGTGCCGCTCTTTTTTCCCTCGAAGTCCACGAAGTATCGCCCCCCTTCCAGGCGCAGGTTGCAGGCGGTAAACTCTGCCTTTCTTGCCCGCTTGACGAAGGGTTCCCGCAGCGTCGCCCTAACGGTCCTGAGGGGAGTTTGCGTCTTCTGAAGCTTGGCCATGAGGGGCAGGAGATAAAGCAGCGCCGTTACCGTCGAGGAATAGGCAAAGCCCGGCAGTGCCACGATAAACTGATCTCTGCGCCTGGCGACCATGATATGCTGTCCGGGTTTAATCCGTACACCCTTGAAGAGCAGCTCCGCTCCCTCCAGGGCTCCGACGACATCCTTGACGAAGTCAAAATCCCCCACGCTGACCCCGCCGGTGCTGACAATGATATCGGCCTGTGCAAGCGCATTGTCCACGGCGGCGGCGATGGAGTCCCGATCGTCTCCGACGCAGCCCAGCTGTATCGCCTCGCCTCCGTAGCGGCGGACGATCGCTTCGATGGTATAGCTGTTGGAACTTCGAATCTGTCCGGCATGCCCCTCCGGCTCCCCCAGCTCCAGAAGCTCCGAGCCCGTCGCCAGGATCGCCACCCTCGGCCGGGAGTAGACCGTCACGTGGGAGCGATTGAGCCCCGCAAGGACACCGATCTGGGGGAACTCCAGACGCGTCCCCTCGGCCATGAGCCGTTCGCCTTTGGCGTAATTCTCTCCCACGGGACGAACCGAAAATCCCCGGGGGACCGGCTCGTCGATGCGGATCTCGTCGCCTTCGACGGTGACGTTCTCGATGGGGATCAGCGTGTCGCTTCCCTCGGGCATCAGGGAGCCGGTGAAGGTCTTGATCGCTTCGCCGGGCTTGAGCGTCTCCACTGACCGTGAGCCGGCCGGATTGATGCCGGCGATCTTCAGCCGCCCCAGGGCAAGATCTTCGTGGCGCACTGCGTAACCGTCCATTCCCGATGTCGGTGCCTCGGGGGAGTTTTCCTCCGCGACGATCTCCTCCGCCAGGACAAATCCCCGGGCCTCCATCAGGGGCAGGCGCCGGGTCTTGTAAGCTCCGATCTTCTGGGCCTCCAGTATCTTCATGGATTCATCGAAGTGAATCATAAAAATCCTTTTTTCTGTTTGATTATTTGTATTGTTTAGGCTTCTCTCATCGAAATATGCGGCTTTTCGTCAGAAAAGCCATCCTAAACTATTCGCTATTCACTATTCATTATTCACTCTTTTGGCCGTCGGCCAAAAGCCCCGCTCCCTCCATTGGAGTACTACGATCCTCGGCATAGATGCGACGCCCGTCGATGACGTCGTACTTCCAGATGGGGGCATTGGCTTTGAAATCCTCGACAAAATCTTCGATCAGCTCCAACGCCACCCGCCGACGCGGAGAGAAGACCGCCGCAATATAGGAAGAGCTGTGCACCGGTACATCCCCGACGGCATGGGCCATCTTGACGATCGCTCCACGCTCTTTGGCCCGCGCCTGCCAGGCATCGAACCAACTGCGAAGCACCGGCACGTAGATATCGAAGCTCAGGGCCTCGATCCCGCCCTCGGCCCGTATCGTCCCGACGAAAGGAATATAGGCACCGTAGTTGGATTCCGCTTCCTCGTCCAGCCAGCGCCCGAAGATCTCCTTGACATCCAGCGGACCGTTGTAAAGCTCCATCATCAAACAACATCCTTCATTCTTCGTTTTTCACTCTTCACTGGGAGGCTGACATTTGTCAGCCTCCACAGACCGGCGGCAAGATCGAAACCCGATCCCCCGCTTTCAGAGGGAGTTTCGGATCTTTGACCATCACGTCGTTGACTGCGACCGCACACTTTTGGAGCCAGGGACGGATCGTCTCCTCCTCAAAGAGAATCCGGGAGAGCTCCGCAAGATCCCGGACTTCGACCTCCATGGGCTCTCTGGCGATCGGGCCCAAAAATTCCACTCGTATCATCCTCTTCCTTTCTTTTAAACAAAAGCGTTAGCACGCCTTGGATATAATCGCCTCTATTATATCGCAGGGAGGTTAGCCATGCTCATTTTCGGCTCGATCGACTACCTCAACCTGCTCCCCTTTCAAGTCTATCTCAAGCGCCGCTTCGGCACGAGCCAGTTTCAGCAGATACGGCGCTGGCAGCGGGGTGTCCCCAGCACGGTCAACCGTCGTTTCCGCCGGCGCCGGGTCCATGCCGCCTTTATCTCCAGTATCGAAAGCCGGGGATGCCGCTGCAGCGATCTGGGAATCGTCGCCCGAGGCGCGGTCCACAGTGTACTGGTGATCGAGGGAGACGCCTCAGCTGATCCGGCCTCGGCCAGCTCCAACCGCCTGGCTCGGGTTCTGGGGGTTGAAGGGCGGGTCCTCATCGGCGATGCGGCCCTGCGTTACCGTCTCGCCGGAGGCGAAGCCCTCGATCTGGCCGAGCTCTGGCGGGAGCAGACCGGCCTCCCCTTCGTCTTCGCCCGGCTTTGTGCCAATCGTCACGGGAAAAAGGTCCGAAAACTGGCTGCGGAGTTCTCCTCCAAGGAGTGGAAAATCCCTCAATACCTCCTACTCAGAGCCGCCGCATCCCGTAGAATCACCCCCGAAGAGCTTCGCTGGTATCTGCAACATATCGACTATGGTATCGGGTGGAAAGAGCGCAAAGGGCTGAAACTATTTTTGAAAAAAAGCAAGAAAATTAGAAAGCAAAAAGCCTAAACCTTAAGGCCGGAAGCAAAAAAACGAACCGCGAGCCATAGAGATTTTACTCTTGACTCTTTCCAAAAGCCTCGATCGCTTTGACGATCCTTGCTATCGTCTCCTCCACCCCCAGAATCGCCATCACCTCATCCATCCCGGGTCCGCTCATCTTCCCAAGCAGTGCCACGCGCAAGGGCATCCCGATCTTGCCGAAGCCGATCTGACGCTCAGCGACGAACTCCTCCATCACCCGGTGGTAGTCGCTGGGCAGGTGCAGCCCCTCGGCAGTGCCGAGTTTGCCGGCGAAGGCCTCGAGGATTTCGAAAGCATCGCCTTTGAAGGCTTTTTTGACCGCTTTGGGGTCGTACTCCGTGGGAGGCTCCAGAATCATTCGGATGTTTTCGGCCAGCTCCACCAGGGTTTTGGAGCGCACCTTGGTCGCATCCAGGAGAAACTCCAGCCGATCGTGATCGGCGATATGAACGCCGAACTCCTCAAGCAGCTTGGCCAGACGCTCATTGGTGGTATTGTTGATGTAGTGGCCGTTGAGCCATAGTAGCTTGTCCAGGTTGTAACTCGACGCGCTTTTGTTGATGGCCTGGGGGTCGAAGTATTGGATCATCTCCTCCAGGCTAAAGATCTCCTGATCCCCCCGGCTCCATCCCAGGCGCACCAGAAAATTCAGCAGCGCCTCGGGCAGGAATCCTTGGCGCTTATACTCCATCACGTCCAGCGCTCCGTCGCGTTTGGAGAGTTTGCGTCCCTGTTCGTTGTGGATCATCGGTACATGATAGAACCTCGGAGGCTTGAACCCGAGCGCTTCGTAGACCACCAACTGCTTGGGGGTATTGTAGAGGTGGTCGTCGCCCCGGATCACGTCGGTCAGCCCCATCAGCGCATCGTCGATCGCCACGACGAAGTTATAGGTCGGCGTCCCGTCGCTGCGGGCGATGATAAAATCGTCCACCTCCTCGGCGGCGATCTCGATGCGCCCCTTCACCCCGTCCTCGAAGACGATCGTTCCCGACCGAGGCGCCTTGATCCGCACCACCGGCTCCACCCCCTCGGGAGGCGTACCCGTAAAGTCCCGGTAGCGTCCGTCATATCGGGGCCGCTCTCCCCGGGCCATCTGCGCTTCTCTGAGGGCGTCGAGCTCCTCTTTGCTCATGTAGCAGTAGTAGGCCTTATCTTCCGCCAAAAGCCGGTCGATGTACTCCTTGTAG
>JALSTG010000086.1 GCA_026983875.1 Campylobacteraceae bacterium
GCTCCCTGGTGACTCTTGCGACGGAGATCAAGAAGCTGACTGTCGAGGAGAGCCTGGAGGCGGTAGAGGTGATGGACCGGGTGGAGCAGAAGCTCTACGAAATCACCCAGGAGAGCGTGAGCGAGGATTTCCGTCCTTCCGACGAGATCACCGTGGCGATGATGAAGGAGATCGAACGCCTCAAAGCGATGGGCAACTCCAAGCTGATCGGCGTCGATACGGGATTCCGCAACCTCAACGACAAAACCAGCGGGTTCGGCAAGGGAGATTTGGTGATCGTGGCGGCAAGACCGGCGATGGGCAAAACGGCCCTGGTGCTCAATATGGCCCTGCGGGCGATCGAACGGGGGGAGGGGGTGGCTTTCTTCTCCCTGGAGATGCCGGCGGAGCAACTGATGCTGCGGATGCTCTCAGCCAAGACCTCCATTCCTCTACAATCTCTGAGAGTAGGGGATCTGCGGGACGAGCAGTGGAGTCAGTTGGCGGCGGCGGTGGACGATATCTCCCGGCGCAAGCTCTTCGTCGATGACGGCGGTTATGCCACGATCCACCATGTCCGTTCCAAGCTCCGGAAGCTCAAGACCCAGCATCCCGAGATCTCCATGGCGATCATCGACTACCTCCAGCTCATGAGCGGCGAAGGGAGCCGGGAGGGACGCCAGCAGGAGATCAGCGAGATCAGCCGGGGGCTTAAGCAGCTGGCCCGGGAGCTGCAGATGCCCATCATCGCCCTGAGTCAGCTCAACCGTTCTCTGGAGAGCCGGGAGAACAAACGCCCCATGCTCAGCGATCTCCGGGAGTCGGGGGCCATCGAGCAGGATGCGGATATTATCCTCTTTGTCTATCGCGACGACGTATATAGGGAAGCGAAAGAGAAAGAGAAGGAGATGAAGGCCAAGGCTGAGGGCAAGGAGTACAAGAGCACCTTTCGCTCCAAAGTGGAGGAGGAGACGGAGCTGATCATCGGTAAGCAGCGTAACGGTCCCACGGGGACGGTCGATCTGGTTTTCCAGAAACGCTTTACTCGCTTTGTGGATGCCGATCGGGGTTCTTCCGCCGGCTTTGAGGTGGTGTACGAGGAGGGCAAGATCGATATGCGGGAAGGAAACATCGACGTCCCGGTGATTTAGGAGCCTGAATGTCGGAGGCAGTTGCTAAAGTTCCGCTGCTGGAGGGGCGCCGGGAGTGGGGGCTTTTTCTCCTGGCGGCGCTGCTGCTCTGGGGCCTACATCTGGCCTGGATCTACGGGAAATATCGCCATTTCATCCAGCGGCCTTTTTATTACACTTGGGGCGAGGTCCTGGAGCAGAGGATCAAAGCCAATGATCGGGGCACCTACCGGATCCTCAGGGTCCGAACCGATGAAGGCATGACCCTCTGGACCCGGACCCGGCATCGGGGTGATTTTACCTATAAGAGGGTACGCCTGCAGCTGCTTTCTTTGGATCGGATCGACTTTTGGGACTACCTCAAGGGGCCGTTTGTCCCTTCCCGGATCAAGGCGGTAGCCGAAGCTCCTGAGTCCTTGCGCCGGCGCCTCGGCACGGCGATCTCCGCCCAGCACGACTCCCCGGAAACGGCAGCCTTTTACCGGGCGATCTTCCTGGCCGATCCGCTGCCACCCTCCCTGAGGGAAAAGATCGCAGCTTTGGGGGTCAGCCATCTGGTAGCTCTGAGCGGTTTTCATCTGGGGATTCTCTGGGGCGGAATCTTCCTGCTTCTGCGCCCGCTCTACCGGCTCGTGCAGGAGCGCTACTTTCCCTGGCGTTATGATTTGAAAGATCTGGGGAGCTTCACTCTGTTGCTTCTCGGGGGCTACCTCTGGCTGACGGGGATGCCCCCTTCGCTGCTGCGGTCTTACGGGATGCTGCTTCTGGGATGGAGTGCACTGCTTCTGGGGATAGAAATTGTGAGCTTTTCTTTTCTGCTGATTACGGGGGCAGTGCTTCTGGTGCTTTTCCCTTCCCTGATCGTCTCCTGGGGATTTTGGCTCTCCATGAGCGGCGTTTTCGCTATCTTTTTACTTTTGAAATGGTGGGGCGATCTGCCCGGGAGGATAGTCGCTTTGGCGGTGATTCCATTAGGGGTCTATCTCTTGATGGCGCCTGTCGCCCATACGCTTTTTGCCCTGGCGAACCCCTGGCAAAATCTCTCTCCCCTCCTTTCGCTGCTTTTCGTCCCCTTTTACCCGTTGGCACTTGGTTCGCATCTCTTGGGCCTGGGCGGTCTCTTTGACGGAGTGCTTCAGTGGCTCTGGAGTCTGCCCGGGGAAGAGAGCTATCTACGGCAGCTTCCGGTCGAATTTCTTGGCTTCTATGGCGGCCTGGCTCTGGCGGCCACGCGTTTTCGATGGGCTTTCTACGGCTTGTTAGTGACGGCGTTTTCGGCAATGGGGATGGTCTTTTTCGGAAGTTGACGCGAAGAGAGGGCGGGAAGGGGGCGGATTACTTCTGAATCCGGGTAAAGACCGAGCCGTCGAGGGAGAGGCCGGCCATCAACCCCTTGTTTCCGAAGGCAAAGGCGACGATGGACTTTTTGAAGTCGATGGTGCTCAGATCGACGTTGGCTCCGATATCGACAAAGGCGACCGAACCGTCGACCCCCACTTTCCATTTGTTGCTTCGGCGGAAGCTCTCCAGGGCACCGGGGGTTAGAAAGGCGATGATGAGGGAATATTTCTGCGCCCCGATCTGCCAACCGACGGAGGCTGAGAGGATGGAGTAGTACTCGGCGATACGAAACTGAGGCTTCTGCCCGGCCTGTGATGGCTGTTCTTTGATCAGGAGCCCTCCTTCACCATAGGCGCCGCCGACGACAAAGCCGGCTTTGTAGATACTGGGGATCACCAGATAGCCGGCAGTCCTATCAAGGAATGCGGCGCCGCCGGGGACTTTGGCGTCGAACTGTCTGATGGTGTCCCTGATTTGCATATCAAGCACACTTTTCGACTCGGCCAAAGCGTATTGGCTCAAAAGGGTGACAAAGAGCGTAACGAGCAGCAAGATTTTTTTCATTGGGACTCCTAGGAGAGGAAAGTAGTCTTTATCATAGCACAAGATAGGAAAATACCGGGGTAATTCTCCCCGGCCTGGAAAGGAAGGATCAGGATTTTGCGTGGGCTTTGTGGACTTCGATCAGCTCCTCGATATTGGTATCGAGTACATAGACGTTGCTGTAGCCCAACATCTCCAGGTAGCCCATGACCCGGTTGGCGAACCACCCTTTGAGGCAGGCGACTACGATGGGATCGGCCTTGTTGACGGGGAGTTCGTCGGCATAGGTGTCGAACTCGGGATAGGGCATATAGTAGGCGTTGGGAATGTCGGCTTCCTGAGCATTGTCTCCCTTGACCTTGGCCGGTGGACGGACATCCAGAAGCACTGCTCCGGCATCCATGATCAGCTCACGGGCCTGGTGCAGGTTGACATGACCCAGGTTTTCTTTGGATTTGTTGGGTTCGATAACCTCTTTGAGTTTTTCTGCGACACTCTCTTTCATGGTGAATCCTTTCTGCTTAGGATGGACCCGACACCGTCGGGCGTGATGGGCCGAATCTTATTTGACGGCGATATCCCGGCGCTTCTTGGCGGCTACTTTCTCGAAGGTGATGATCAGCCGGCCGTTTTCATACTTGGCGTCGATGCTATCTCGATCGATATCTTCAGGCAGATAGAAGCTTCGGGCATATTTGCCGAAGGCACTCTCCATCAGATAATAATCCTCTTTCTTCACCTCTTTGTTCATCTTCCGCTCGGCGGTGACGATGAGGTAGTCACCTTCTATGCTGACGTTGATGTCCTCTTTTTTCACGCCGGGCAGGTCTATTTCGATGGTGAAGCTATCTTTCGCCCGATTGCGGGAGAGGTTGGCCAGAGGCAGGTGGCTGGCAACATTGGCCAGAGCCTCCTTGAACTTTTTGCCTACATCTACGACACCCTCTTCGATTTTCTGTTCGACATTCTGCAGATCTTTTTTGACATCACTCATTAGGCACCTCCTTTATTTGATCTCGATTTTTTTGGGCGCTTTTTCGACAACCTGGGCCTTGGGGATCTTGACAGTCAAGACCCCATCTTTGGCCTCGGCTTCGATCTTATCGGCGTCTACGTCTTCGGGGAGAGTAAAACTCCGCTCGAACTTGCCGTAGAGGCTTTCGACCCGATAAAACTCCTCATCCTTACGCTCCTCTTCGACTTTGCGCTCACCAGAGATGGTCAGGACATTGTCGTGGACGTCAATGGAGATATCCTCTTTCTTCACTCCGGGGAGATCGACTTCGATGTAGTAGGCATCGTCCGCCTCCCGGGTATTGACGGCGGGGACAAAATCTACCGCAGGCCCCTCACCCGTCTTTTCTACGGCGTTGAAAAGACGATTCATCATCTCCATGCTTTTTTGCAGGTTTCGAAACTCTTTAAAAGGATCAAACTGTGTCATCATCATCTTGAACTCCTTGGATTGGGGATCTCGGCAGCTTTAGCTACCTCTTTCAAACAAATATTAGCAGAGGAGACTCAGAATCGAATGCTACTTGGGTAGCTTTTTCCCGATAAAGGAGGGGAAGGGGCTTGGGAGATCGTACAGCCTGACCTACAAAAGGAGGAGCAGATGAGCAATATAAAATATAGGAAGAAAAGATTATAATTTGGGAGAAACCAAAACGAAAGTGGTGACCCCTAGGAGACTCGAACTCCTGTGGCCAGGATGAAAACCTGGAATCCTAACCGCTAGATGAAGGGGCCGTCTGTTTTGGTAGGCGCAATTATATAGGCGAATTGCTTATACTTTTCTTAAAAACAAAAAAATCGGAGGGAAGATGCTTAAACTACGACGCTATGCAGGGTGGCTACTGCTCCTCGGAGTGATCAGCGGCTGCATGAGTCAAAAAAGTCTGGTTCCCCAGGAGGGGGTCTTCGTCGTCTGGAAAACGCCGGCGATGAAGTATGCCGATCAGGGCTTCCTCTACCATGAAGGAGAGAAACAGCGCCTGGAGATCTACGCCAACGGTCAGGCGGTGATGAAACTGACGGTCAGCCCGACACAGGTCTGCTCCGGCGCGCTCTGCATGAGCAAGAGGGAGTTCAATCTTCGTTTCCTCTCTCCCTATTATCCCGAAACACTTTTAGAGCGAATTTTGGCGGGAGAGGAGATTTTTGGTGGGGAGGGGATGAAGAAAAAAGATCACGGATTTACACAGCAAATCAAAAAAAAGGGCCTTTATGCCATCGAATATAGCGTCTTAAACGGTTCTGTAGTTTTCCGCGATACAATCAACCATATTCTCATCAAAATTCAGAAACAGGGATAGCAGCATAATGGCGAACAAATATGTCGGCGCCCATGTGAGCGCCAGCGGGGGGGTGGAGAATGCTCCCATCAATGCGATGGAGATCGGGGCCAGGGCTTTTGCTCTCTTTACCAAGAACCAACGGCAGTGGAAGGCCAAAGCTCTCAGTGAAGAGAGTATCGAAGCCTTCCGAACGAATCTGGAGCGCAGCGGCATCGCTCCCAAGCATGTCCTGCCCCACGACAGCTACCTGATCAACCTGGGCCATCCCGAGGAGGAGAAACTGCTCAAATCGAGGGAGGCCTTCGTCGATGAGTTGGAGCGCTGTGAGCAGCTGGGGCTGGAGAAGCTCAACTTCCACCCCGGCAGCCACCTGGTGAAGATCCCCAAGAGAGATCCCGACTACGAAACGAAGCTGGAGGCGGCGGAGCGGGAGTGCCTCGATCGCATCGCCGAGTCGATGAACCGGGCGATCGAAGCGACCCCCGACTCCAAGGTCAAACTGGTGATCGAAAATACCGCCGGACAGGGGAGCAACCTGGGCTACCGCTTCGAGCACCTGGCCTACCTCATCGAGCGGGTGGAGGAGAAGTCCCGGGTCGGCGTCTGCCTCGATACCTGCCATACCTTCACCGCCGGCTACGATCTGCGCACTCCGGAGGCTTACGAAGAGACGATGAGAGCCTTTGATGAGATCGTCGGCTTCGACTATCTGGAGGGGATGCACATCAACGACTCCAAACCGCCCTTGGGATCGAGGGTGGACCGCCACCACTCTCTGGGGATGGGAGAGATCGGCTGGGAAGCCTTTCGCCTCATCATGAATGATCCCAGGATGGACGATATCCCGCTGATTCTCGAGACGATCGACGAGTCGATCTGGCCGGAGGAGATTCGGGCGCTTTACGATCTGATCGAAGTATAAATATAGTTCAAAGGAGGAAAGAGATGAAACAGTGGATGAGAGGAGGAGCCCTGAGCCTGGCGGCAGCGACGGCCCTGAACGCCGCCGGATACAAGCTACCCGAGCAGTCGGTCAACTCTATGGCCCTTGGTGCGGCCTATGTGGCCCACACCTGGAGTGCGGACACGGCTTACTACAATCCGGCCAATATGGCCTTCCTCGAAGGAGACAAGCAGTATGTGGAGGGGGCGCTGACTCTGGTCCATCTGCCGGCCATTGACTTTAACGGTAAGCAGGTGGCCAGGATTCCTGCTCCCCCGGGCTTTACTCTTGTACCTGCCAATGCGAGTACAAAAGTTGAGAACATTCCCGTGGGGCATCTTTTTTATGTCAGTCCCGCCTATGATCGCTGGCGCTTTGGCTTTAGTGTCGCCGCTCCGGGAGGCCTTTCCAAGCGTTGGGAAGCTCCCGTCCAGAAACTTTTTGCCCAGGAGTTTACCCTTAAGATCATCGAGGTCAACCCCTCCTTCTCCTATAAGTTCAATGACAGCTTGAGCTTTGGCGGAGGGATTCGGATGGTTTACACCGACGGGCGAGTCAAGAGTGACGGGAAACCTGTTTTCCCTCCGATAAGAATGGCGAGGGATATGAAGGGGGATTCGATCGACTGGGGGTACAACCTGGCTCTGAGCTTTCGTCCCAGTAAGGATCTGAATTTTGCGTTGACGTACCGATCCAACGTCAATCTGACCGTCAAGGGGAGTGCGACCCTTTATGCCGGTCCGGCCGGATTCCCCCCTATCTATTCGGGAGGAGCGAGTGTTACGGTCCCTCTGCCCGCTACCTTGGCTCTTGCGGCGGCCAAAACCTTCGACGATCGCCTAACGGTGGAGTTGGTCTATGAGCGGACTTTTTGGTCCAAATATAAAAACCTGGATTTCAATTACGATCTCCCCCAACCGGCATTTGACGATCCCATCGACAAATCATGGAAAGACAGCAATACCTACCGACTCGGTCTGACCTACCGCTACAGTGACCGCCTGACCCTGATGGCAGGCTATGCCTACGACGAAACGCCGATACCAAGCCGGACGTTGGGTTACGAACTGCCCGACAGCGACGCCCATATCTTCTCCGCCGGTTTCCGCTTCAAACAGAGCGAGAACTTCGAGTGGGGAGCGGCGATTCTCTACGATCATAAGAAAAAACGCTCCCTGGCAGCAGGAGAGAATGAAAACGGCATCGTGGGAACCTTCTCCAAAGGAGGAGCGCTCCTGACGACGGTCGGTTTCCAATATAAATTTTAGGAGAGCAGAGCGGGATGAGCGAACTGCACTACCGTTTCAACAACTTCTATGAGATGATCCTGACCCACGGGACGAGACATTCCCGGCGCAAGGCCCTCTTCGTCGGAGAAGAGACGATCCGTTACGGCGAGCTGCTGAAACGGGTGGACGCTTTGGCGGGATATCTTCATGAGATTGGCGTGCGACCCGAGGAACGGGTGGCGATCTTTATGCGCAACTCCTGGGAGTTTGTCACGGCGATTCTGGCGATCTCCAAAGTCGGGGCGATCACCGTCCCGATCAATACCTTTCTCAAATCCGACGAGCTCAGCTATATCCTCGAAGACAGCGGTGCGGTGCTGCTTCTGGCTTCGGCCCAGTATGAAAAGGTGGTCCACGACTCCCGGGCCCGGGAGCTCTGCCGCAAGATTCTCTGGGAAGGCGGACTGCGCTTGGCCGACGACTTCAACGCTACCTTCGAGGAGGCTTTGGCTGTGAACCTTGCCTGCAAACCGGTGATGCGGACGCTGGACGATCTGGCTGTCTTCTTCTACACCTCGGGAACGACGGGAAAGCCCAAAGGAGCGATGCTCAGCTATAAAAATATCCTCTCCAATGCCGAATCGGGACGGCGGCTCCTGAAGATTACGCCCCGGGACAGGGTGATTGTCTTTCTGCCGATGTTTCACTCTTTCACTTTTTCTATCGGTGTGATTTTGCCCATCTATGTGGGGGCGAGCATTGTTCTGATCCAGTCCCTTCGACCCTTCAGCAACATTTTCAAACAGGCACTGCTCAAAAGGGTGACGATCTTTCTGGGAGTCCCCGACGTCTACAATGCGCTGGCCAAGGCGAAGCTGCCCTGGTATTTTCGATGGTTCAACCGGATTCGTATCTTCGTCTCGGGTGCCGCGGCGCTTCAGCCCAAGACTTTGGCGGCGATGCGGGCCAAGTTCCCCCGGGCCAAGATGCTGGAGGGTTACGGCCTGAGTGAAAGTTCCCCGGCGACCTGCATCAACCCGCTTCATAAACAGAAGGACAGATCGGTCGGCCCGGCTATGCCCGGCTATCAGGTCAAGATCGTCGATGAGAACATGGTGGAGCTGCCCCGGGGTGAGGTGGGGGAGATCATTCTCTACGGTGACCATGTCATGCAGGGCTACCTGGGGCGGCCCGAGGCGACGGAGGAGACGGTGATCAACGGCTGGCTATTGACCGGAGACATGGGCTACATGGATGAAGAGGGCTATCTCTTCATCGTCGATCGCAAAAAAGATCTCATCATCTCCAAAGGGATCAACATCTATCCCCGGGAGATCGAAGAGGTGATCGATCACTATCCCGGCGTCTCCGTCAGCGCCGTTATCGGCGTCCCCGACGAAAAGAGCGGGGAAGTGCCGGTAGGCTATGTGGAGCTGGAGGAGGAGATCTCTCCCGATCGCTTCGATATGAGGGGGCTGAAAAAATATCTCAGAGAGCGTCTGGCCAACTACAAGATCCCCAAGCAGATCCACCTCATTGAAGCACTCCCCAAAAATGCCACGGGGAAGGTGCTCAAGCGGGTCCTCAAAGAGCAGCTTTTGAAGAGCGAGCAACCGGATAATGAGCAGTGAGCAATGAGTAATGAGCAATGGGGGAGGATGTGGTACAAAGCTGGATTTGATGCATTTTGGTCTTGACAAAGCTCTAAAGCCAAGTAAAATCGGTTACTTATTACTCATTCTCACGATATAGCTCGGGCTGGCGTTGACTGCATGCCAGATTTCGGTACCGTATTTTCGGGTGTAATACTCTAAAAGCAGGCGTTGGAGGGTCGGTTCGACCGAGGGAACGAACCAGCCGTTGTTGCTTAGCAGGACCATTCTTTCGGGACGGTCGGCATAGAGGTGTTCGCTGGTGCCTTCGAAGCAGACGGCGGCGCGGAATTTTTTACCGTCGATGCGAAAATCGGTGGGGGTCTCGGCGGGCTGGTAGTCGGGGGCACCGTCGAAGAAAATTTCGTTGATCCAGCGGCCGGCCCAGTCCGGCAGAGGGTTGGCTTCGCCGAAGGGAACCAGGACTACTTTGTCGGCGACGGTGAAATGGCCGTCATGGAAAAGGTAGGCGGAGTTGCGATTTTGCCCCTCAGGCGTCAGAAAAAGGGCACCGAGGACGATATTGATCTTCCGAGACCGCTCTTGGATTGCTTTGAGTAGGTTCGGGTCGCGGTTGAGAAAGGTCGGCAGCACCGACTCGGGGAGGAAAATTGCCGAACGGTTGGCATCGACGGCGCGGTCGATGAGCCGAAGCACCCGTAGGGCCTGGGGGCGCAGGGCGTCGGGCCGCCATTTCCTTTCTACGGAGACCTGAGTCCCTGCCAGGGCAATGTGTCCGGCAGGGTCGTCGGAGAGGATCCCTACCCGCTGGGGATGGATCGCGGCAAGGAGGCTTAGCAGACCGAGACCCATAAGGAAGAGACGGCGGTGGGCTCGGGCTTCCGCAGCGGCAATCACACAGAGCAGACTTGCCAGAAGTAGAGCAAAATGCACCCCATCGACTCCAAAGGGTGTGTGGATCAAAACCAGCTCGGGCTTGAACCAGTCGAAGCCGAAGGGATGGATGAGGCTCATCAGCCAGAGCGCAAAGGCTTTGGCGATGGAAGTGAAGGGTGAAGAGTGAAGCGTGAAAAAAGTTGCAGAGCGTTGTACGGTCATACCTATTTTTATCGCTTGGGTTTTATCTTTGTCACGCTGTCGGAGGAGAAACCGGGCAAGTTGACCGCCGAGCCATTCGGAGACAAAAGCTCCCAGCCAAAAGAGCAGACCGTAGACCGATGCGACGGCGAGGCTGACGAATGGCACGGCCCAGGGGTGGCCGTAGTGGAGGAAGCTCATCCCGATCCAGCCAAACCAGAAGAGCCCCAGAAAAAATCCGCTCCAGAGCCAGACCCGGCGGTCTCCCGCAAGCAGCAGAGTGAGAAAGAGCAGTGCCAGGGGCGTCTCAAGCCAGGGAGCGGAGTGAGCCCAGTGGGCGAGATAGAGGAAGGCCGAGCCGGCCATAGCCGTCAGCAAGCCGTCTATTAACCCCCCTGCGCTAAAATAGGCCGAAATTTTTTTCCACAAAGGATGCTCCATGTCACAAGGCGCGTTGGCTCAGTTTTTGCCGCTTATTCTACTCTTCGTTATCTTTTACTTCCTGATCATCCGTCCGCAGCAGAAGCAGCAGAAGGCCCATAAGGAGATGCTCGCCTCGCTGAAAAAAGGCGATCGCATCGTCACCAACGGCGGGCTGATCGCCGAGGTGGTCAAGCCGGAAGAGGACTTCCTCAAGATCAAACTTGCCGACGATATGATCGTCAGGCTCGACCGGGCCTACGTCGCACGCAAACTCGAAGACGCCTGAGCGTAAACGATGATGCAGCGACTCAACTATCGGGTAGTCATCTTCATCTTCGCTCTGATCTTCGGCGTGGTCTTTTCGATTCCGTCGCTGATCCAGAGCAAAGAGGGCAAGAAGATCACCCTGGGACTCGACCTGCAGGGAGGCCTGCATATGCTCCTGGGGGTCAAAAGCGACGAGGCGATCAAATCCCGCCTCAAGTCGATCGCCGGAACGGTCAAGTATCTCCTGGAAGACAACGATATCGTCATCGACGAGCTCAGTGTCGAAGGAGACAAAGTCACCTTCAAGGTCCTGGATCACGACGATATCCCCAAGGTCAAGGAATTGCTCAAAAAGGAGCTTCAGGGGGTCACGATCCAAGAGACGGACGGCGCTTTTACCCTGACCTTGACGCCCCAGGAGATCGCCCGGACCAAGCAGCAGGCCATCGACCAGGCAGTGGACACCATCCGCAACCGTCTCGACCAGTTCGGCCTGGCCGAGCCCACCGTCGCCAAGCAGGGAACCGACAAGATCCTGGTGGAAGTCCCCGGGATCAAGACGCCCGCCGATGAGCAGCGGATCCGGGAGCTGATCGCCCGGGCGGCTCACTTGCAAATGATGGCGGTGGACGAGGACCGGGCGGCTCGGGTCTACACCATGAGCCCTGCCGAAGCCAAGAAATACGGTGACGTGATCCTCCCCGACGTCAAAAACCCCAAGGAGAAGTATCTTCTCAAGGCGATTCCCATCCTCGACGGCTCCATGCTCACCGACGCCAAGGTCGGTTTCGACCGGAACAACCAGCCGGTGATCAACTTCAAGCTCAACGGCGAAGGGGCCAAGATCTTTGGAGATTTCTCCGGCAAGAGCGTCGGTAAACGCATGGCAATCGTTCTGGATAACAAAGTCTACTCTGCCCCGGTGATTCGCGAACGCATCGGCGGGGGGTCGGGTCAGATCTCGGGCAATTTCACCCTCAACGAAGCCAATGACGTGGCCATCGCCCTGCGTTCCGGAGCCCTCCTGGCCCCCGTCTATGTGATGGAGAAGCGCAGCGTCGGCCCCAGCTTAGGAGCCGATAGTATCCGTCAGAGCATGATCGCCCTGGTGCTGGGCTTTGTCCTGGTCTTTTTCTTTATGATGTTCTATTACGGAGTGGCGGGGGTCATCGCCGACGTGGCTCTGGTAGTGAACCTCTTTCTGATCCTGGCAGTCATGGCGCTCTTTGGAGCGACGCTGACGCTGCCGGGGATGGCGGGGATCGTGCTCACCGTCGGTATGGCGGTAGACGCCAACGTCATCATCAACGAACGGATCCGGGAACTGCTGCGCGCGGGGGCCTCGATCCCCAAAGCGATCGAGGAGGGCTACGCCAACGCCTTCACGGCGATCTGGGACGCCAATGTCACGACCCTGATCTCGGCGGTCGTGCTCTACGCTTACGGCACCGGCCCCATCAAAGGCTTCGCTCTGACCATGAGTATCGGGATTCTCGCCTCAATGCTGACGGCAATCCTCGGTACCCACGGTATCTATCAGATGCTGTTGCCCAAAATCCGTAAAGAGAAGCTGAACCTCTGGTTCGGCATTAAGCTGTAGGAGCGCCTATGGAACTTTTTAAATATAACAAACCGATCAACTTCATGGGCTGGAGCCGGAACTTCGGCCTCCTCTCTCTCGTCTTGGTGCTCCTCTCCTGGGGACTGATCTTCACCAAGGGTTTCAACTACGGGATCGACTTCGCCGGGGGGACTCTGATCCAGCTGCGATACGATGCCCCCAAGGCTCCGCTGAAGAAGATCCGGGAGGATCTGAAAAAGAGTCAAGCCTTCCAGGATGCTACCGTGACTTTCTTCGGCAGCGACAACGAAGTGATCATCCGCACCAAGACCAGCTCCGGCTCCGTCGGCAAGGATGTGGGCGACGAAGTGCGCCAGATACTCAAGGATACGGGCAAATTCGAAGTGCGCCGGGTCGACATGGTCGGCCCCAAGATCGGAGGCGAGCTCAAGGAGAAGGGCCTGATGGCGATGGTCCTGGCAATCCTGGGCATCCTGATCTACGTCTCCCTTCGCTTCGAGTGGCGCTTCGCCCTGGCATCCGTCGCGGCGCTGGTACACGACGTGAGCATCGCCACGGGGGCGATCATCCTCTTTGGAATCGAAGTCAACCTGGATACCCTTGCGGCGATCCTGACGCTACTGGGATACTCTCTCAACGATACGATCATCGTCTTTGACCGGATTCGCGAAGGGATCCGCACCATCAAGGATCCCGATCTGGCCGGAATTATCAACGAGTCGATCACCCGGACCCTCTCCCGGACGGTGTTGACTTCACTGACCACCTTCTTCGTCGTCTTGACGCTGGACCTCTTCGGCGGAGAGATCATCCACAGCTTCGCCTTCACCCTGATGGTGGGGATCATCGTAGGAACCTACTCCTCGATCTTCATCGCTTCGCCGCTGCTGATGTGGCTGGGCTTCGACGTCAAGGCTTTCCGGGCCAAGCAGGCGGAGAAGCTCAAGCGGGAGAAGGAGAAAGAGAAGATGCGGGCCATGTATGAGCAGGGAACGCTCTAAACGAAACCCCGTTTCGTTTAGAAGTGAAGAACGAAGAGTGAAAAGTGAAGAGTTTTGGAATGAGTTTTTTCGTGAACGGAGCTTTTCGCTTTTTCCTTGGAAGGAGTCACGGTGACAGAGAGTGAAAGAGAGACGCCCCACTTTGTCGATCGACGGGGGACTGCCTGCTCCAAGTGGGACGGAATGGCGGAACGCTTCGGCCGGAGTGATGCGCTGCCTCTTTGGGTAGCCGATGCGGATTTTGCCGCACCGCAAGGGGTCGTCGAGGCGATTCGCAAGAGAGCGGAGCATCCGGTCTACGGCTATACTCTCTACGACGACCGCTTTTACGATGCTATCCTCTCCTGGTATCGTCGCCGCTTCGGCTGGGAGATCGAGCGCGACTGGATCGTTCCCGAGCAAGGAGTGGTCCTTTCTCTCAATCTGGCGATCCAGGCCTACAGCGAGCCCGGCGACGGTGTGATCGTCCAGACGCCGATCTATCCTCCCTTCCTTTCGGCTGTCCGCCGCAACGGCAGAAAACTTCTGGAGAACCGCCTCATTGTGGAGGAGGATGGCTGCATCATCGATTTCGAGGATCTGGAG
>JALSTG010000087.1 GCA_026983875.1 Campylobacteraceae bacterium
CTGAAAAGCGCCCGACAAAACAGCTGGGTAGCCCAAAGCGTCCGCCTGCCGCAAGTGGGGCTTTCGATCCATGCGGATCGAGAGTTTGACGCGGTGCACGATGCCTCCGATACGAGGACCGATACCTTCGAAGGAACACTGAGTGTAACGCAACTGCTTTACGATTTCGGTCGCAGCTCCGAAGAGATCGCTTCTGCACGGGAGAAAGAAGCTGTCGGCAGGGCAAAGTTGCGCCAGTTGATTGCCGACAAGGTACTGCAGGTCAAACGGCGCTATTACGAAGCCCTTAAGGCCAAGACGATGATCCGCGTCCACGAAGAGGAGGTACGACTCCAGCGTCGGCAACTCTATCGGGCCCAAAAGTATCTCAAATCGGGAATCAAAACCGCCGTGGACGTCACCGATGCGAAACTGGGGCTGCAACGGGCGGAGAAGGCTCTCAGTGATGCGCGCTATCTCTATATGATGAACCGGACCCTACTGGAAGAGAGTCTGGGGACGGTACCTGAGAAAGGTCGCTACCGTCTCTATAGCCGTGCGGGGAATCCGGAAGATTGGCAGCTTCCTTCGGGGCGATGGCCCCTCAATCGCCTTCTCTCGTATGCCCGGAAGCATCGACCCATTCTCAAGGGGATGGAGCGCGAGATCCGTAGCGCCGATGCCCTGGCACGGAGCAAGGCACTACATACTCTGCCCAAGTTGGAGCTCTATGCAGAGAGCGGGGCCAAAGCGACCCACCCCCGCAGCAGTACTTGGAATCACGAAAAAGTGGGCGTGCGGATGAACTGGAGTCTTTTCAGCGGCTACCGTGAGAGTGCGGAGGCGGAACTGGCTCGGATCGAATCCATGAAGGCGCGGGCCTATCGGGAGCAGGCATTGCTGAGCCTGCGAAAAGAGGTCACCCAGGCCTATCTCAATCTCAAACATATGCGCAAGCAGTTCGCCCTCAATCGCGCCATCAGCCGCCGGGCTCTCAAGAAGTTTCATCAGGCGCAAAAACGCTATGCCAACGATTTGGCCGATTATCTGGAGCTCGAGAGTGCCCGACAGGATTATATCAACGCCCTGGGGGATCTGGTCAAAAGCTATTTCGATTTTTATATCGCCAGGGCGGAGCTCGACCACGCGGTGGGACGCTAGGTCGGGGAGAGAAATCCCGGAACCTTTCGGGCTCTTGCCCCCCGATACAAAATCGGTTATAATCGCCCCGAAGGCAGGCAGGTCGTTGCTTGCGCCGCTGCGCAAGAGGAAAGTCCGGGCTGCAGTGAGGCAGGACTCCAGCTAACCGCTGGCCGGAGTGATCCGAGGGCAAGTGCAACAGAGAGTAGACCGCCGATGGCCCGTTCGTAGAGCGGGTACAGGCAAGGGTGAAAGGGTGGGGTAAGAGCCCACCGGTGCCCGTGGTGACACGGGCAGCCAGGTAAACCCTGTCCGCAGCAAGAAGCACCTGGTATAAGCCTCACATTTTGTGTGCTTCGCTCGAGCCCGTCGGCGACGGCGGGCCTAGATAAATAACGACCCAACGACAGAACCCGGCTTATCGCCTGCCTTCTTTTTAAGTAATAGGGAATATGGAATAGGGAATATGTATAGTATGTTAAAGGTGAAATCCAAAAACTATTACCTATTACCTATTCCATATTCCTTGAATTTTTAAAGGTTTCCCGTGTTTCGTCTCTTACCGCTTTTCCTTTTCGCTTCGCTTTCTCTTTTTGCCGGGGAGCACTACGCCCGGGTAGAGCCTTGGGAGCGGGTGACCCTCAAGGCGGCAGCTTCGGGGACCATTCTGGAGGCCAATACTTCCCTGGAAGGGAAAATGATCGATAGGGCACGGGTCATTCATATCGACGACCGTATCGACCGTAAAGAGTTGGAAAATGCCCGGCGTTCCCGAGAACTCATCGGACAGACCCTGGAACTGACTCGTAAGATGCTCCCCGGGCTGCAGGAGAGCTGGAAGCGTCAGGCGGGATACTACAAGCGTATGCGTACCCTCAGTACTGCCAGTCAGACTCAAAAAGATCAGGCCTATCAGGCGATGGTCTCGGCGGAAAATCAGTACCTATCCACGAAAGAGAAGGTGCTGAACCTACAAAAGAGCCTTTTGGATCTGGACAACCGGATCGCCACCCTGACCGACCGGATTGCCAAGAAAAACATCACTCTCAGCAACCGCTATCTCTACAAACTGATGGTGCGTAGGGGAGAGTATGCTACGCCGGGACTTCCTCTGGCGGTAGTGGAGGATTTGAGTCGGGCGAAGCTGGTCCTCTACCTCGCACCGGAAGAGCTCGCCCCGGCTCGGGAAGGGGGGCACCTCTGGATCGAGGGCAAGAAGAGCGACTTCGCCTTCAGCAAGATCTGGAGAGTGACCGACGAGAAGTATCTCTCCTCCTACCGGGCGGAGATCGAGCTTCCCGCCGGACGCTATCCTTTCTCCTCTCTGGTGAAGGTGGAGCTTCGATGATCCGCACCGCTTGCCCTCTCGACTGCTGGGATGCCTGCGCCATTACCTGCGATCCCGATCGGCCTGAGAAGCTGGTGGCCACTCCCGGCCATCCGATGCACAACGGCGCTCTGTGCGCTTTGCTTAACAAGCATATGCATGAGACCCCCCGGATCGAGCGGCCTCGGATCGATGGCCGGGAGGTGAGTATGGACGAAGCCCTCGACGCCGTGGCCGAAGCGATAAAAGAATCGTCACCGCTGCTCTGGCGAGGTTCGGGCAATCTGGGGGTGATGCAGGGCGTGACCAATCTTCTGATCGAGCGCTTCGGCGGGACCCTGACCCACGGAAGCCTCTGCGACGGGGCGGGGGCCGCCGGGATCCTGGAGGGCAGGGGGGTCAATCTGCAGCTCCCTCCCGAACAGATCGCCAAAGCCGAGGTGGTGGTCGTCTGGGGACGCAATCTCCCGGTGACCAACGCCCACCTGATGCCCTTCGTCGAAGGTAAAAAATTGGTGGTGATCGATCCGGTGCGTACCCGATTGGCCGAGAAGGCGGATCTGCATATCCAGATCAAACCCCGCAGCGACGTCTATCTGGCGCTGCTCCTGGCGCGCTTCGTGACCATGGAAGATACCCAGAACGACGAGTGGCTCGAAGCGTGGGGGACGGAATTCGACGAATTCTACGACTTTACCCGAAGTTTCCGGATCAAGGTGCTCTTGGAGTATATGGGGCTAAGTCTGGACGATATCGGCGATCTTCTGACCTATCTTCAACGGGATCGGGTGGTCTTTCTCGTGGGTGCGGGGGTCCAGAAGTATTCCATCGGTCACTATACCCTCTGGGCTATCGATTCCCTGGCGGCGACCCTGGGGCTCTTCGGACGGGAAGGCTGCGGCGTGAGCTACCTGGGCAACTCCCGGCAGGGCTTTGTCGATCCCTTTGCCGTAAAGGTGCCGACGGTGCCGATTGCGACGACCCCTTTTGATCGCTTCGATACCGTCCTGGTGCAAGGGGGCAATCCCGCCGAAAGTATGCCCTGTAGCCAACGGGTGGTCGAGGCATTGAAGCAGGTGAAGCATCTCATATATTTCGGTCTCTACGAAAATGAAACGAGCCGTCTGGCCCGGATCGTCATCCCGGCCAAAAGTTTTCTGGAGAAAAACGACCTGCGTCTGAGTTACGGCCATCAGTATGTCGAGCCGATGCGCAAGGCGCTGGAGGGAGCATTCGGCATCAGCGAATACGACTTCACCGCCGAACTCTTCCGTCGCTTGGGGCTGGAGGGACTGAAAAGCGAAGAGGCCTATCTGCAAGAGTGGCTCGATCAGTGCCCCGAGATCGAGGGACGGAAGGTGCTACCCGACTACACGCCTCTTCCCTATGCCGAAGGTTTTGGAGAGGAAGGGGGCGAAGAGCTCGTCTTCATGGACGACTTCGACGACGATTTCGAGGAGATCAAGCGTTTCCGAAAAGCGCGTTTTGCCAAAAAAGGCTTCGACGAGGGCCCCATCGAGGAGTATTGGCTTCTTACCCCCAAGCAGAGCAAATCCCTCAACACCCAGTTCGTCCGTTCCGATCGGGTGCACCTGCCTCCTTCGGCGGGTTTTACCGAAGGAGAACGGGTCCGAGTCGCTTCGGAGTGGGGTGCGTGCGAACTACAAGCCCATATCGACGAACGTTTGCGCCGCGACTGCGTGCTGATCCCCGCCGGGACGATCGGCGTCAACCGCCTGACGCCCCCGATCCTCAGCGAGGAGGGTGACGCCGCCTGCTACCAGGAGGTCAAAGTCACTCTGGAGCCGATCGAGGACTAAGCGCCGGCGATACTCTCTTCAAAAATCCTTCTGCTCTCTTCGGTGTGAAAAACAAAAACTACTTCCATCTCCGGATGCCGTTTGAGAAAATCACGAATCGTTTGATAGGCGACCTTTGCCGCTCGCTCGGGCGGGAAACCGTAGATGCCCGTGGAGATGGCGGGAAAGGCGACGCTGTCGCAGCCCAGCCGCAGGGCCTCTTGTAGAGAGTTGCGATAGGCGTCGACCAGAAGCCGATCGCAGCGCTCCTCGGATCCGCAGCGTCCCCAGATCGGACCGACGGTGTGGATGACATACTTTGCCGGCATCTTCCCCGCCGTCGTGGCGACCGCCCGGCCCGTCGGAAGCCCCTCGGGGTAGAGGCTACGGCGGATTTCCCGGCACGCTTCGAGGATCTCGGGACCGCCGGCACGGTGGATCGCCCCGTCCACGCCCCCGCCTCCCATGCAGGAGCTGTTGGCGGCATTGACGATCGCGCAGACGTGTTCTTGGGTGATGTCGCCGGTTTTGATGTCCATGGCCATGGTCTTTCCTCCGTATCTGGATATATCCTATTATAATCGATTCGAGGGTTCTTCTTCATTTCTTTTTTTCTTTGTAGCACCACAAAGAAAAAAGAGAAACGAAGCAAAGAAAAAAAGAAAGGGTGAAGGGCTGGCGCGGCTTCGCGAGCTACCCAGATTTAGTACTTTGGCGTCGTTTTAGGATCGTCCATTTCGTTGATCAAACGATAGCTTTCTGCTTTCTGCCTTCAGCTTTGAGCTTTCCCCTTCACAAAACTTTTGATCAGAAAAGCGAGGATGATGATTTCGACGAGTAGCAGCAGCCAGTGGAGATCGTAGACTTTGGCCTGGGCGTCGGTGATGCCCCGAAGCTCCAGGATCTTGTAGAAGCTCCAGCTCAGGGCCATCCCCAGGAGGTAGCCGATCTGTTTGGCCGTATCGACCCGGCGCAGGAGCTCGTCGTCGTCCAGAGCCAGGGTCTCGGCGCGGACCAGGTAGCTGCCGAAGGAGAAGGTGATCTGGTATCCCGCATAGACCAGCATCGCCGTTATCCAGGTATAAGGATGGGCCAAAAAACCCAAGATCATCGCCAACACTACCAGCTCCACGAAGATCGAAATGCGCCGAAACCACCCCAGGGTCATGATCCGACCGTAGAGCTGGGCGATCCCCAGCATCGCCAGGGCCAGGGCGATGCCTCCTAGAGAATAGACGGAAGGATCGAGCGGCTTGTAGATGATGAAAATGGTGCCCACGCTCAATCCCAGGAAGAGGGAATTGAAGAGTTTGTAGCGAATATAGGGTGATGGCAGGAGAGTCCAACCGTCGGTGGGCATGGGGATCCTTTCTTAAGTCAAAAGCCGACAGTAAAACGTTTCGCTTTGGCGCCGGGAAGCGACGCTCTCTTAGAACTTGTACTCGACCTTGGCGTAGATCGAGCGGCCTTCGGTGCTGTAGCCTTTGACCGATTCGTACTTTTTGTCCAGCAGGTTGTGCAGCTGCACCGAGAGGTCGAAGCCACGGCCGATCTTTTGATTGTAGCTGAGGTTGAGCAGGGTGTAGCTGCTAAGCGCTACGTTGCCGTAGTCGGTGCGTTTGCCCACATACTGGAGGTTGACACCGATATGGATCTGGGGATTGTAGTAGTAATCGACGAAGAGATTGCCTTCGTTGCGCGGGACGCGCAGGATGGGATTGCCCTGATCGTCGCTGAGAGAGAACATATGGGTGAAGTTGGCGCTCAAGACCGTATGGATGGATTCGAGGGCATACTCTCCTTGCACCTCCAGGCCGTCGAGGGTGTAGCTTGCGGGGCTGTTGAAGTAGCTCCAGGTGCCGAAGTCGTAGTCGATGCGGTCTTTGACCCTGTTGCGGAAGTAGGTGAGCTTGATCAGTTTTTTGTAGCCTGCGGAGAGCTCGAAGCCTTGGGTCGATTCGGGTTTGAGGCCGGTGTTGGTGCTGTATTCGTAGAGGCTGGGAGCCCTATAGGCGCTGTAGAGGTTGCCGGAGGTGAAGAATCCGGGCAGGAGGTGACATTCGCGCTTGAAGCCGAAGCGGTAGGTGGTCTTGTTTTTGAAGGTGCTGAAGTCGTCGTAGCGCAGCGTCGCGTCGAAGATCGTGCGCGCACCCAGGAGATCCTCGGCGATGTAGCGGTAGCTGCCCCAGTAGCCCCGGTTGTCGTAGCTCGATTCGGGTTGGAACGTGGTGCTGCCGGCGTAGCGGTTGTAATCGATTCCGCCGCTGACGCGTTGGGAAGCGTCGATCTCGTACGCCGCATCGAGGGTGGCCCGGGTCGCTTCGCCGTGGTAGTCGGAGGCTCCCCAGTTGGCGTCGTTCATGTGCCGGTCGATGGTGTTGGTGCTTGCGAGGGCATGGATACGCAGAGCCCCGTCGCGGTAGTGCCAATCCCCCCCGAGGATCCGCTCCTTGAAGGTCCCGTCGCTCAGGGCGTCGTCGGCGTTGCCGCTGTCGTAGTCGAAATCGCCGTCGATTTGATGGTAGAAAACTCCCATCTTGGCATGGGAACCCAGATTGAGGGAGCCTTTGAAGTGTAGGGTGTCGTTGGTGTAGCCGTCGTCCTCCGCATCGCGGGGCAGCAGGGCGGAGAAGCCTCCGGTTTTGTAATGGTCGCCGCTGAGGATGACGCTGCCTACGGCGCCGTCGGCAGAGAGGGTGATGCCGCCGCTTTTGGTGTCGTAGGAGCCGTAGCCTCCCCGCAGGCTGACATGGCCGCCGGGAGCCGGATCTTTGGTGATGATGTTGATGACCCCGGCTGCGGCGTCGGCGCCCCAGATACCGCTTTGGGCTCCTTTGACCACTTCGATGCGTGCGACGTCATCCAGGCGTAGATGGGCCAATCCGGCGGAGAAGGAGGGGTCGGTGGGGTCTTTGAGGGGGACGCCGTCGAGGAGAATGAGGATGTTGCCGCTGTTCATCCCCCGCAAAAAGAGCCCCGAGGTCTGTCCCGGCCCGCCGTTGGAGGCGCTAGCAAAGCCGCTGATACGGCTGACGGCCTCGGCGACGCTCTGATAACCTCGCTCCAGAATCTCCTGGGCCGTGACGACGGTGACGTCGGCCGTCGTATCCTGCAGCGCGTCGCTGACGCGGTTGGGGGTGACGGTGATGACGCCCAGATCCTCTTCGCTAGTGGCGTTGAGGTCGGCAGGGGCGGCGCAGAGGGAAGAGACCAGGATCAGTGCCGCGGCGGCGGCTCTGGATGGAAGATGGAGGGTGGAAGATGGAAGATGGGACATGGTGTTCCTTGTTAAAATTGTCGATTGAGCAAAGCGTTGCTACAGCAACGCAAACCAAAACTTTTTACTTTCCGTTCGTCGTTTTGCGCTGCTCTTTCGGCGGGGAGGTTTTATACTCGTGGTAGAGATGGGGCCTTCGGTGAAGTTTCGCTTCGCTCTCGATACGGCTGAGACGGTGCAGCGTCGAGTGCATGGCGATGGCGGCGGGAGAGAAGTAGCGTTTGCTGTGGCCCCGGAGATGTTTCATGGAGGCTATTTTATCGCTAATTTGATTAGAAAAAGCCCTCTTCAACTATGCAGAGTATAATTAGGCAAATTTTATTCAAGTAAAACAGGAGAGTATCTATGGCAATCGAAACCGTCACATCCCCCGAAGCCTTCAAGGCCCTTGTGGAGGAGATCAAAGCGGAGAAAGGATATCGCGAGCCCATCGCCTTCGGAATCGCCCGGGTCGATCGGGGGCAGAAGAACGCCGACAAGGTCCTACAGGCCAACTACGCCGTCGTCAACTGGAAAGAGAACTACGGTTCGGCGGCGATCTTTATCCGGGCCCTTCAGGAGAGCCGGATCGACGTGGACTGCTCCGGAAGCGAGTTTGTCGCGACTCTCAGCGACGAATTCGTCGCCAACTGTATGGCCGCCTTCGCCCCCTATCTGGCGGAAGCAGTCGGCGAAGCCCATCGCAACGTCCAAGTGATCAAAACCTTGGCGGCGATGGAGGATATCGGCAAGGATTTTCGTATCACTTTTCTCTTCGAGGACGCCGCGCCTCAAAGCGTCGAGGCGGTCTATCTCAAGCTCTACGCCCTCTCTCTGGGCAAGGCGCCTCTACGGGGTGTCAATCTCAATGGGGCCTTCGGCATCCTGACGAACGTTGCCTGGGTCGGCAACAAGCCCTACGAACTCGACTATCTCCGGGAAAACGAGATCGAGATGAAGCTTCAAGGCACCTTCCCCAACATCGACAGCGTGGACAAGTTCCCCCGCTATCTCCAGCATATCATCCCGGCGGACAATACCCGGATCCTGGATAGCTCCAAGGTCCGTATGGGAGCCCAGCTGGCACCGGGTACCACGGTCATGCCGGGGGCCAGCTACATCAACTTCAACGCCGGAACCCTCGGGCCCGTCATGGTCGAGGGTCGGATCTCCTCTTCGGCAGTCGTGGGCAGCGGTTCGGACGTGGGCGGGGGTGCCAGCATCCTGGGCGTCCTCAGCGGTACAGACGGCAATCCCATCAGCATCGGAGAGAATACGCTGCTGGGGGCCAACTCCGTCACCGGCGTCCCCCTGGGGGACGGCTGCATCGTCGATGCGGGTGTCGCGGTGTTGGCCGGGACCAAAATCCGTATCGACGAGGATCAATTGGCCAAGATCCGCCAAGCCAATCCCGAAGCGGATCTGGAGGAGAAGACGGTCTTCAAAGGGGCCGAGCTTCAGGGGCTTCACGGCATCCACTACCGCATCGACTCCCTCAGCGGCGAAATGGTCGCTAGGCGCAGCACCCGGGAAGTAAAGCTCAATGAGGAATTGCACTGATCGTTGAAACAGCGATTAATTTTGAATGATGGATTGTCAATGCTTGATGATATTAACAAACGGGTCTTTTTGCTGAAGATGTTGACACGGGAACCCGATGAAAGGCTCCGAGACGTCGTACTCTCTCTGGCCAATACGGGGATGTTCACCCCCAAGGAGGGAAAACGGATCCTCAAGGAGCTTGAACGTGACGGTTATATCGTCGAAGGGGAACTCAGTGTCAAAGGAATGATCGAGGCCAAAAAAGCCGAAGAGGAGTTCAAGCTGTGAGAATCGACAAGTGGCTCAGCGCCGTCAACGTGGTCAAGCGCCGAACCATCGCTCAGGATATGGTCAAAAGCGGCGTGGTCTTCCTCAACGGCGTCAAGGCCAAACCGGCCAAAGAGGTCAAGGTGGGAGACAAAATCACGATCGAGTATCTCAAGGGGGCTCGGCATTTTGAAGTGCTGCAGATCCCGACGACCAAGACCATTCCCAAGTCGAAGAAGGAGGAGTATGTCCGGGAGCTGTAACGCTTCCGGTATAAAAATATGGAGAGTTGAGAATGGAGGACGCCATGGCGGCGTTTTGCATTTTCAACTTCAGGGCAAAGGGGTAATGATGAGCAGTGTGAAGGAAACATTCGAAAAGCTCTTCGACAATGAGCTGTCGGAAGAGGAAGCGCGAACCTTTCTCGTCGATCTCTATGAGCGCGGGGAGAGTGCCGCAGAGATAGCCGCAGCCGCGGAGGTGATGCGAAACCATTCGGTCAAACTTCCCGTCGGTGAGGAACTTCGGGAGCGCCTGGTTGATGTGGTCGGTACCGGAGGAGACAAGAGCGGCAGCTTCAATATCTCTACCACGGTCGCCCTGCTTCTGGCAAGCACCGGCGCGGCCGTCGCCAAGCACGGCAACCGCTCCATCACCAGCAAATCGGGCTCCGCCGATGTGTTGGACGCCTTGGGGATGCGTCTGGACCTCAGTCCGGAACAGCAGGTAAGGATGCTGGAGGAGACGGGATTTGCCTTTATCTTTGCCATCCATCACCATCCGGCGATGAAGCACATCATGCCGATTCGAAAATCCCTCGATCATCGGACGATTTTCAATATCTTGGGACCTCTGACCAATCCCGCCGGAGCCCGGAAATATCTTCTGGGGGTCTTCAGCCCCGAGTTCCTCCGTCCCATGGCCGAAGCCCTTCTTGAACTGAATGTAAAGCGGGCCTATGTGGTCAGCAGCGAGGATGGAATGGACGAAATCTCCCTGGCGGCGCCGACCCGCTTCGCCTATGTAGAGGCCGGTCGGGTAAGTGAGGGAGTGATCGAGCCCGAAGCCCATGGGTTCTCCAGAGCGCCCCGGGAAGCGATTTTGGGCGGTGATGCCCTGGAAAATGCCCAGATCATCCGTCAAATTTTTTCCGGAGAGGAGCGGGGGCCCAAGCGGGAGATCGTATTGCTCAATGCGGCCTACGCCCTTTTTGTCGATGGGAATGTCCGGGATATTCAAGAGGGGATCGAGGTCGCACAAGAGGCGCTCGACAGCGGCAAAGCATCCGAACATCTGCAGCGCATCATCGAACTCTCGAACCGTCTGTAGAGCTTGGCATTGGGTATGAAAAGGGAGACGATAGCTCTGGAAGCGGGCTTGGAAGAGCTGCCCCGAGTGGCGGAGACGATGATCGAGCGGATCCCTGAGGATGCGGTTATCGCCCTCCGTGGGGATTTGGCGGCGGGCAAGACAACCTTGGCTCAGGCGATCGCCGCTGCCCTGGGGCATGACGCTTCCGTAACCTCCCCCACCTTCTCCCTCCAGCATACTTACTCACCGCGGCTTTTTCACTACGATCTCTACCGACTCTCTTTTGACGAAATGTCACAACTAGGCCTTCTCGAAGAGTTTGAACGTCCCGGTTGGCATCTGGTGGAGTGGATGGACGATCGGCTCAAAGCCTTCTTAGCCGCGGCCGGGTATAATCTCTGGCAAGTGACGATTCTTCCGGAAGAAGATCGCAGAATCTACCGAATAGAGCATCTGAATGCATAAACTCAAGGCCCAGAGACTTGCCAAAATCATCAAAAACAAGACCATCGTTCACGATATCTCTTTGGAAGTGAGCAGTGGGGAGATTGTAGGACTCCTGGGTCCCAACGGTGCGGGAAAGACGACCACCTTCTATATGATCTGCGGCCTGACCGATGCCAGCGAGGGACAGGTCGCTCTCGACGGGCTGGATCTGACTCCCTATCCTCTTAGTGTTCGGGCCCGTATGGGGATCGGCTACCTCCCTCAGGAGTCGAGTATCTTTAAAGATCTCAGTGTCGAAGAGAATCTCTGGATTGCCGCAGAGGCGACCTCCATGAGCCGTGAAGAGTCCCGCAGACGTATCGACGATCTGTTGGAGCTTTTCAACGTCGAGCCGATACGCAGACGCCTGGGCTTTCGCCTCAGCGGTGGAGAACGCCGTCGGGTAGAGATCGCCCGGGCCCTGGTGGGACGGCCCAAATTCCTCCTCCTTGACGAACCCTTCGCCGGGGTCGACCCCATCGCCGTCTTGGATATTCAGGCGATCGTCCGCCAGCTACGGGATCTGGGGATCGGGATTCTCATCACCGACCACAACGTCCGGGAAACCCTGGGGATCTGCGAGCGGGCCTACGTCATGCGTCAGGGAGAGATGATGGCGGTAGGCAGTAGCCAAGAGATCGCGGAGAATCCCGAGGTAAGGAAGCACTATTTGGGTGAAGAGTTTAGTCTCTGATACCTAAAAAAATCGAGGAAAGTTTTGATCTAAACGGTTTTTTGACTCATTGGGTTGGAAGGGAAAAATTATCCACCGGATAAGGTGGATAAGAGATTACTTGATCAGCTCAAAGGGGTTTTCGACGACGCGCTTGCGGTCGACGATATAGGGGATCAGGGCAGTCTGGCGGGCGCGTTTGATAGCGGCGGTGACCATCTCCTGATGCTTTTTGCAGTTGCCCGTCAGACGGCGGGGCATGATCTTGTAGCGCTCCGAGAGGCTGAATTTCAGCATCTGCAGGTCTTTGTAGTCGATAAAGTCGACTTTCTGCTCGCAGTAGCGGCAGTAGCGTTTTTTGAATCTTCTTCTTTCGGCCATAATCGTTACTCCTAAAATGGTATTTCGTCTTCGTCGATGTCGATCTCGGGGACGCTGGGCTGAGCGGGCTGCTGGGGCGCCGAAGCGGGGGCCGGCTGGGCGGGGGCATCGTAGCCTCCCGTCGGCTGGCTGTTGCCGTAACCGGCGGCTTGTCCTCCGTAGCCTCCGCCGCTGTTTTCGCCGGGACGGTCAAGCATCTGGAGGTTGTCGACGGTCACGGAGTGTTTGCTCCGCTTGGTCCCGTCCTGGGCCGTCCACTGCTCAAGGACCAGACGTCCTTCCACGAGAACCTTGCTTCCCTTGCGGAGATACTGGTTGGCGATCTCTGCCGTACGACCGAAGAAGGTCAGGTCGATAAACATCGTCTCGTCCTGCTGTTCGCCCTGAGCGTTTTTGAAGCGGCGGTTGGTGGCGATGCCGACCTTGCCGATCGCCGTTCCGCTGGGGGTGTAGCGGATTTCGACGTCTCGGGTCAGGTTACCGACCAAAATGACTCGGTTGTACATGGGAAGCTCCTTGGGATGTCGGGCCTTTAGGCCTCGGTACTTTCGGCAGCCGCTTCGGCAGCGGGGGCCTCACTCTGGGCTTCGGAAGCCTCGGGAGCGGATGTCTCCTCCGCTTTGGGCTCTTCGGCCTTGGGTTCTTCTTTGGGCGCGGAGGCTTTCTTGTTGGCGGCTTCGACCATCTTTTCGAAGACGGAGAGCTCTTTTTTGTTGGTGTACTTCACGGTCATAAAGCGCAGAATCTCTTCGTTGTAGCGCAGCTGACGCTCCAGCTCTCCCACCAGCTCCGAAGGGGCGGTGTAGTAGACGACGGTGTAGTAGCCGCGCTCCTGCTTTTCGATAGGATAGGCCAGGCGGCGCATTCCCATATCGTCGGTCGCTTTGAGATCACCGCCCTCTTCGGCGATGATCTCTTTGACCCGTGCGATCTGTGCTTCGATCTCTTCGCCCGTCAGGGTAGGCTTGACGACGAACAGTGTCTCGTAACAGTTCATGGTGTTCCTTCTTGTGGTTTGATAGCCCGTTCTCCCGACCCCGGGGTCGGCCAAAAACGAGCAAGAATTTTGGAGCAAAATTTTATCGAAAATATGTTTAAAGAGTCATGAGTCGGAATTTTGGCCCAAAACCCGAAAGGGGTTTCGGAGGAGAGAGCTTAGACGTTGCAGGCGCTGTCGCTGTGACGCTTTTTGAGCATTCCCTCCATACTGAGATAGCTGTTGAGAGCCCCCAGATAGGCCCGGGCGGAGGCGAGCATCGTGTCGATGCTCAGACCGTGTCCGATGACGGCGGGTTCGTTGTCGTTGAAGGCGACCTGGACGGTGACGCTGGCGAGAGCGTCTTTGCCCCGGGAGACCGACTTAACCTTGTAATCCATGAGCTGGCCGTGCTGTCCGGTAATCCGGTCGATGGTTTTGAAGACGGCATCGATGGTGCCGTCGCCGATGCCGGCGTCGGTAATCTCCGTTCCGTCGTTTTTCCGAATTGTCACGGCGGCACTGGGGACGCCACCGGTGGAGTCCATGAGCTGCAGTGCAACGAGCTCCCAGGTCTTCTCTACGTTGACCATCTGACTGGTGACCAGGGCCCTCAGATCGTCGTCGTAGATCTCCTTTTTCTTGTCGGCGAGTTCCTTGAAGCGGGCGAAGGCTTCATTGAGCTCCTCTTCATTCAGAGTAAAGCCCAATTTTTCCAGCTTGTCTTTGAAGGCGGCTCGTCCGGAGTGCTTGCCCAGCACCAGCGTATCGTGTATGTCGAGTCCGATCTCTTCGGGGGAAAAGATCTCGTAGGTCTGCTTGTGCTTGAGTACGCCGTCCTGGT
>JALSTG010000088.1 GCA_026983875.1 Campylobacteraceae bacterium
AGATCCGAATTGCCGAGAGGAGGTTTTCATCTTCGATCTCTTCGGTCTGCTTGAGGAGCTTGAGGCTCTCCTGATCCGCGATGAAAGAGCGGATGATCGAGTCGTCGGCTCCTTCCGCCAAGTCGTCGGCGATCTTGAAAGAGTCGATGCCCAGATCGATGATCTTGCGGATGCGGTTTTCATCGAGCTGGGTAATGACGTCGTAGATCACCTCGCCGCTCTCCTGATCGATGATCGGCTCGGCCAGATGGCGCTCCATCAAAATTTCCAGGGGGTATTCGACCCACTCCAGACCCTCTTCGGCCAGTTTCAGGGCTTTCTTCTTCGTCAGACGCTTGCCGGAAGCCACGATGACGTTGCCGTCGAGATCTTTGAGATCATATTCCGCCCGTCCGACATACTCTTCGGGATTGAAACGGACGATAAATCGATTGTCCTTGATGAAGATCTCTTTGGTGGGGTAGAAGAGTCGGACGATATCCTCTTTGGTGTAATCGAGTGCACGGAAAAGGATCGTCACGGGGATTTTGCGGCGCTTGTTGATCCGAGCGTAGAGAATATCTTTGGCATCGTACTCAAAGTAGAGCCAGCTTCCCCGGTCGGGGATGATCTGGGCGGAGTAGACCAGTTTGTTGGCGACGGTGGTCGCTTCGGCCTCTTTGAAGATGACGCCGGGGCTCCGATGGAGCTGATTGACGATGACCCGTTCGACGCCGTTGACGATGAAGGAGGTGCGATCGGTCATCAGGGGAATATCCCGAACGAAGATCGCCTGCTCTTTGATCTCTCTGGGATCGAGCTTTTCACCGGTCTTCTCGTCCCGGTTCCAGATTGTCAAAGCGATTTTGAGCTTGAGAGAGACGGCGTAGGTCAATCCCCGTTCCATGCATTCACGAATCGTATATTTGGGCTTGATGATTTCGCTTCCCTTATAGCTAAGGGTGATGCGGTTTTGCTGATCGTGAATAGGAAAGGAAGAGCGAAAGACTTTTTCAATAATGCTCTGGGAACGATCCTTCGCATCAAGCATCAGGAAATTTTCATAACTCTTCTGCTGGAGCTGTAGAAGGTTGGGGATTTCGATCTGACGAGGAGTTTTGGAAAAGTCGACGCGGAGTCTGTTACCGGAGTGAAGTGAATTTAACATTGGCAAACCTTAAGCTTGGTTTCGTGTGGTTGGTGCGTAGATACACAAAAAAACTATTTGACGCAATAGTTTGTCTCTGCATCCGATTGGGGTGAGAGATTCCGGAGCCAAGGCTCCGAAAAGTTGTCGGTTTTACTTGAGCTCGACAGTGGCGCCGGCCTCTTCGAACTGCTTCTTGAGCTCTTCGGCTTCCTCTTTGGAGACGCCCTCTTTGATAACGGTGGGGGTCTCTTCAACGGCAGCTTTGGCCTCTTTGAGTCCCAGGCCGGTTACGGCGCGGACCACTTTGATGACGTTGATTTTCTTGGCGCCCGCATCGGTCAGGACGACATTGAACTCAGTCTGCTCTTCAGCAGCTTCGCCGGCTCCGGCACCGGGAGCGGCAGCTACGACGGTAGCCTGGGCGGAAACGCCGAACTTCTCTTCAAACTCTTTAACCAGCTCGCTCAGTTCGAGAACGCTGAGGTTGGAGATGAATTCCAGTACATCTTCTTTTGTACATGCCATATTGGATCCTTTGTATCTGTTCTTGTCTTGACAAAAGAGTCGACGCCGCAGCGTGACTCACCTATAGTTACGCTTCCTCTTCTTTTTTCTGGCGCAGGGCATCCAATCCGATCGTAAAGTTGCGGATCGGAGCCATCCAGACATTCAGAAGCATACCGATCAGTTCGTCACGGCTGGGCAGTTTGGCCATCGCCATGATGGTGCCGAGATCGACGGCTTTGCCTTCGAGAGCACCGGATTTGATCACGAAGCGATCTTTGAACTCGGTTGCAGCTTTGTCGGCCGTTTTACAGGTCGAGATCTGATCTTCGCCCCAGACCACCAGATTGGTGTCCCGAAGCTCCAGATCGTCAATGCCCGCGTTCTTCAGTGCCAGGGTCGCCAGGGTATTCTTGACGACTTTGACCTTCGCATCGTTCTGCGCCGCCAAGGCGCGAACATGCTCCAGTTCCTGACAGGTGAGTCCTTTGTAATCGCAGACGACGATTGCGTTGGACTCTTTAAAGGCAGCGGACATCTCGGCGACGAGCTGCTCTTTTTCTGCTCTGGTCATCTTTTCTCCTTTCAGACCTCCAACAGGGCTCCCGCAGAAACGGGTTGCCTCCCGGAGAGGAGGCGTTGTTTAAGCTTTCGCCCCTATTGTCTTCAGTCGGGATGAAGGCGCGTTGCGCCTTATTTGATCTCCATCAGCTCGGTAGTGTCGAGTTTGACGGAGGGACTCATGGTGAGGCTCAAAGCCGCATTTTTGATATAGCGTCCCTTCGCACTGGCAGGCTTGAGGCGATTGATCTTCTCGACGAAGGCCCGAAGGTTCTCCTCCAGCTCCTTCTCGCCGAAGCTTGCCTTGCCGATACCGGCGTGCATATTCCCTTTTTTGTCTACCCGGAAGTTGACCTGGCCGCCCTTGGCGTTTTTGACCGCCTGTGCGATATCCATCGTCACGGTGCCGGTCTTGGGGTTGGGCATCAGGCCCTTGGGCCCGAGAATACGCGCGACTTTACCCAGGACCCCCATCATATCCGGAGTGGCGATGACGATATCGAAATCGATCTGGCCCTTCTGGATCTTTTCGATTAGATCCTCTGCATCGGTAAAATCGGCTCCGGCTTCCTTCGCCTCATCCACCTTGGGACCCTTGGCGAAGACGGCCACCTTGACCTCCTTGCCGGTGCCGTGGGGGAGGACGACGGAACCGCGGATCATTTGATCGGCGTGGCGGGGGTCGACGTTGAGATTGAGAGCGACTTCGACGGTTTCGTCAAATTTCGCAGATTTGAGATCTTTGACGGTTTTGACCGCCTCTTCTACGCTGTACTCTTTGTCTTTGTCGATCTTTTCCAGTAGGGTCTGTTTTCTTTTACTCAGTTTCTTTGCCATGATTTTCTCCGCTTTATTTTGCTCCCACTTTCTTTTGGATCCAAGTGGTCAAAGGATCAGTCGACGATCTCCACGCCCATGCTGCGGCAGGAGCCGGCGATAATTTTCGCCGCCTGCTCACGATCGTTGGTGTTGAGATCTTCAATCTTCAGGTCGACGATTTTGAGCAGCTGCTCTTTGGTGATCGTCGCCACTTTGTTGAGAAGGGGGTTGTCGCTTCCCTTCTTGATACCGGCTTCCTTCATGATCAGGTCGCTGGCTGGGGGCTGTTTGGTCTCGAAAGTGAAGCTGCGATCGGTGTAGACCGTGATCTCCACAGGGATTTTGAAGCCCATTTTGTCCTTGGTCTTTTCATTGAAGGCCTTGCAGAACTCCATGATGTTGACGCCGCGCTGACCGAGTGCAGGACCGACCGGAGGAGAGGGATTCGCCTGACCGGCAGGAATCATCAATTTGAATTTTTCAGCAATTTTTTTTGCCATTGTCTGTTCCTTACGTTAGATTATTTTTTCCACTTGGGTGTAGAGAATCTCCACGGGAGTGTTACGGCCGAAGATTGATACATTCAGCTTGAGTTTCCCGTGATCGAGATCGTACTCCTCAACCATTCCGGTAAAGTTCGCAAATGGTCCATCGATAATACGTACCATCTCCCCGGGCTCGAAGTCGACCTTTGGGCGGGGAGGCTTCTTGGTCTCCATCTTTTCGAGGATGAGCTTGATATCCGACTCGTTCAGGGGCGTCGGCGTCTTCTGCTCTCCGATGAAGCGGGAGACCCGGGGAAGATTCTGAATCTTGTGCCAGAGATCAGTATCGAGATCGATATGGGCAAAGACATAGCCAGAGTAGAGGGAACGTTCGGTGATTTTCTTTTCACCGTTTTTTACCTCGATGACCTCTTCGGTGGGAACAACCACCTTGTCGATCTTCTCTTGCAGGCCGTAGTCTTCCGCCATCTGCTCGATTGCCCGTTTGACCGAGCGTTCGCTACCGGCATAAGTCTGGATTGCGTACCATTGATGAGCCATCGTGTGCCTTGCTTTAAATTGTTGAAGAGACAATCGCCGACATCAGCATGTCAACAAGTGCCAGGAAAATAGATATTACGGTAACAACAAGAACAACTGCCACGAATGCTTGTCGGACCTGAACTTTGGTCGGAAAAATGACTTTGTCAAGTTCGGCTTTCGCGTCTTTTAAAAACTTCGTGATCTTTTCCATATCTACCTTCTTGATGGCAGGCCAAGAGGGACTCGAACCCCCGACACCTGGTTTTGGAGACCAGTGCTCTACCAACTGAGCTATTGGCCTATCGCTAAAAAGAGGGAAGCTTTAGAGCTTCATCTCTTTGTGAACCGTATGCGTTCTGCACCACTTGCAGTACTTCCGCAGTGCAAGTTTTTCGGTCGTATTTTTCTTATTCTTGGTCGTATGATAATTGCGGCGTGTGCATTTTTCACAACCGAGATGAATAGTTTCTCTCATCGTTTCTCCAATTTAATCACCGGGATATCCCGGTTCTTTGGGTGTGCTTACTCGATGATCTTGGTAACAACACCGGCACCGACGGTTCGTCCACCCTCACGGATAGCGAATCGGGTACCTTCTTCCAGAGCGATCGGTGCGATCAGCTCAACATTCAGTTTGACATTGTCGCCGGGCATAACCATCTCCGTTCCTTCTGGAAGGATAACGGAACCGGTCACGTCGGTCGTCCGGACGTAGAACTGAGGACGATAGTTGTTGAAGAAGGGAGTATGGCGACCGCCTTCTTCTTTCGTCAGTACGTACACTTCAGCCTCGAACTTGGTGTGAGGCGTGATGGAGCCGGGCTGGCAGAGAACCATACCGCGCTGGACGTCTTCTTTGGCTGTACCGCGGAGCAGGACACCACAGTTGTCACCGGCTTCACCGCAGTCCATCTCTTTGCGGAACATTTCGACACCGGTTACGGTGGTCTTCTGAGTGTCCCGCAGACCGACGATCTCTACCTCGTCACCGACGCAGACTTTACCACGCTCGATCTTTCCGGTTACGACGGTACCGCGACCCTGAATGGAGAAGATGTCTTCGATAGGCATCAGGAAGGGTTTGTCGGTTTCACGCTCGGGATCGGGGATGTAGTTGTCAACCTCCTCCATCAGCTTCAGGATTTTTTCGGACCACTCGCCGAGCTGCCCTTTCTTGGCCTCTTCGAGAGCCTGGAAGGCGGAACCGGCGACGATGGGGGTATCGTCACCGGGGAACTCGTACTCGTTGAGGAGTTCGCGAACTTCCATCTCGACCAGCTCGAGCATCTCTTCCTTGTCCTCTTCGTCCAGCTGATCCTCTTTGTTGAGGAAGACGACGATATAGGGGACGCCGACCTGGCGGGAGAGAAGGATGTGCTCACGGGTCTGTGCCATGGGGCCGTCGGTCGCGGCGATAACGAGGATCGCACCGTCCATCTGAGCCGCACCGGTAATCATGTTTTTGACGTAGTCGGCGTGGCCGGGGCAGTCGACGTGCGCATAGTGGCGCTTGTCGGTCTCGTACTCGACGTGAGAGGTCGCGATGGTAATTCCGCGCTCGCGCTCTTCGGGAGCGTTGTCGATCTGATCGTAGTCCATGAGAGCCGTGTCGTTCTTGGTGGCCAGAACGGCGGTGATGGCAGCGGTCAGGGTGGTCTTACCGTGGTCGACGTGACCGATGGTACCGATGTTGACGTGCGGTTTGGTCCGCTCGAATTTTTCTTTAGCCATTGTTGTCTCCTAGCTTGTGTGAATTTTGCGGCTGATATTATATCAGAATCTACATTAGACCCCATGCCCAACGCTATGGACAAGACTCCGACCCCAGGGTCGTACTCCTGTCCATATTCAGCCAGTGTTGTTCATATTATGGAGCCCAGAAGCGGATTTGAACCGCCGACCTCTTCCTTACCAAGGAAGTGCTCTGCCCCTGAGCTATCTGGGCGTTATTGATTGCAGTTTCGAATGAGTCAGTGTATGGAGTGCCATAACTGTTAAAGAAGATATCATATCTATCACATGGACAGTTATCTTCAGCTCCCAGTATTTTGGAGCGGGAGACGGGACTCGAACCCGCGACCCTCAGCTTGGAAGGCTGACGCTCTAGCCAACTGAGCTACTCCCGCGTCTATGAATGGTGGTGAGAGGAGGATTCGAACCTCCGAAGGCAAAAGCCAGCAGATTTACAGTCTGCCCTCGTTGGCCACTTGAGTATCTCACCCTCGATACCGGTCAAACACTGATACATTCTTTTTGCAATGGAGCTGGTGATGGGACTCGAACCCGCGACCTGCTGATTACAAATCAGCTGCTCTAGCCAACTGAGCTACACCAGCGTCCGTTCCATCGCAAAATGGACCCGAATTATAGTGGAGCAATACTTAATCTAAAATTAATTATTGGGTGATTGTCGTGCTTTTTTCAAAAGCATTCTCGATATAATCTCCAGGATAACTAAAAATATAAAGGGGCAAGTCGTGAAGATACTTTTGGCACCCAGCGAAAGCAAAAGAGCAGGGGGGTCGGGAAATTTCGATCTTTGCGGCCTGCTTTTCCCCGAACTTTGTCCACTGCGCAAGGAGATTCTAGAGCGATATCGTCAGGTCCTAAAGAGCGGTGATCGAAGGGCCGTCGAGGCCATGTTCGGACTCAAAAAGCCCGAAGAGATCGAACGTTATTTACATACGGATCCTTTGAATTCTCCCGTTCTTAAATCGGTCGAGAGATATGTGGGAGTCGCTTTCGATCACCTGGACTTTCCTTCTCTTGATTCCCGGGCACAGAGATATGTGGAGAGTAACGTTATCATCTTTTCTAACCTCTTTGGGCCTATTCTGGCCGGGGACATGATCCCGGATTATCGCCTCAAGCAGGGGGCGCCGATCGAAGCGATACGGACGGAGAAACTCTATCGGGAGGAAGCGACTCCACTACTGGAGACGTTTTTGGCAGGAGAGGAGATTTTGGATCTCCGTGCAGGGTACTATGACAAATTTTACCGACCGATCCGTCCCTATACGACGCTCAAGTTTCTCAAAAACGGTAAAGTCGTTAGCCACTGGGCCAAAGCGTATCGGGGAACGGTGCTGCGCCATCTGGCGCTGGCGGGAGTGGAGAGCCTCGAGGCTTTCCTGGCCCTTCCGATTCCGGGTCTGGAACTTTCTGAGATCCGGGAGACAAAGAATCGACGGGAGCTGATCTATGCCATTAACGAGGCATCCCTGTGAAGATTCCCGACGAGTGGACTTTATCGTGGATCGTTTTCTGGCTTTTAATGTTGGGGGTGGTTTTGGGTCTGCTCTTTGATACACCCTGGTCGAAAATTCTACACTAAAGGAGTCAAAGATGTTTGAACTCGGTGCCAAAATCGAAGAGGGGTGGTCCAGCGACAACAAAACAAGTCCCAAAGATGAGTCTCCAATTGAGGTACAGTTGCCCCGAGAGCATCGGTTGTGGTTTCGTTGCGAGAAGCGCAGAGGAAAATGGGTGACTCTCTGCGGCCCTTTCTCTCTGGAAAAGGAAGAGCGTTCTGGGCTATTGAAAGAGTTGAAACAGTCTCTAGGAAGGGGCGGGACCTGGAAAGAGGACCGGATTGAGATGCAAGGAGAATGCGAAGAGGCGCTCAGAGGCGAGCTTCGAAGACGGGGGTTCGGCTTGAGAGGCTAAGTGCCTCCGAGTACTTGATGTCGTGATCTCAAAGGGTTTACTGCTTAAATCTTCCAGACCGCACGGAGATGCTCTACGAGAGTCCGGGCTTCCGCCCAACGAGGAGAGTCGTCGATACGCCGAAGGTACCCCTCCATCGCTTTGCCTGCGGCCCGACGGGATTTGGGGCGGTCGCGTCGGAGATGCTCGAAGGCAATGGCGGCATTGATCAGCCCTTTGACCGGATGCCGCCGGGGATCGTCTCTCAGGCGCAGAGGATGCCACGCCTCTTCCAGGACTTCGTGGGCCTCGAAATATTCGCCCCGCTTCAGGAGCAGGCAGTAGTGGCGAAGGGCCCCGTCGAGATCTTCATTCATCTTCAGCATGGAGTGACCCTTTGGGGAGGAAGCGTTTGACCCGATAGCCGTCGATGCTCATTTCATCTTCGGGGTTGTAGTCATACGCTTCCAGGTAGTCGTTGAGAATTGCGGCGAGATATTGCAGGCGCTCCTCGGGAGAGAGGTCGGGGAAGGTTTGACGCAGGAAGCTGTAGAGATCTTTATTCTGAAGTTGGGCTTGGGTATGGAGTTTTAGGATATTGCCCATCGAGAGGTCGATGTTCCGGGGAACCATCAGATCATCCCCCGCTTGACCATTCCCACGGCCATCGCCAGGGAGAGCCCGTCGTTGTTGTAGCCCTCTTCGTGGCATTTTTCGCAGGTGTCGCCGCAGAGAAAGTCCCGATCCTCCACTATCTGCTGCCACGCTTTAATCTTATGTTCCCGGATGTAGTCGGACAATTCGCCAAGGGTGACATCATGGCAGTGGCAAATCATTGTCTCCCGATCGGGCATTCGGGTGCTCATAGCTTCTCCTCCAGGGTAGCCAGCAGGTACTCCCCCGCTCGCTCCGTCATTCGTCCGCGATAGGGGCTGCCTATCTCGATCTTGAGCTCTCCCGTATCGTTGACCAAGATCTCCCCGTCGATCTCCGGTGCCCAGAGCAGGGGGCGGGCGGAGAGGAGATACTCGTGCTCTTCGCTGGGGCCGTCGATTGCCAAGGGGTATGTTTGCCCTACCATGCGCTCTAAAGAAGCTTCGCGGCTTCGGGTGGCGATCTCTCCCAGGATGGCCGTGCGTTCAGCGACGACTTCTTCAGGAAGCGGTTCCATCGCATAGGCCGCGGTCTCTTCCTCGTGGGAGTAGGCAAAGACGTTAATGCGATCGAAACCGAACTCCTCTAAAAAATCGCAAAGTCGCCGAAAGCTCTCTTCGCTCTCCCCGGGGTGTCCGGCGATGACGGAGGTTCGCACGAAGCTACCCTCCTTGGCTCGCATCCGATCCAGCAATTCCCGAGTCTTTGCCTCTCCGAAGCCCCGCTTCATGATTTTCAGCACGCTATCGTCGATGTGTTGAATCGGCATATCGTAGTATGTTTGAACGACCGGCGAATCGGCAACAGCGTCGATCAAATCGGCACCGGTAGTGGAGGGATAAAGATAGAGTATTCGTGCCGTGCGTACCCCCGGGATCATTTCGATACGTTCTATGAGCTGAATAAGCCCATCCTTCATCCCCAGATCCCTCCCGTAACTGGAGCTGTCCTGACTGATAAAAGAGAAGTCGTAGTAGCCCTTTTGCGTCAAAGCAGCCACTTCATCGGCAATCGAGTCGAGAGTACGGGATTGGAGTCGTCCCTTGAAGGAGGGGATGGCACAGAAGGAGCAGTTTTGGTTGCATCCTTCGGCAATCTTGATATAGGCGTGATAGTTGGAACCGGTGATGAGTCGGGGAGAGCGTTCGTTGGCGAGGTAGACCTGAGGGCTGAAGGTGCTCTGTCTGGAGCGGATCAGTTCATCAATGCGCTCATAGTCGCCGACACCGGTGAAGATGTCGATTTCAGGCATCTGCTCGGCGAGTTCTTCTTTATATCGTTCGCTCAAGCAGCCGCTCATAACCAGGAGAGACTCCTTTTTTCTCCGCAGATGCAGATCCAGGACCGTGGAGATGCTCTCCTCCTTTGCCGCTTCGATGAAGCCGCAGGTGTTGACGATGATGACGTCGGCCTCCTCCGGTGCATCGCTAAGCTCGTATTCGGAGAGTTTGCCGAGCATCACTTCACTGTCGACAAGGTTTTTGGTGCAGCCCAAGCTGACCATATGGAGTTTTTTCGGCATGCGTCTGTTCCATTCGTTCAATTTGGCGGATTATAACGCATCTGTCTGATAGGGAGGGGCTGCCTTGCGGCTATTTATTCCCCAGGAGATAGTGGAGAAAGAGTATCTGTGCAAAAAGCGGAGCAAAGATATTGAGAAGGGGAATATAGTTGAAGAGTGCGGCGATGAGGGCAATGAAGCGGGCTTTTTTGCTCCGGCGTTTGAGCGCTTCTTCATCGGAGATAAAGAGTGAACCTACATCGTAGACCGTAGGCTCCTTAAGGAGGATAGACCAGAGCCAGAGCATCCAGAGCTGTCCGAAAATCGGGACAAAGATCAGAGGCAGGGTAAAAAGAAAAAGCAGGAGAAAGATCAGACTTGCTTTGAGAGTGTAGTAAAGTGACCGGTGGATTTTGCCGCCGCCGACGGGCTTTATCTCGGGGTACTCCCGGGCAGCGATACGGAGGATGACCCGCTCTCCCAGGAGAGAGGTCAAGAGAGAAATCGTCACGATAATCAGAGCGTAGCCCAGGGCCAGAGCCGCGAGAAAGGCTCCGCTTTCCTGGAACCAAACCATCGTACCGATCCAGGGTATTTTGGCGAGCCAAGAGGCGACAAATTCTTCAAACGGTCCCCAGGTAAGGCGAAGAACTACGATCCAAAAAAGCATCGACCCTAGGCCAATTTTAAGTATAAAACTCAATACCGAAGGACTGAGGATATCCCGGAAAGATTTGGCTAGGATGGTGGAGAAGCTTTTCATGTGTGACCTTTATTCCGTATAATAACCTTTCAGCAAAGATCAGCGCGGCAGATATAAACCGATTGGCTAAAGGGGATTATAGCTTACTCGCTTGATTTTGAGATTCCGCCGACCTGAGAGGGAGGAATTTCACGGGTATCGATCAGCGTTTGAGCATCCTCCCTCGGATCTCGTCTTCGTCCAGAAGCTCTTTGTCGTATTTGATGACTATGACTCCTTCGGTCTCATTGATATAAACATCGTTGATACCGGGGTCTTTTTTGAGCTCGTCCAGCTTATTGCGGTCGAAGTGTTCGGTATCGAGATAGAGAGTGCCGCGTAGGCCGGGATTGCGCATCCCCCAGATCCATAGCGCCCAGAAGAGGCTGACGATCAGGACGGTAATGGCCACTCCTTTGACGCTCCAGTGGCTGAAGATCCAGCCCGCCAGAGTGGCTCCTACTCCCATCCCGACATAGGCAAAGGTGTTGGCGACACCCAGGGCCGCTCCTTTCTGGTGGGCTTTGGCGAATTTGCTGACGAAGCTTTGCAGCAGCGGCTCGAACATGTTGAAGCCGATGAAGAAGAAGACCACGCCGGTGCCGAAGAGCCAGAGGCTGGGGGCGAAACCCATCAGAAGAAAGGCGACGGCGATAAAGGCGATGGAGATGAGGAAAACCTCCTTACCCTTGTTGTACTTCTCTCCGAAAACCGCCGCCGGACCCATGGCGATGATTCCGAAGAATACGGCGGGGAGATAGACTTTCCAAAACTCTCCCAGGGGCAGAGCGAATTTGCTTTTGAGTACCAGAGGGATCAGGAAGAAGGCGATCGCCATGGTGGAGCTGTGAAAGAGGAAAGTGACATACATCCGCACCAGGTCCTTGTCCTTGAAGACATGGCGGACCTTTGCCTCCTCCTCGGCGAAACTGTGGGTAATCTTGGGCGGTTCGGGGACCACGGTAAAGAGCAGGATGATGGAAAGTATGGCCATCCCCGCCGTCAAATAAAAGAGGAAGGGGACGCCGTCGGGCAACCCCCCGAGGATCGGCCCGATAATCATGGCGGCGGTGAAGGCCAGGGCGATGACCATGCCCATGACAGCCATGGCGTGGGCCCGTTCCTCCTCCCGAACATGGTCCGAGATCATGGCGATAATGACGGCGCCGATGGCTCCGGCTCCCTGAAGGAAACGGCCGATAAGGAGGGTGTAGATATCGGTGGCCATTCCTGCCATGACCGAGCCGCCGGCAAAGATCAGCAAGCCGATGAGGATCGCTTTCTTCCGACCGATTTTGTCACTGAGGACGCCAAAAGGGACCTGGAAGGCCGCCTGGGTCAGGGCGTAGCCGCCCACGGCAAGGCCGACGAGGGTGGCGGTAGCGCCGGGAAGGTCCTTGGCATAAGCGGAGAGGACCGACATGACGACGAAGAGACCGAGAAAGCGTAGACCGATGATGAGGCTCAAATGCCAGGTTTTCGCGATGATAGGTTTCATGGAGCTCAATCCTTTCTAAGCTATAATTTTCCATAGATTTCAGTGAAATTGATGGAAATATTAAAACATCCTGCAATATTTTCGTCAAAATCGGCCAAATTATAGTGAGAATTTCGTTTAACGAGGGTTAAAGATATGAAAATGGTTCTGGCAAGCGGCAATCGAGGGAAATTACGGGAGTTTAGAGAGGCTTTCGGCGAGGAAATTCTGGCTCTGGACGAAGTGACGGAGCCTTTTGAGATCGTGGAGGATGCAGAGACCTTCGCTGGGAATGCGCTTCTCAAGGCGCGGGCGCTCTACGAAAAGCTGGGGCCGGGTTGGTTGGTCATCAGCGACGACAGCGGCATCAGCGTCCCGCTATTGGGCGGGGCGCCGGGGATCTACTCGGCCCGCTATGCCGGAGCGGGAGCCAGCGACAGGGAAAATCTCCAAAAACTGATCGACGCCTTGAAAGCCCGGGGAGTGCGGCACGCTCCCGCTTATTACACCGCGGCGATCGCCGTTGTCGGGGAGCGGGGCGAGCAGGTAGTCCACGGTTGGATGCATGGCGAAGTGATCGACGAGGTGCGGGGTGACAAAGGATTTGGCTACGATCCCATTTTTATCCCGGAAGGATACCATCGGACCCTCGGGCAACTGGAGGAGTCGGTCAAGGTGAAAATCTCCCACCGCGCCAAGGCGATCGAACGGGTACGACCGTTGATCGATCTGATGGCGAGATGAACCGGAGGCCAACTGTCTTTGGAGAGCATGAAAAAATAAAGGGAAAAATCATGACACGCGAAGAATTTATGCGCGATCTTCAGGAGCTTTATAATGAACTGCAGCGGCGGCAGGAGGAGCTGGGGACTTATATGCGTCTGGCAAAAGGAGAGCCCCATCCCGAAGCGGAGGCGAAGGTGCGGGCCCTGCTGGAGTTGATAGGACTGGAGGAGACTCCCGAACACCGCATGGCGGCGCTGCAGCGGATCGTCAATCTCAGAGAAGATGCTCTGGAACAGATGATGAAGCGGGCAGGTTTTGAGGAGGAACAGATCATTTCCGCCAAGGAGAAGGCCTATTTCTTCGTCAGTGATTTTCACCTGGAGCGTTTCGAGTCGCTCCTCTCCTTGATGGAAGAGCAAAAGTGGCTGACCCCCTTTTATCGCACGCTGATCGAGGGAGTCCATGCCGTAGGTCTGGCCATGACCCGCTGGCAGAACGGCTGGACCTCTCACATCATCACGGGGATCAATCGGGACCTGCTGCGTCTCTTCAACGGTGATGAGGAGAAGATCTACGAGATGCTTCGGGAAGAGCAGCTACTTGATCGCAGAGGGGGAGGGGAGGCGGACCGTTGCTATTCGGTGCTGGTTCCCGAGGGCGAGGGCTACCGCCGGGTCGCCTATGCGGAGGCCTTTGCCGAGGAGATTGCCGAAGTGGAGGAAGCCCTGGGAGCGCTGATCGACTCGCTGGAAGCCTTGGAAGATGAGGTCTGGGGGCAGAAGGAGGCATGGCTGGAGTATTTTCGGGCACTCAAACGGGCCTTTCTCCACACCGATCCCGACGAGCTGGTGGAGTACTGGGCAGAGGTTGACCGGCGCTGGATGGCGGTAACGACGCCGCTGCAGGTGGGCCACCCGCTGGAGTATTACGAGGATCACTACCGCAAGGCGGTAGCCCTGGAGTGGGATCTGCGGGTGGTCAATCCCCGGCTTCAGGAGGAGGTGAAGGTCCGGGACGAGATCGCGGCCTTTGCCGCACATCTGGCGGTGGATTTGGGGCTGGAGGCAGAGAGGATCTTC